>NZ_JBHTUV010000002.1:112264-421067 GCF_042793475.1 Microbacterium sp. NPDC056569 | reverse complement strand
ACGGTCGAAAGCAGCGAGTTCAATCATGACCAAAAACGAATATCAAACTGACATCCATGAATTGATCCAAAAAAGACCCCCACCAACCAGAAAACTGGTCGACAGAGAAAAAAATTGGCATTTGACAAGTGCACGCTGTTGAGTTCTCAAAGATCGGACGCACCCGCTTTCCGGCTTCTCAGCCATCTCCGCGGGGCAACTTCTCTATCTTACACACCCCGGCCCGCCTGTCAAACCAGCTCGGCGAGGCACAAGACCCCACCACAGCCGCCGACCAGACGACACACAGAAGTGGAAGAAACCCATCCTAAACCGGAACCGGCCCACTCACCAGGAGCAGAACAGATGGGGTGGTTCGCTGCTTGAGGGGAGCCAGACCTTCCGGCCTTCCGCTCTACCCTTTGGGGCGAACAACAAGAACATTACGCCGAACCCACCCCCACGTCGAATCCACCCCACATCCCGGGCGTGTCGCACCCCCACAACCCCGCAAACACGCGGAACCAGCCCCCAACCCGCGCGCTAGCGTTGAGGCATGAGCGAAGAACGATGGGTGTGGGGCGTGGGCCTCGCCACGACTGCCGAAGACGGAACCGTGCTCGACACGTGGTTCCCCTCCCCCGCTGCCGGACGGATCCCGTTGGGCTATGACCCCCAGATGCCTCCGGACGAACTGGACCGCCTCGCGGTCGCCGACCCTCGCCGTTCGGTCACCGTCGACGTCGTCGCGATCGAGGCCGACCTCGATGCCGCGCCGACGTCGACGCCCGACGCCTACCTGCGGCTGCACGCGCTCTCGCACCTGCTGGTCCGCCCCAACGAGGTGAACCTCGACGGCGTCTTCGCTCACCTGCCCAACGTGGCGTGGACCAACGCCGGCCCCATGCACCCCGACGCCCTGACGCGACTGCGTCCCTTCCTCGCGCGCGAGGGCATCCAGGTGCAGGGGCTCGACAAGTTCCCGCGCCTGCTGGATTACGTCACGCCGCCCGGCGTCCGCATCGCCGACGCATCCCGCGTGCGCCTCGGCGCCCACCTGTCCCCCGGCACCACCGTCATGCACGAGGGCTTCGTGAACTTCAACGCCGGGACCCTTGGCCAGAGCATGGTCGAGGGCCGCATCTCGCAGGGCGTGGTCGTCGGCCACGGCAGCGACATCGGCGGTGGCGCGTCGATCATGGGCACACTGTCGGGCGGCGGCACCCACAAGGTGTCGGTCGGAGCACGCACACTGCTCGGAGCGAACGCCGGCATCGGCATCTCGCTCGGCGACGACTGCGTCGTCGAAGCCGGCCTCTACGTGACCGCCGGCACCAAGGTGGTCCTCGCCGACGAGCCGCGGCGCGCCGACGGGACGCTCCCCACCGCGAAGGGCGCGGACCTCTCCGGCAGCGCGGGACTGCTGTTCCGCCGCAACTCGCTCACCGGAGCGGTCGAAGCCGTGCGCCGCGCAGGCGTCGGCGTCACGCTCAACGAGGCGCTCCACGCCTGAGCTCCGCCACGAGACCGCTTCGTCGACCACGACGGGGCGGTCTCGCTCGTTTCCGGGGCCGATCCGCCGCGACGCGCATCCGGGCCCGACGGGTCAGCGGCGGATCGCGTTGATCGCGAGGTTCAGCACGCGCTGTCGCTGCGCCTCATCGTCGAACGAGGCGACGGCTGCGACTCCTGACACGAGCTTCACCACATCGCCGATGGAGATGTCCGGGTCGACGACCCCGGCGGCCTGGGCTCGCTCGAGCAGCGGCTCGCCCGCGGCGAGCATGATCGTGCGGCACTCCGCCAGCACGGGTGAGCGGCGGTTGAGCCCGTCGAGGAGGGCGTGCTTGGTGCCCACGTACGACACGAAGCGGTCGAGCCAGGCGCGCAGCGCCTCCCACGGTTCGAGACCGGCGACCTCGTCGGCCGCGCTCGCGAGAGCGTCGACCTCGCCGAGGTACAGCGTCTCGATGAGGTCGTCGCGCGTCGGGAAGTTGCGGTAGAGGGTCCCGATCCCGACGCCCGCGCGGCGGGCGATGTCTTCGAGCGAGGCCGCGGACCCCTCTTCGGCGAAGGCCGCCCGTCCGGCGGCGACGAGCGCGTCGAAATTCCGCGCGGCGTCGGCCCGTTGCGGACGACGCGCATCCAGTGCGGAGATCCGCTCGACGACCGCCATGACCGCACCCTCCCGATGTGCCCGAGCCGCGCCTTCCGGCGTCGGCGAGATCTCCGGTTGCGAAACGGAGGAACCCTCCGCTAATCTCAAAACGGAGGCATCCTCCGTTCGGAGACCTCCCTCCACTTTATCCCGCATTCATCGGATCCGCACCCATCGGAAGGCCCGTCGATGCCCACTGTCCCGTTCACACCTCGCGCAGCGTTCGCGGCGATCGCCCTGAGCGTCGCGTCGCTGGCACTGCTCCAGAACCTCGTCATCCCCGTCATCCCCCTCATCGCCGCGGACTTCGGTGTGACGGCGGATGCGGCATCGTGGACCAACACGTCCTGGCTGATCGCGGCCGCCGTGGCCACACCGCTGCTCGGACGCATCGGCGATCTGCGAGGGCGCCGCAACACCTTCCTCGCGGTGCTCGCGGTCGTCGCCATCGGCGACGTGATCGCCTCGTTCGCTCCGAACCTCGAGGTGCTGATCCTCGCCCGCGTGCTGCAGGGGGTCGGCGGCGCGCTCTTCCCGCTCGCGTTCGGCCTGCTGCGCGACGTCATGCCCCGGCACCAGCTCACCGGCGCGATCGGCGCCACGAGCGCCATCATCGGCATCGGCGGCGCCGCGGGCAGCGTCCTCGCGGGTCCCCTCGCCGAGCTGCTCGGCTGGCACGGCATCTTCGCCGTCCCGTTCGTGGCCGCCGCCGCCGGCATCGTGCTCACGTTCATGCTCGTGCCGCCCGCCGGCCTGCGCGCCGTCGGACGCGTGAACGTCCTGTCGGCCGTGCTCCTGTCGGGCTGGCTCATTGCCCTGCTGGTTCCGCTCAGCTCCGGTGCGCGGTGGGGCTGGGCCTCGCCGCTCACGCTCGGCCTCTTCGCCGCCGCCGTGCTGCTGATGGCGGGATGGGTGATCTTCGAGCTCCGGTCGGCCGAGCCGCTCGTGGACCTCCGGCTCATGGCCTCGAGGGCGATCTGGCCCGTGAACGCCGCGGCACTCCTCATCGGCGCCGCCGCCTTCGGCTTCTGGGGGTACCTGCCTCAGTTCCTCGAGACGCCGGCGAGTTCGGGCTGGGGGCTCGGCCTCGGCGTCCAGGCCGCCGGGCTGGCGCTGCTCCCGCTCCTCATCGGCATGTCGGGCGTCGGGTTCGCGACGGGCGCCATCGCCCGCGTCATCCCGCTGCGGCTCATGATGTCGCTCGGCGCACTGCTGATGGCGGGCGGTGTGGTGTTCGCGGTGCTCGACCACGAGACCCTCGTCACCCTGGCCATCGCGGGCGGCGTGTTCGGACTGGGCATCGGCCTGGCCTACGCATCCACGGCGAGCATCATCGTCGAGAGCGTGCCGGCCGACCGCACCGGCATCGCGACCGGCGTCAACGCCAATCTGCGCACCATCGGCTCGGCGATCGGCTCCGCTTTCACGACCGCGGTCGTGTTCGGCGCGGTCGAGCCCGGCGGCGCCCCCGCGCTCGACGGCTACGCCGTCGCCTGGCTCACCCTCGCGGCCGGCGCGGTCGTCGCGGCGGTCCTGGTGCTGACCGTGCGGCCCCGACGAGGGACGGATGCTGCGGCACCCGGTCCGCTCGAAGACGCGGACGAGCCCACGGCCTTCGCCGAGGCGCGATGACGGCGCCTGCGTCCGCCGACGGCCGATGAGACACCGGATGCCGCGCTCCCACTCAGGGGCGCGGCATCCGTCGATCGTTCCGGATCAGGACAGACCGGGGTAGCTGCGCTCAGCCGCGCCGATGTAGAGCTGCTGCGGGCGGCCGATCTTGGTCTGCGGGTCGCTCGCGGCCTCGCGCCACTGCGCGAGCCAGCCGGGCAGCCGCCCGATGGCGAACAGCACGGTGAACATGCGGGTGGGGAAGCCCATCGCCTTGTAGATCACGCCGGTGTAGAAGTCGACGTTCGGGTACAGGCGGCGGTCCTGGAAGTAGGCGTCGTTGAGCGCGATCTCTTCGAGCTCCTTGGCGAGATCGAGCAGCGGGTCGCTCACGCCGAGGGCCGACAGCACCTCGTCGGCAGACTCCTTGACGAGCTTCGCGCGCGGGTCGTAGTTCTTGTACACCCGGTGCCCGAAGCCCATGAGCTTCACGCCGTCTTCCTTGTTCTTGACCCGCTCGACGAAGCGCTGCACGCTCTCGCCGGAGTCGCGGATGCGCGCCAGCATGTCGAGCACGGCCTCGTTCGCCCCGCCGTGCAGCGGACCGTAGAGCGCGTTGATGCCCGCCGAGATCGACGAGAACTGGTTCGCACCGGTCGAGCCGACGAGGCGCACCGTCGAGGTCGACGCGTTCTGCTCGTGGTCCTCGTGGAGGATGAGCAGTCGCTCGAGCGCGCGCGACATGACGGGGTCGACCTGGTAGACCTCCGACAGCACGCCGAAGTTGAGCTTGAGGAAGTTGTCGACGAACCCGAGCGAGTTGTCGGGGTACAGGAACGCCTGACCGATGCTCTTCTTGTGCGCATACGCTGCGATCACGGGCAGCTTCGCGAGCATGCGGATCGTGTTCAGCTCGACGTGCTCGGGGTTGTTGGGGTCGGACTGGTGCTCGTAGTACGTCGAGAGCGCCGAGACCGCCGACGACAGCACCGACATCGGGTGAGCCGTGTGCGGCAGAGCCGAGAAGAAGCGCTTGAGGTCCTCGTGCAGCAGCGTGTGCCGGCGGAT
Organism: Microbacterium sp. NPDC056569; assembly: GCF_042793475.1. Lineage (NCBI taxonomy): Bacteria > Bacillati > Actinomycetota > Actinomycetes > Micrococcales > Microbacteriaceae > Microbacterium > Microbacterium sp. NPDC056569. The sequence goes on along the minus strand of NZ_JBHTUV010000002.1, from coordinate 416,251 downwards.
CTTCTCGTCGAACTCTGCCAGCTCGTCGGCGCTCGGCAGCTCGCCGTAGATGAGCAGCCACGCGACCTCGAGGTACGTGCTGTTCTTCGCGAGCTGCTCGATCGGGTAGCCGCGGTAGCGCAGCACGCCCTGGTCGCCGTCGATGTAGGTGATCGCGGACTTGGTCGCCGCAGTGTTCACGAAGCCGTAGTCGAGCGCCGTGTAGCCGGTCTGGCGGGTAAGGGTGGAGAGGTCCACGCTCGGCGTCCCGTCGGTGCCCCGCAGCAGCGGGAACTCGGCGGTGCTGTCACCGATCGTGAGGGTGGCCTTCTCCTGCTGGGTGCCCGCTTCGCTCACGGCGCCTCCTCGCGATTTCTGGTCGTACCGGGGGTGTCGTCCGGTCCTGTGCGACGCCGTGGGCGCACTGCAGCAGAACGGAGGGGCGGGACGGGGGATGCCGCGTCACCGCGTTCTTACAGCCTAGTGCGCTGCTGCGCATACTGTTGACACGGCCAAAGGCCCGCAGCATCCGATGGAGGAATCCTCAGATCGACAATTCTGATGCCGCACGGAGTCGGTCGGCCGCCGCGGCGATGCGCTCGTCGGTCGCCGTGAGCGACAGCCGGATGTGCTGCGGGAAGTGGGTGCCGTAGAAGTGCCCGGGGCCGGCGAGGATGCCGAGGTCGGCGAGGCGTCCGAGGCTCTCCCACGCGTCGCGTCCTTCTGTGGCCCACAGGTACAGCCCCGCCTCGCTCGCGTCGATGCGGAAACCGGCCGCCTCGACAGCCGGACGCAGCACCTCGCGGCGGCGCCGGTACAGCTCCTTCTGCGCAGCGACGTGGGCGTCGTCTTCGAGCGCGGCCGTCATCGCCGCCTGGACGGGCAGCGGGAGCATGAGGCCGAGGTGCTTGCGCGCCGTCAGCAGGCGCGCCACGACCGACGGATCGCCGGCGAGGAACGCGGCGCGGTAGCCCGCGAGATTCGACTGCTTGCTCAGCGAGTACACCGAGAGCACGCCGCTCAGGTCGCCTCCGGTCACGCGCGGGTCCAGCGCCGAGGGCACCGGTTCGGCGTCCCACGGGGCATCCCATCCGAGCTCCGCGTAGCATTCGTCGGACGCCAGCACGGCACCCAGACCGCGGGCACGCTCGACCGCGGCGCGCAGGGCGCCGACGTCGAGCACGCGGCCGTCGGGATTGCCCGGAGAGTTCACCCACACGAGACGCGTGCCCTCGGGCCACTCCGCCGGGTCATCGGCGGCGACGGGGGTCGCACCCACCAGGCGCGCGCCCACCTCGTAGGTGGGATAGGCCGCGCGGGGGTGCACGACGACGTCACCGGGGCCGAGGCCGAGCAGCAGCGGAAGAAGCGCCACGAGCTCCTTCGACCCGACCGTCGGAAGCACGTTCTCGGGGGTCAGCCCGGTGACGCCGCGGCGCCGGTCGTACCAGCGCGCGATCGCCGCGCGCAACGACGGGGTGCCGACGGTCTGCGGGTACGCGTGCGCGTCGGTCGCGGCGCGGAGCGCGTCGGCGACGACCGCGGGCGTGGGGTCGACGGGCGACCCGATGGACAGGTCGACGAGGCCGTCCGGATGGGAGCGCGCCCGCGCGGCGTACGGCGCGACGGCATCCCAGGGGTAGTCGGCGAGGTCGGCGACCCCCACGTCAGTGTTCCTGGGGCGGAAGCGCCTCGATGATCGGGTGATCCTTGTGGATGACGCCCACCTTGGCCGCGCCGCCCGGGGAGCCGATGTCGTCGAAGAACTCGACGTTGGCCTTGTAGTAGTCCTGCCACTCGTCGGGCAGGTCGTCCTCGTAGTAGATCGCCTCGACAGGACAGACCGGCTCGCACGCGCCGCAGTCGACGCACTCGTCGGGGTGGATGTACAGCGATCGGTCGCCCTCGTAGATGCAGTCCACGGGACACTCGTCGATGCAGGCGCGGTCCTTGACGTCCACGCAGGGAAGGGCGATCACGTACGTCACGGGCCCAGTCTACTTCGGAGCGGGGTCGACCCCGCGCCCCGGGCGCAGCCGCGACGTCCGCCGGCGTTCCGCCGCGCGACGCGCGGGCTCACTCGGGCGTGGCGACCCGATCCGGCCAGGCCACCGCGAACGCCACCAGGATCGGCACCGCGAACGTCCAGACGACGGCGAGCCCGGTCTGGGGCACCACCACCGAGCCGCCGGGGCCGCTGCCCGAGAACACGAGGGTCGAGATCAGCATGCCGGCACCTGTCGCGAGGGTCGCCCAGCGGTCGGAGGTGAGCAGCCGCACCGCGAGGAGCAGAGCGCCCGAGCCGATCACGGCCAGCACGAGTCCGAGCGGGAACCAGCCGATCGAGTAGGCGTGCGCGACGGTTCCGGCCACCCCGTAGACCAGGCCCACCAGCAGGGCGATGATCCAGCTGCCGATGCGGGCCGGGACGGAGGGGCGCATGACTCGATCGTACCGACAGGCCCCCGTCGACCGCTGCCGGCGGACGACGGCCTACGCCGCCCAGCCCCAGAGCCGCAGCAGCGCGGCCACGAGCGCGGCGGCGATGACCACGACGAGGAACGGCGCACGCAGCAGCAGGAGCCCGGCGGCCACGAGCACCGCCGGAACCCGCGCGTCGACGACGACGGCCTGCCCGGCGCCGAGGGTCTGCACCGCGACGAGCGCGGCGAGGAGGGCCACCGTGAGGAGGTCGGCGATGCGCATGGGGGTGGGCGCCTCGACCCACTTCGCCGGGATGAGGTAGCCGACGGTCTTCAGCGCGACGCACACGATCGAGGCCACGAGGATGGCGGTCCACATGGTCACGGCAGCCCCTCCCTCTCGGCGACGTCGTCGGGCTCGGCGGCCACGCTCTCGCTCCTGCCCAGCCAGTTCGTCCAGCCCACGACGATCGCCACGACCGCCGCGATGATCACCGGGAGGCCGGGCATGAGGACGGGGGTGAGCACCGTCGCGACGACGGCCGCGGCCACGCCCACCACGATGGGCTGCCGGGTGCGCAGACGCGGCCACAGCAACGCCAGGAAGGCCGCGGCCGCTGCGGCGTCGAGCCCGTACGCCCGCACGTCGCCGAGCACGTCTCCCAGCAGTGCACCGGCGAGCGTCGACAGGTTCCAGCCGATGTAGATCCCGATGCCCGTCACCCAGAAGCCGAGCGTCCGCGCGTGCGGCGAACGCTGCGCGAGGGAGACGGCCGTCGACTCGTCGATCGTGAACTGTGCGGCGGCGGCACGGCGCCAGAACCCCGCGCCGATCACCGGAGACATCCGGATGCCGTAGGCGACGTTGCGCACGCCGAGCAGTGCCGACGACGCGATGGCCGCCGGCACGGCGGCCAGTCCCCCGGCGCCGACGATCCCCACGAAGGCGAATTGAGACCCGCCGGTGAACATCACCAGGCTCAGGACGCACGTCTGCCAGATGTCGAGACCGGAAGCGACGGCGAGGGCCCCGAACGAGATGCCGTAGGCACTCGTCGCAAGGGCGACGCCCAGCCCCTCGCGCACCGCCCGCCTCCCCTCGCCGGCGCTGTGCGCGTCGTCGAAGTGCGGATCGAGGGTCACCTCGTCATGCTACCGACGGGTCCGACACCGGCCGCCGGTCCGCGTGCGGGTCGGTGGCCCGCCAGGCGGTGCGGCCGCGCACGGGAGAAGGCTCAAGGCCGCAGCATCCGGGGATTGCGCTTTCCATTTCGGCTTGCCATGCTGGCGGTGAACCCGCAGAAAACGCTTCCTCGGCTTCACGATCGCCCCCGCGTCGTCCTCATCACGGATTCTGCACAGGACGAAGGAGTCCCATGCGAACGCCGTCAGCCCTGCCCGAGCGCGCCGCGCCGCCGCGCTCCCGACGACCCCGCCCACTCGCCGTAGTCGCCACCGTAGGCCTGGCCGCGGCGCTCGTGCTGCCCGCCTCGCCGGCGACCGCCGCAGCCGCCGAACCCGGTCCCGCACCGTCCGTCGACCTCGGCCGCGAGGCCATCGCGCCCGGCGACGGCTGGGCGTCGTGGAGCGGCTACACCTACCCCGAGCGCGTGCAGCGCCTGGCCGCGCCGACCACGGGCGGCTCCTCGGCGTCCCCCGCGGACGTGTACGTCGCCGGTACGTGGCAGCAGCTGCGAGACGCCCTCGCCGGCCGGGCCGGCGGATCGCAGAACGATGCGCGCTACAACACCGTGCCGCGCATCGTCTACGTCACGGGCACGCTCGACCCGTGGCTGCGCGCCGACGGCACGCGGACGACCTGCGATGACATCGCCGCCCAGATCACCGTCGCGGGAAGCGGCACGCCATTCTCGATGGACGACTACATCGCCGCGTTCGGACCGGGGATCGACCCCTCCGGACCGCTCGAGGCCGCTCGCGTGGAAGCCGCGGCGCTCCAGGCGCGGCTCACGCTGCAGCACATCGGCTCGAACGTCACCCTCGTGGGCGTCGGCGACGATGCGCGCGTGGTCGGAGCGTCCCTGCGCATCCGCGACGCCTCCAACGTGATCGTGCGCAACCTCACGCTCTCCGATGCGTACGACTGCTTCCCGCAATGGGACGCGAACGACGCCGGCGGCAATTGGAACTCGGCGTACGACAACCTCTCGGTGTGGACGTCGACGAGCGTGTGGATCGACCACAACACGTTCGACGACGGCGACCACCCTGCGGCAAGCCTCGACGCGGTCTACGGGCGCCCGTTCGAAGTGCACGACGGGCTCGTCGACATCACCCACGGCTCCGACCTCGTGACCATGTCGTGGAACTGGCTGCAGCATCACGACAAGACCGACATCATCGGCTCGTCGGACTCGCGCCTGCAGGATCGCGGACAGCACCGCGTCACGCAGCACCACAACCGGTGGACCGACATCGGCCAGCGCGGTCCCCGCGTGCGGTTCGGCGACGTGCACGTCTACAACAACCTCTACGAGCAGACGGATGCCACGACTCAGGCCTCGCACCCGGGCTCCGCGTTCTTCCAGTACTACTGGGGGGCGGGGCGCGAGAGCAGCATCGTCGCCGAGTCGAACGCCGTCGAGCTCGTGGATCCCTCGAGCGTGTCGAGGATCATCGCGGGCTGGGGCGGCACGGAGCTCTCGGCCACCGACACGCTCGTGGACGGCGAGATCGTCGACGTGCTCGCGGCGTACAACGCCGGCGCCGCGACCCCGCTGTCGCCCGCCGTGCGCTGGGATCCCGCGGACGCCTACGCGTACGCGCTGACACCGGTGGGAGAGGTCGCCCAGGCTGTCCGCGCCGGCGCGGGCGCCGGCGTCCTCGCGTCGGGCACGCCGGTCGCCACCGCGGTGCCCGGCGTGTTCTCGCTGTCGCATGACAACGGCTGGGACACGGGCCTCCGCGACGGCCATTACCGCGTGACGGCCGACCTCTGGTGGGGCCAGAACGCGACGGTGGTCAAGCTCTACGAGAACGGCACGCTGCTCGGCGCGCAGTCGGTGGCCGGGGTGTCCCCTGCCGCGCAGCGCGCCACGTTCGACATCGCCGGCCGGACGAACGGCACGTACGTGTACGAGCTCATCGCGCTCAATCCCCACGGCGAGTCGAGATCGCGGAGTCTCGCGGTCACGGTGACGGATGCCGCACCCGCCGTCTCGGCACTGAGCGCCTCGGGTGTCCGGACCGGCGACGTGACCATCACGGCGAACCTGTGGTGGGGCACCAACGCGACCGAGTACGTGCTGTTCCAGGACGGCGTCGAGGTCGACCGTCAGACGCTCACGGCGGCGACTCCCGGCGCCCAGCGCGCGACGACGTCGCTCGGCGCACTCGCTCCCGGCACGTACGAGTTCACCGCGGTGCTCTCCAACGCCGCGGGGTCGACGGCGGCGCGCCCGGTCACCGTGACGGTGAAGGGCTGAGGACAACGGATGCTGCGCCCCTGCGCCCTCGAAGGGCGCGGGGTCGCAGCATCCGTGTCGAGTGCTTACGCGTTGGCGTCCTGGCGCTTGAGGCGCGAGGCGGCGCGGCCGCGCTCGGTGGCGTCGAGGATCACCTTGCGGATGCGCACCTTCTCGGGGGTCACCTCGACGCACTCGTCGTCGCGGGCGAACTCGAGGCTCTCCTCGAGGGAGAGGAGGCGCGGCGGAGTCATGGACTCGAACGCGTCCGCGGTCGAGGACCGCATGTTCGTGAGCTTCTTCTCCTTGGTGATGTTGACGTCCATGTCGTCGGCGCGCGAGTTCTCGCCGACGACCATGCCCTCGTAGACCTCTTCGGTGGGCTGCACGAAGAAGCTCATGCGCTCCTGCAGCGCGATCATCGCGAAAGGGGTGACGACGCCGGAGCGGTCGGCGACGATCGAGCCGTTCTGGCGGGCGACGATGTGGCCCGCCCAGTCGTCGTAGCCGTGCGAGATCGCGTTGGCGATGCCGGTGCCGCGCGTCATCGAGAGGAACTCGGTGCGGAAGCCGATGAGGCCGCGCGAGGGCACGATGAACTCCATGCGCACCCAGCCGGTGCCGTGGTTCACCATCGTCTCCATGCGGCCCTTGCGCGACGCCATCAGCTGCGTGATCGCGCCGAGGTACTCCTCGGGGGCGTCGATGGTGAGGTGCTCGAACGGCTCCTTGACCTTTCCGTCCTCGCCCTTGCGCGTGACGACCTGCGGCTTGCCGACGGTGAGCTCGAAGCCCTCGCGGCGCATGTTCTCGACGAGGATCGCGAGCGCGAGCTCGCCGCGACCCTGCACCTCCCACGCGTCGGGGCGCCCGATGTCGACGACCTTGAGCGAGACGTTGCCGATGAGCTCGCGGTCGAGGCGGTCCTTCACCATGCGGGCGGTGACCTTGTGGCCCTTGACCTTGCCGACGAGCGGCGACGTGTTGGTGCCGATGGTCATCGAGATGGCGGGGTCGTCGACCGTGATCGCAGGAAGCGGGCGCACGTCCTCGGGGTCGGCGATCGTCTCGCCGATCGTGATCTCCTCGATGCCGGCGATCGCGACGATGTCGCCGGGGCCGGCCTCTTCCGCGGGGTAGCGCTCGAGGGCCCGGGTCTTCAGCAGCTCGGTGATGCGGGCGTTCGAGTGCGAGCCGTCGTGACGGACCCACGCGACCGTCTGACCCTTCTTGAGGGTGCCGTTGAAGACGCGCAGCAGCGCGAGGCGGCCGAGGAAGGGGCTCGAGTCCAGGTTCGTCACCCACGCCTGCAGCGGCGCCTCGTCATCGTAGGCCGGCGCCGGGACGTGCTCGAGGATCGCCTCGAACAGCGGCTCGAGGTCGGCGTTGTCGGGAAGCTCGCCGTTGGCGGGACGGGTACGGGATGCTGCGCCCGCGCGTCCGCTCGCGTACACGACGGGCACATCGAGCAGGGCGTCGATGTCGAGGTCGGGCACGTCCTCGTGGAGGTCGGACGCGAGGCCCAGCAGCAGGTCGTGCGCCTCCTCCTCGACCTCGGCGATGCGCGCGTCGGGGCGGTCGGTCTTGTTGACCAGGAGGATGACCGGCAGCTTCGCCTCGAGCGCCTTGCGCAGCACGAAGCGCGTCTGCGGGAGCGGGCCCTCGCTCGCGTCGACGAGCAGCACGACGCCGTCGACCATCGACAGGCCGCGCTCGACCTCGCCGCCGAAGTCGGCGTGGCCGGGGGTGTCGATCACGTTGATCGTGACGGGGACGTCGGTGTGGGCGCCGTTGTAGGTGATCGCGGTGTTCTTCGCGAGGATCGTGATGCCCTTCTCGCGCTCGAGGTCGTTCGAGTCCATCGCGCGCTCCTCGACGTGAGCGTGCTCGCCGAACGAGCCGGTCTGGCGGAGCATCGCGTCGACGAGGGTGGTCTTGCCGTGGTCGACGTGAGCGACGATAGCCACGTTGCGGAGGTCCGGACGGAGGGCGCGCGCCATGAGGGAATCCTTGAAAGAGAATGGGGATGCCGGAATGCCGGCATCCCCATTCTATTGGGCGCTGCTGTGTATCGCCTTTCGGCGGCGGATCAGCCCTCGAGGCCGGCTTCGAGCAGAGCCGCCCGCGCTTCGCGGCGCACGCGCTGCTCCTCGGGGTCGGGCACCGGGATGGCGGCGATGAGGCGGCGCGTGTAGTCCTCCTTGGGCGCGCGCAGGATCTGGCCTGTGGCACCCTGCTCGACGATCTTGCCGTGGTGCATCACGATGATGCGGTCGGCCAGCGAGTCGACGACCGCGAGGTCGTGGCTGATGAAGAGACACGCGAAGCCCATATCGGCCTGCAGCTGACGCAGCAGCTGCAGGACGGTCGCCTGCACCGAGACGTCCAGAGCCGAGGTCGGTTCGTCCGCGATGAGGAGCTTCGGCTGCAGCGAGAGGGCGCGCGCGATGCCGACGCGCTGCTTCTGACCGCCCGACAGCTCGTGCGGGTAGCGGTTGCGGTACGAGCGGGGCAGCTCGACGGCATCCAGCAGCTCCTGCACCTTCACGTCGAGCTCGCGGCCCTTCGCGATGCCTGCCAGCAGCATCGGCTCGCCGATCGACTGGCCGATCGGCAGACGCGGGTTCAGCGACGACGACGGGTCCTGGAAGACGATGCCGACGTCCTTGTGCACCTTGTGCAGGAGGCGCCGGTCGGCCTTCGAGATGTCGTAGCCGACGACCTCCGCCTTGCCGTCGGCGATCGGAAGGAGACCGATGGCGGCGCGGCCGACCGTGGTCTTGCCCGAGCCGGACTCGCCCACGAGACCCGTGACCTCACCCGGATAGATGGTGAAGTTGGCGTGCTCCACGGCGCGGAACGCCGGCACGCGCCCCTTCTTCGGGTAGTCGATCGCCACATCGGCGAAGTCGAGCACCGGGGCGCCGAGGCCCTTGCGGCGCTCCTCGTCCTCACGGGCGGCGACATCGGCGAGGCGGATCACCGATGTGTCGCCGGCGAGGGCAGCCGTGGTGTCGATCGTCTCGCCCTGCGCGTCGCCGATGCGCGGCACCGCCGCCAGCAGCTGCTGCGTGTACGGGTGCGTGGGACGGTTGAACACCGCGTCGACCGTGCCGCGCTCGACGATCTCGCCCTTGCGCATCACCACGATGTCGTCGGCGATGTCGGCCACCACGCCCATGTCGTGCGTGATGATCAGGATCGCCGAGTCCAGGCGGTGCCGAAGATCCCGCATGAGGTCGAGGATCTCCGCCTGCACCGTCACGTCCAGAGCCGTGGTCGGCTCGTCGGCGATGAGCAGCTGCGGGTCGCACGAGATGGACTGCGCGATCATGGCGCGCTGACGCTGACCGCCCGACAGCTGGTGCGGGTACGAGTTGAACGCCTTCAGCGGGTCGGGCAGCTCGACCATGTCGAGCAGCTCGAGAGCGCGCACGCGTGCGGCGCTCGGCGTCATGCCCTGGTGGATGCGCAGCGTCTCGATGATCTGGAACCCGACGGTGAACACCGGGTTCAGCGCGGTCATCGGCTCCTGGAAGATCACGGCGATCTCCCGGCCGCGCACGCGACGCAGGTCGTCCTTGCGGAGGCCGAGGATCTCGCGGCCGCCGAGCTTGACGCTTCCGGTGACGCGCGCGTTCGACGGCAGGAGGCCGAGCATCGCCATGGAGCTCGCGCTCTTGCCCGAACCCGACTCGCCGACGATCGCGAGGGCCTTGCCCGACTCGACGGAGTAGTTCAGCTTCTTCGCCGCCGGCACCCAGAAGTTGTCGACGGCGAAGTCCACGGACAGGCCGCTCACTTCCAGCAGCGCGCCGCTGGGGGAAACGGGAGTGGGGGACGCGTTCATTTCATGGTCCTTGTGGGATCGATTGAGAGAATGAGGGCGTGACCGACCGTGCGATCCGCATCGACTCCCGCTTCAACCGCATTGCTGCCGTCATCGTCTGGAGTCTTGCGGCGCTCGCAGTGATCACCGCCGTATGGAGCTCGGACGCGAAGCTGGCGTGGGTGTACGCCGCCGCCCCGCTGGCCGCCCTTCTCGGATGGATGGCGCTCTGGCGCCCCTGCGTCGTCGTGTCGGATCGCGGAGTGCGCATCGAGAACGTGAGCCACGACGTCGATGTGCCCTGGGAAGCCCTCGTGCACGTCGACACCGCGCGCGCATTGACGCTGCACACGCCGTCCGGCAGCTTCACGGCCTGGTCGGCGCCGGCACCCGGCGTCTTCACCACGATGATGGGCAACGCGAAGGCCCGCCGCGAGGCGAGCGCCGCCGGTGGCGATGCCCGCCCGAGCGATCGCATGGGCACCGACTCCGGCAACGCGGCCCTCGTGGTGCGAGAGACGTGGCGCAGCCGCCTCGACGCCGGTCAGGTGGAGCTCGGCGTGGCCGACGAGACGCCCGTCACCCGCCACTGGCACGTGACGTTCCTGGCCGCGTCGATCGTGCTCGCCGCGGCGTCGGTCGCGCTGATCATCGTCACCGGCTGAGAGCCTGAGGCGCATCATCCGCGACGATCCGGGTCGGGCGCGATCTCCTCGTCGAGCACGTCGTCCGGGCGGTCGCTCGTGACACCCTCGACGATCGCCGCGCCGCCCGCCGTGACGAGCGCCCCCTCGGGCACATCGGCCGTCGTGCCGGACACGATGACCGCGTCCTCCGGGAGCTCCTTCACCTTGCGGAAGATGACGCGCTTCTGACGCGGGTCGAAGGCATCGCGCAGACCGTCGCCGACGAAGTTGACGAGGAGCGACAGGACCACGATGAACACCGCGGGCCACCAGAACAGCCAGGGCCGGGTCTGGAACGCCGACTCGTTGGCCGAGATCAGCAGACCGAGCGAGACGTCAGGCGAGCGGACGCCGTAGCCGAGGAACGACAGCGACGTCTCGAGGATGACAGCCGCCGCGATGAGCAGCGTCGTGGCGACGATGACGACGCCGATCGCGTTCGGCAGGATGTGCTTGAAGATGATGCGTGCATCCGACGCGCCGGCCACTCTGGCAGCCTCGACGAACTCGCGCTCGCGCAGCGTCAGGAACTCCGCGCGCACCAGTCGCGCGATGCCGGTCCAGGCCACGAAGCCGAGGAACAGCGCCAGCAGCACGGGTCCGAGACCGCCGACCGCCGAGCCGACGACCGCGCCGATGACGATCACCGGGATCACGATCACGACGTCGGTGATGCGCATCAGGACCGAGTCGACCCAGCCGCGGTAGTACCCCGCAAGAGCACCGACCACGACGCCGATGATCGCGCCGATGATGCCGATCACGAACATGATGTAGGACGAGTTCACGAGACCGCGCATGGTCATCGCGAAGTAGTCCTTGCCCACGGTGTTCTGGCCGAACGGGTGCTCGCCGAGCGAGAAGGGCCAGAGCGTCAGCGTCGGCTTGCCGCCGTTGGTGATCGGAAGGAGCTGCTCGTAGTTCCACTTCCACCAGCCCGGGATCGGGCCGATGCCGGTCGCCGAGATGGCGAACCCGACGACGAGGATGAACAGGATGGCGCTGACCACCGCGGGCTTGTGCGCGATGAATCGACGGAACGTCAGCCGCCCCTGGCTGATGCCGCGCTCGTCGGCGGTCTGGACGTGCACTCCGCCGTCGGACGGAGCGGTGGGCGGCTCGAGGGCCGGATCGATGGGGATCGACATTACTTGACCCTCACTCTCGGGTCGATCGCCGAGTACGCGAGGTCGGCGAGGAAGTTGAACGTGATGGCGAACACGGCGATCACGACGAAGTACGCCATCACCGGGTTCGGGTCGGCATGACTCAGACCCTGGTTGAAGAGGGCGCCCATGCCGCTGAAGGCGAAGATGCGCTCGGTGATGATCGCACCGCCGATGAGAGCTCCCACGTCCGCCGCCACGATCGTGGTGATCGGGATGAGCGAGTTGCGGAACGCGTGACGGACGACGACCGTGCGCTCGGGAAGACCCTTCGCGCGAGCGGTGCGGATGTAGTCCTGGTTCAGCGTCTCGAGCATGCCGCCGCGGGCGTAGCGCGTGTACGCCGCGAACGAGATCAGCATGAGGCTGATGGTCGGCAGCAGCAGGTGGGTGAAGGTGTCGATGCTCTGGATCCACCAGTCACCCTGCAGGTTCGGCGTCTGCGAGCCGATGGTGGCGATCGGGCGCCCGTTCACCTTCGGGTTGTTGACGTACGAGTTCCAGTTCTGCATGAACTGATCGAGGATGATCACGCCCATGCCGAGCGCACCCGTGAGCACGCCGATGCGGATCGCCTGACCCTTGTCGTACTCACCGAGGAACCACCCTGCTGCGGCGCCGACCAGTGCCGCTGCGACGAAGAGCGCGAACACACCCCAGCCGTTGAACGACTTGAGGAACGGCTGCAGCACGAAGTAGGCGGCGATGAGGACGATCACGGTGACGCCCGCGGTGCGCCATGCGTAGCGCGCGCGAGGGCCGGCGATGATGAGCACCATGCCCGCACCGAACGCGGCGATCAGCAGCGGGGTGAGGATGGGGCCGAGCGACGGGTTGAGGAACCACGCCGTCACGCTCATGCCGTACAGCATCGCTCCGGTGGTCACCACGGAGGCGAGGAAGACGATCAGGCGACGCTGCCTGGGTCCGCCGATGATCGCCTGCCAGAAGATTCCGGAGATGAGACTCAACGCGATGATCCACGGCCATGTGAACACCGGACTGTCGAGCCAGTCGTTGAACCCGAGCGCCACGAACACCTTGAGCAGAACACCCATGACGAACGAGGGCAGCGAGTAGAAGAGGAAGCTTGCGAACGTGAACGAGTAGTCGATCGCGCTGTACTGACGCAGCGCCGAGACGATGCCGACGAGGACACCGAGGACGATGGCGAGGATCGTCGAGGCGGTCACGAGCTGGAGCGTCGCGCCCATCGCGCGGGCGAGGACGATCGTCACCGGCTGGTTCTGGATGGTGACGCCGAGGTCGCAGCCGCCGAACGGGATGACGCAGCGTGCGGCGCCGAGCAGCCAGTTGAACCAGCGGACCGGGATCGGCTGGTCGAGGTTCAGCCAGGCGATGCGCTGCGCGATCAGCGCGTCGCGGTTCGGGCTGTTGGAGGCGTACAGGTCCTCGAGGGGATCTTTCGCCAGAGCCACGAGGGTGTACATCAGGAAGGATGCGGCGATGAGGATCAGGATCGAGACCCCGATGCGCCGCAGAACGAAGCTAAGCACTGGGCTGGCCCTTCATGCAGAAAAGGTAGCAGGCAGGCGACGACGGCAGCAGAGGCCGGGCGTCGGGTTCGCCGGCTGTGGACGGGAAGACACACGCACGGGGCGCCGGGCTGCTAGCACCCGACGCCCCATGGCGTGGTGTTTCAGGGATTCACCGAATTACTCGGCGACCGTCCACTCCCAGAAGTTCCAGAACACACCGGTCTGGTTGCCCATGAAGGTGATGCCCTCGATGTTGTCGGCGTGCGCCTCGAGGCCGGGGCCCTGGAAGAGGGGCAGACCGTAGGCGTCCGCGAACAGCTGGCCGTCGGCCTCGACCGTGAGCTCGTCGATCGCGTCGGTGTCGAGCGTGGTCGGGATCTCGGTCGCGATCTCGTCGACGCGGTCGTTGGCGTACTTGTTGAAGTTGCTGCCACCGAAGCTCGCGAAGATCTGCGGGATGGTGCCGTTGCCGACACCGGGCGAGATCCACCCGAAGATGACTGCGTCGTAGATGTCCGAACCGAGCTGAGCGCTCCAGTCCTCACGGCCCACATCCTCGATCACGAAGCCGGCCTCAGCCGCCGAAGCCTGGATGGCCTCGAACGCCGCGACGCGGTTCGGGTTGTTGATGTTGTACATGAGGCGGACCGTCGGGGTCGCACCGGCGAGGAGCTCCTTGGCGCCCTCGATGTCGACCTCGGCGTACTCGTCGGAGCCGTTGCTGGCGACGGCGTCCTCGTACGGAGCCTGCGCCGGGATGAACAGCTGCGAGTTGAGGACCTCGGCCTCGGGGTTGACCGGCTTGATCAGCGTGTCGACGAGCTGCTGGCGCGGGATCGTCTTGAGGAACGCCTCACGGACGTTCTGCTCGGCGAACGGGCCGGCGAACGTCAGGTCGAGGTGGTCGTAGTTCAGCGCGTCGCCCTGGAGGACCTCGACGCCGTCGATGCCCTGGAGCGCGGTGAGGGTGTCGCCGCTCGCCTGGGGGGCGATGATGTCGACCTCGCCGTTCTGGAGGGCCGTGACCTGCGCCTGAGCGTCGCCGATGAAGCGGATGACGAGCTCGGAGAACTGCGGCTGGAGGTCACCGGTGTACTTGTCGTTGAGCTTCAGCGTCATCGACTGCGTGGGCTCGTACGAGTCGATGACCCAGGGGCCGCTCGAGAGGTACAGCGACGGGTCGTCCGGCAGCGACGTCATGTCGAAGCCCGAGTTCCAGAAGTCGGCCGCAGCCTTGAGCGTCTCGTTGACCGGAGCCGGTGCCGCGGCGTCGCCGCGCGGGCTCGTCAGGATCGTGTCGACGAGCTCGGCCTGGTCGACGCCGGCCTTCTCAGCGACGACGTGGACCGGCTGGTCCATGAGGTCCTGGATGTTCCAGTCAACGAAGGGCTCGTCGTACTCGAGGGTGAGCGAGAGCTTGTCGTCGGCGACCTCGGTGATCGTCGAGGTCTTGAGGCCCTCGGTGCTGCCCGCGTACGCGAAGTACTTGGTGCCGGTGACCGGCTCGCCCGTCTCGGGGTCGAGGGTCGCGTCGTCGAAGACGCCCGAGGTGGCGGCCCAGCCGAACACCAGGTCGTCGGTCGTGATGGGCTCGCCGTCCGACCACACCAGGCCGTCGTTGAGCGTGTACTTGACCTGGAGGGGGTCTTCGCTGACGACCTCCATCGTGCCGAACGACTCGTCCGGGACGACCTCGTAGCTGTCGCTGACGTAGTAGAACGTCGACTTGGTGAGGTAGTCGATCTTGCCGTTGATGTCGAGGTTGCCGTTGTCGCTGTTCGAGTTCGTGCCCGTGAACTCGTTCGTTTCGGCAACCGTCACCGCGGTGTCGGTGGCCGTGGGCTCCTCCGCCTCCGGCGGGGTCGTCGAGCAGCCGGCGAGGACCAGTGCGGTCACGCCGACGCCCGCCGCGACTCCGAGTGCGCGCATGCGCCACGTCGTCTTGTCAGACACTTGTGTCTCCTCTGTGCAGGGTAATGCGCGCGAATCCGGCCGGAAGCCGGACCTGCGCGCGGATGGGAAAACGATAAGCACCGGTTGTGAGATGGTCAAAACGATCGGCGAAAACGTTACAGAGCCTTAACTCAATCGACGCGGAGTGTGACAATCTGACAAGATGACGCCGCCGAACAGGCCCACAGGTCGGAGGGGTTCCACTAGTCTGTCGCCCCTCGCTCCGTACGATCGCCGACGCCTCACGTGGGAGGTCTGGATCGTCCTCGCGATCACGGTCGGACAGTCCGCCGTGTACTCCGTGCTGTCACTCGTGCGCAAGCTCCTCGCACCCGTTCCGCTCGGCCAGCAGCAGACCCAGGTGAACCCCTCACGGGACGCGCAGGCGCTGTGGGATGTCGTGTACCAGCTGCTCGCCGTCTTCTTCGCGCTCGCCCTCGTCGCACTCGTCGTCTACCTTCTCTGGGAGCCGGGGACCAACGCGCTGCGCCGCATCGGACTCGACTTCACGAGGTTCGGCGGCGACGTCGGCCGCGGCATCCTTCTCGCCGCCGTCATCGGCCTGCCGGGCCTCGCCCTCTATGCCGCGGGCCGCGCGCTCGGGGTCACCGTCGCCGTGGTCGCGTCGCCGCTCGATGCCGCCTGGTGGACCGTGCCGCTGCTGGTGCTCTCGGCGCTGCGCGCGGGACTGACCGAAGAGGTCATCTTCATCGGGTACCTGTTCGACCGGCTCCGCCGGTTCGGCTGGAACGACTGGGCGATCATCCTGGCCTCGGCCGGCCTCCGCGCGGCTTACCACGCGTACCAGGGCATCGGCGCGATCGTCGGCAACTTCGTCATGGGCGTGGTCTTCGGCTGGTGCTACCGCCGGTGGGGCCGCGTCATGCCGCTCGTCGTCGCGCACACGCTCCTCGACATCGTGGCGTTCGTCGGGTACCCCCTCGCTGCTGCACTGTGGCCCGGCGTGTTCGCCCCCATCCCCACGCCGACCCCCACGCCGACCCCGACCCCGACCCCGACGCCGTCCGCCGCGCCCTGACCGGTCCCTGCCGCCCCCGCGTCCGGCCTTGGTGCGGGGCGCCCCGGCCCGCAGCATCCGTCCGCCGGTCCCCCTCGCCGGCCCGGCCGACCCCCACTACGTCCCCGAGACTTCAACGGGGCGCCGAGGCTCCAGCGGACCCCTGAAGTCTCGGCGCCCCGTTGGAGTCTCGCGGGGCGTGGAGAGTGCGCGCGTGAGCGGGCGCGGTTCCTCCACAGATGCGGGCGGCGGTGGAGTCTCCCCAGGAGCGACGAAGGGCGGGGTCCGCAGGGCTCCGGGCGACGGAAGATCGGGGATGGCACTCCCCCTGACGCGGCGCGAAGTCGCGCCATGCCCGATCGCACTGCTTCGCCGGGACGACGTCCCACACCCCGAACGCGCGCTGCGCACCCGAGAACTCGTCGCGGTGACACGCGGTGTGTACGCGGAAGCCGCGGGATGGCGGCGGCTCAAGCCCTGGGAGCGTTATCTCGCCCGCGTCCACGGCGCCGCACTGCGGCACCCCGACGCGGTGTTCATCCTCGAGGCAGCGGCGGCGCTGCGCGGTGCGGCCGTGATCGGCGAGCCGGTCGATATCCACGTCGTCGCCTCTCCGACGACCACTTCGCGTCGGTCCGGGGGTGTGCGTGTCCACACGGCGCAACGACTGCCGGAGTTCGACGAGATCGGTGGAGTACTGGTCGCAGCTCCCGCCGACACCGCGGTGGCCATCGCACGCCTCCGGCATCATGCGGTCGGAATGGCAGTGGCCAGCAGCATCCTCCGCCAGAACCCCCAGTTGGATCAGGCGACGCTGCACATGCTCAACGAGTCCCGATTGAGCGCGCGCGGAAGACGTCACGCGCGATGGGCGCTCGATCGCGCGACGGCCGTGCCCGAATCGACTCTCGAGTGCCTCAGCCTGGCAGTGATCGAGTGGCTCGGGTTTCCGCTGCCCGAAATGCAGCAGTGGGTGCTCGGCCCGCCCGACGAGGAAGACTTCCGCCTCGACTTCTGGTGGAACCGGCTGCGTCTTGGCGGAGAGGCCGACGGTGACGGGAAGTACGAAGGGAAGGATGCCGCGGCCGTGCTCCGTGCGCGACGCGACCGCGATGCGCTCTTGCTCGCTCGCGGCGTCGCCGCCACGGTGCACTGGGGTTGGCACGACGTGACCAGGGTCGCGCCGCTTCGGGCCGCGCTCCGGGCAGGTGGCCTGCACCCGGAGCGCGTCGAGGACACTGCCGAGCTTCGTTCGTTCGCACGGCTGTTCGCTCCGCGCCCGCCAGCGCCCTCGGCATCCTGACTTCGCGCCCACAGCCCGTCTCCCCGACGCATCCCCGCGAGACTTCAGCTGTGCGCCGAGACGTCAATCCCGACCGGGAGTCTCGGCGCTCCGATGAAGTCTCGCGGGCAGAACAGACTGAGGGCCGGCATCCCGTCGTCTCAGGGCGGTCTCAGGCGAAGGCCTCGATGGGCGGGCAGGCGCACACGAGGTTGCGGTCGCCGTAGGCCTGGTCGATGCGGCGGACCGGGGGCCAGTACTTCGTGCGGACCAGGGTGTGCACCGGGTACACGGCGGTCTCGCGACTGTACGGGTGCTCCCACGAGCCCGCGACGACCGACTCGGCCGTGTGCGGCGCGTTCACGAGCGGGTTGTCGGCGGCAGGCCACTCCCCCGCGGCGATGCGGTCCGCCTCGACCTTGATCGCGATCATGGCCTCGATGAAGCGCTCGATCTCGGCGAGGTCCTCCGACTCGGTCGGCTCCACCATGAGCGTGCCCGCGACGGGGAACGACATCGTCGGGGCGTGGAAGCCGTAGTCGATGAGGCGCTTGGCGACGTCGTCCACGGTCACACCCGTCGCCTCGCGCAGCGGGCGCAGGTCGAGGATGCACTCGTGGGCCACGAGACCGTCCTCGCCCGTGTACAGCACCGGGTAGTGGTCGCGCAGGCGCACCGCGATGTAGTTCGCCGCCAGCACGGCCGCCGCGGTCGCGCTGCGCAGTCCCTCGGCGCCCATCATGCGCACGTACGCCCACGAGATCGGCAGGATGCCGGCGGAGCCGTGCGGCGCGGCCGAGATGGGCCCGCCGTCGAAGACTCCGCCGGCGTGGTCCTTGCGCTGCGACAGCGGGTGCGAAGGCAGGTAGGGCGCAAGGTGCGCCTTGGCCGCCACCGGTCCGACGCCGGGGCCGCCGCCGCCGTGCGGAATCGCGAAGGTCTTGTGCAGGTTCAGGTGCGAGACGTCGCCGCCCAGGTCACCGAAGCGCGCGTAGCCGAGGAGGGCGTTGAGGTTCGCACCGTCGACGTACACCTGGCCGCCGGCGTCGTGCACCGCCTGCGTGATGTCGAGCACGTCGTGCTCGTAGACGCCGTGCGTCGACGGGTACGTGATCATGAGCGCCGCGAGCTCGTCGGCGTGCGCCGCGATCTTGGCGCGCAGGTCGTCGAGGTCGACGTTGCCGGCCTCGTCGCAGGCGACCACGACGACGCGCATGCCCGCGAGCACGGCGGACGCCGCGTTCGTGCCGTGCGCGGACGACGGGATGAGACAGACCGTGCGGCTCACATCGCCGTTGGCGCGGTGGTAGCCGCGGATCGCCATGAGGCCCGCCAGCTCGCCCTGCGAGCCCGCGTTGGGCTGCAGCGAGACCGCGTCGTACCCGGTGACCTCGGCGAGCCACACCTCGAGCTGCTCGATCATGGCGAGGTAGCCGTGCACGTCGTCCTCGGGCGCGAACGGGTGCACGCGCGAGAACTCGGGCCACGACACCGCGGCCATCTCGGTCGCGGCGTTGAGCTTCATGGTGCACGAGCCGAGCGGGATCATGCCGCGGTCCAGCGCGTAGTCGCGGTCGGAGAGCTGCTTGAGATAGCGCATCATCGCCGTCTCGGACCGGTGGGTGTTGAACACCGGGTGCGTCAGGAACTCCTCGACGCGGCGCAGCGCGGACGGCACGCCCGCCAGGGGGGCGGCATCCGTGAAGGGAAGCACGCGCTCGCCCTGCTCGCCCGCGCCGAGGAACTCGTTCTCGGGCAGGCCGAACGCCCACGCGACGGCCGCGAGATCGTCGGCGGTCGTCGTCTCGTCGACCGACACCCCGACCGTCGCGTCGTCGGCCCAGAACAGCTGGTAGCCGCGCTCGCGCGCTCGCTCGATCACGCGGCGCGAGGCGCCGGGAGTCGCGACCCGGATGGTGTCGAAGAACGAGTCCGAACGCAGGGACAGCCCGTACGAGCGCAGGCGCGAGGCGAGCGCCTCGGCCTTCTTCGCCACGTCGGTCGCGATCGCCCGCAGGCCGTCGGGCCCGTGATAGACCGCGTACATCGAGGCCATGACCGCGAGGAGGACCTGCGACGTGCAGATGTTCGACGTGGCCTTCTCGCGGCGGATGTGCTGCTCGCGCGTCTGGAGCGCGAGACGGTAGGCGGGGTGGCCTGCGGCGTCCTGCGAGACGCCCACGAGGCGTCCGGGCAGCTGCCGCTCGAGGCCCTGGCGCACCGCCATGTAGCCCGCATGCGGGCCGCCGAAGCCGAGCGGCACGCCGAAGCGCTGGGTCGTGCCCACCGCGACGTCGGCGCCGAACGAGCCGGGCGAGCGCAGGAGGGTGAGTGCGAGGAGGTCTGCGGCCGCCACGACGTGCGCACCGGCCACGTGCGCTGCGTCGACGACGCCCGACGGGTCCCACACGTTGCCCGACGCGCCCGGGTACTGCACGAGCACGCCGAACAGCTCGTCGGGCAGGGTCGCGCCGTGGGCGAGATCGAGTTCGACGAGCTCGATGCCGACGGCGGCGGCTCGGTGCGCGAGCAGCGCCTTGGTCTGCGGCAGCGCATCGGCGTCGACGACGAACACGTTCGAGGCCGCCTTCGAGGCGCGCCGGGCGACCAGCATGCCCTCGACGACGGCGGTCGACTCGTCGAGCATCGAGGCGTTCGCGGTCGCGAGCCCGGTGAGGTCGGTCACCATCGTCTGGAAGTTGATGAGCGCCTCCAGGCGCCCCTGCGAGATCTCGGGCTGATACGGCGTGTACGCGGTGTACCACGAGGGGTTCTCGAGCACGTTCCGGGCGATCACCGACGGCGTGAGCGTGTCGTAGTAGCCCAGCCCGATCATGGGCCGCGCGGTGCGGTTCTGCGACGCCAGCACGCGCAGCTCGGCGAGCGCCTCCGCCTCGGTCGCCGCGGGCGGGATGTCGCTCGTGGCACGGGGCGTGGCATGGATGGATGCCGGAACCGCCGCTTCGACCAGCGCGTCGACGCTGTCGTAGCCCAGGGCGTCGAGCATCGTGCGCTGGGCCGCAGCATCCGTCCCGATGTGACGATCGGCGAACAGACCCGTCATTCGGCGCCGCCCGTGAGCGAGACGTATGCGTCGCGGTCGAGGAGGTCCGCGACGTCAGCCGGGTCGACCGTGATCTTGACGAGCCACCCGGCGCCGAACGGGTCGGCGTTGACCAGACCCGGGTCGTCCACGACGGCGTCGTTGACGGCCACGACCTCGCCCGTCAGCGGCGCGTAGAGCTCGCCGACCGACTTCGTGGACTCGATCTCGCCGACGACGGTCGCCGCGGTCACCGAGCTGCCGACGGCGGGGAGCTCGACGAACACGACGTCACCCAGCTTGTCGGCGGCGTACGACGTGATGCCCACGGTCGCGACGTCGCCGTCGAGGGCGACCCACTCGTGCTCGGCGGTGTACTTGAGGGCGGTGAGATCGGTCATTTGTTCCTCCGGTAGAAGGGCAGGTCGGTCACGGTCGCGGGGATTCGGGTGCCCCGCACGTCGATGAAGAGCTCGGTTCCGGCGGCGCTCACGGCCGGCGGGACGAACGCCATGGCGATGGGATGCCCCAGGGTCGGGCTGAGCGCGCCGCTCGTGATCTCACCGACCGGGGTCGCGGCGTCGGCGCCGTCGAACACGGCGTAGCCGGCGCGGCCGGCGCGGCGGCCCTCACCGGCGAGGCCGACGAGGACCGGGGCGTCGGAGGCGACCACGGCTGCCAGGCCCGACTTGCCGACGAAGTCGTCCTTGTCGGCGGCCACGACGCGGCCGAGGCCCGCCTGTGCGGGGACGATGCCGAGCGACAGCTCGTGGCCGTAGAGCGGCATCCCGGCCTCGAGGCGCAGCGTGTCGCGGGCGGCGAGGCCTGCGGGCACGAGGCCCAGCGGCTCGCCCGCGGCGAGCAGGGCGTCCCACAGTGCGGGCGCGGCGCGATTCGGGACCAGGAGCTCGAACCCGTCCTCGCCCGTATAGCCGGTGCGGGCGATGAACAGCGGCTCGCCGTCGAACGTCCCCGCCGACCACGCGTAGTAGCCGAGGTCGGCGAGGGCCGGCACGACATCGGCGACGCCCGCGGTCGCCTCCACGACCGCGCGCGCCACGGGCCCCTGCACGGCGATGAGCGAGAGCTGGTCGGTGAGATCCTCGACCGTGGCCACGCCGGAGACGCCCTCGATGTAGATGAAGCTCTCGACGCCGGCACCCCGTTCCGCGAGGAAGGATGCCGCCACCGGCGCGCGCTGGGCGCGCTCGGCGAACGCCGTGGCCACAGCATCCCGATTCCCGGCGTTGGCGATCACGAGGAAGCGGTCGTCGGCGATGCGATACACGATCACGTCGTCGACGATGCCGCCGGACTCGGCGAGCACGAGCGAGTACTTCGCCTTGCCGACGCGCATCGGCGAGATCGCGCCGGCGAGCGCGTAGTCGAGGAACGCCGCCGCGTCGGGGCCGGTGACCAGGAACTCGGCCATGTGCGAGATGTCGAAGAGGCCGGCGCCGGTGCGCACGGCGTGGTGCTCGGCGAGGTCCGAGCTGTAGCGCACCGGCATGAGCCAGCCGCCGAAGTCGGTGAAGGAGGCGCCGAGCGCCTCGTGGCGGTCGTGCAGAGCAGTCGTGCGGGGTTCTGTCATCGAGTTCTCCCGGTCGCGGACGGGCAGACGCCGGACGGCGCCTGTGAACTCCCCCTCTGTCATGGGCCTGAGAGCTTCACCCGCGAGCAGCGGGCTTTCACCGTCGGCGGATACTCGCTGCGCGAGGATCGCTTTCCAGAGTCGGCCTGCCCGAACGGTACGCGTTACCTGAGAGATTGGCGGGGAGGCTTGCTCCTTCGGTGCTCGGCGATCGCGCTGCCGAGGCTCTCCCGCCCGGGTGATGGGCCGTTGTTGACTTGCGGTGCCAGCATACCGGTCGGTGCGGTCAGCCGACGCAGGACCCCGTCGACACGGTGCTCGTCAGCGAGGGCGCGCGATCGGCGACCGGCGTGAGCTCGGCCATCGTCATCGCGTAGCCGACGCTCTCGTCGTCCTCGGCGCGCGCGAACACGACGCCCGCGACCTCCCCATCGCCGGTGAGCAGCGGGCCGCCGGAGTTTCCGGGCCGCACGACGGCCTGCAGGGAGTAGATCTCCCGCGGGTTCCAGGAGCTGTCGTACACGTCGGGCACGTTCGCGGTGCCCACCGACTGCACGCTCGCCGGGACCATCGTGAACGGGCCGCCGTACGGGAACCCCTGCACGACCGCCGCGGCGCCCGCCGCGAGCGTCGGCGAGACGGGCAGCGCACTCGCACCGAGGTCGTCGACGGCGATCACCGCGAGGTCGTCCACGGGATCGAAGTAGACGATGCGCCCCTCGCGCGCCGGCACGCCCGGGAGCTCCACGATCGGCGTGTCGACGCCCGCCACGACGTGCGCGTTCGTGACGACGCGGTCCTCGGCGACGACGAAGCCGGTGCCCGACGATCCTCGCCCGCAGGCGTACGCGTTGCCCGAGACGCGGGCGACGGATGCTGCGGCCCGCTGCAGCTCGGGATCGTCCAGGGCGACCGGGGGCGCGGGCTCGGCCGTCCCGGGTCCGAGCAGCAGCCCGAGCCCCGGCAGGCCGTCGTCGAGCACAGCGCCCCGGAGCTGCGCGAGGGCTGCGGCGACGGGGTCGGGGGTGGCGGCCTCGATGCCGCGCAGGATCGCCGAGGATGCCACGGCCGACGAGATGACGGGGATCCCGGCGCCCGCGATCGCCGGGGCGACCAGCGCGAGGGCGAGCAGGGCGGCGACGACCGAGGCGATGCCGCCGAGGAAGCGCTCGACGCCGCGGAGCTTGAGCCGATCGGCACCGGAGCGCAGGGCGGAGCCGATCGCCGAACCGACTGCGGCGCCCACGAACACCAGCCCGAGCGCGGTGAGGAGCACCGCGGGACCGCGCCAGACCGGCGAGGGCACCCAGGCACTCACCAGGGGCGTGAGCCAGAAGGCGGCGAAGGCACCGGCGGCGAGGCCCGCGAGCGTGCCGATGCCGGCGAAGAAGCCCCGCCGCACACCCGCCACGCAGGCGGCGATGAGGAGGAGGACGACGATCACGTCGACGACGATCATCCTCACCCCTTCCGCCCGTCGGGACCCGTCTCGTCAGGCTACGCATCGAGGCTGGGAGACGACCCCGACGGACCGCCCGGGCGTGTCGGAAGGACGCCCCGGCGGTCCGGGTGAAGGCACGCTCGGGCGATGCGGGTCAGCGCCGCTCGGCCGCGAGCTCCCGGCGCACCTCGTCGCGCAGCATCCCCTGGTTCTCGGGATCGGGCGCCGCCCCCAGCAGCGTGCGCGTGTACTCGTGCTGCGGGTCGAGGATGACGGTGTCGGCCGGCCCGCGCTCGACGATGTCGCCGCGGAACATCACCAGGATCTCGTCGGAGAAGTGCCGCGCCGTGGCGAGATCGTGCGTGATGTAGAGCACCCCGAGGTGGTCCTCGCGCTGCAGCTGCGCCAGCAGGTTCAGCACCCCGAGGCGGATCGACACGTCGAGCATCGACACGGGCTCGTCGGCGATGATGAACTGCGCGCCGGGGGCGAGCGCGCGGGCGATCGCGACGCGCTGGCGCTGGCCTCCTGACAGTTCGTGCGGCCGGCGCTCCGCCATCTTGTCGCTCGGCGTGAGCCTCACCCGGTCGAGCAGCTCGAGCACGCGTCTGCGCACCTCTGCCTTGCCCATCCCCGGGTTGTGGATCCGCAACGGGCGCTCGAGGTGGTGCTCGATCGAGTGGAACGGGTTCAGCGAGGCGAACGGATCCTGGAACACCATCTGCACGTCGCCGCGGTACGCCGCGACCTCGCGGCTGCGGCCGCCGGCGGCCTTGCCGTCGAGCAGGATCTGGCCGCTCGTGGGGGTCTCGAGCCGCGCGAGCATCCTCGCGATCGTGGACTTGCCCGATCCCGACTCCCCCACCAGCGCGATGGTGCGACCGGCTTCGAGCGTGAAGGACACGTCCTTCACGGCGTGCAGCGTCGAGAACTTCAGGCCGTTGCGCAGCCGGAAGTCTTTGAGCAGGTTCCGGGCCTCGAGCGTGCGGGGCCCGCCCGCGGTGGGACTCTGGGCGCTCATGCGGCCCCTCCTTCGAGCGTCATGCTCCCCGCCGGGCCCAGCGTCGCCGAGATCGGCTGGTGCCCGGTGCGCACGAAGTCGCCGCGGTCGCCGCGCAGGCTCGGGAAGCTGGAGAGCAGCTTCTTCGTGTACTCGTGCTGCGGCCGCCGGTAGATGTCGGTCGCGGTGCCGAGTTCGACGATCTCCCCCTGCAGCATCACCGCGATGCGGTCCGAGATCTCGATGAGCATCGGCAGGTCGTGCGTGATGAAGACCACCGCGAACCCGAGCCTCTCGCGCAGGCGCATGATCTCGCGGATGATGCCGCGCTGCACCACCACGTCGAGGGCCGTGGTCGGCTCGTCCATGATCATCACCTGCGGGTCGAGCGCCAGTGCCATCGCGATCATGACGCGCTGACGCATGCCGCCCGACAGCTCGTGGGGGAAGCTCGTCAGGCGCTTCGGGTCGACGCCCACGAGTTCGAGCAGCTCCTCGCTGCGCTGCTGCTTCTGACGCTTCGACATCTCCGGTCGATGCGTGGTGAACACGTCGAACAGCTGCGCGCGGACGTTGATGACCGGGTTCAGCGAGTTCATCGCCCCCTGGAACACCATCGAGACCTTGTCCCACCGGAAGCGCCGCAGGTCCTCGTCGGCCAGCCCGACCACGTCGATGTCCTCGCCGGAGCGGTCGTGGAACACGATGTCACCCGCGGTCATCAGGGCCGGCGGCTTGAGCAGCCGATTGATGCCGTAGGCCAGGGTCGACTTGCCGCAGCCCGACTCGCCGGCGAGGCCGAGGATCTCGCCGCGGTTGAGGGTGAGCGAGACGTCGCGCACCGCTCTCACCGGCGGCTCGACTTCGTACTCGATCGAGACGTTCCTCGCCGTGAGGACGGCTTCGCCGTTCATGCCTCGGCTCCGTTCGTGACGTGGCTCGACTCGACGCCCCGGCCGGCGCGCTCGGCCTTGCGCACGCGGCGGGCGTTCTCGGGCGCGAGCCGCAGCTTCGGGTTGATGATCTCGTCGATCGAGAAGTTGATGAGTGACAGCCCCGCCCCGAGCAGCGCGATCATGAGGCCCGGCGGGACGAACCACCACCAGGCGCCGGTGCCGAGCGCCTGACCGCTCTGCGCCTCGTTGAGCATCGTCCCCCACGTGATCGACCCGGTCGGGCCCAGGCCGAGGTACGACAGGCCGGCCTCGCCGAGGATGGCGAAGATGATGGCGAACAGGAACTGTGCGGCCAGCAGTGGCAGCAGGTTCGGCAGGATCTCGACGCGGATGATGCGCGCGGTCTTCTCCCCCGCGACGCGGCTCGCGGCGACGTAGTCCCGCGAGCGGAGCGATCGCGCCTGCGCCCGCAGCACCACGGCGGATCCTGCCCAACCGGTGATGCCAAGGACGACGGCGACCATGAGCCAGCTCCGCCCAGGGACGTACGCCGCGATCACCATGACCAGAGGAAGCCCGGGGATGACGAGCATGATGTTCGTGAAGAGCGACAGGATCTCGTCCCACCAGCCGGCCTTGTAGCCGGCGATGATGCCGAACACGATCGACAGCACCAGGGCGATGACGCCGGCGACGATGCCGACCATGAGCGACCCCCGGGCACCCCAGGCGAGCTGGGCGAGCACGTCGTAGCCGAGCTTGGTCGTGCCCAGGAGGTGCTCCGCGCTCGGCGGTGACAGGGCCGGGTTGTCGGAGTCGCGCGGATCCTGGGTGAGCAGCGGCGCGAGGATCGCGAAGAGCACGATCCCGCCCACGATGACGAGGCCCAGCACGAGCTTGAGCGACATCCTCGGGAGCAGCTGGCGGAATCCGCGTCGTGCGGCGCGGGCCTCGTCGCGCGCGGCCTCGACGTCGGCGTCGACGGGCGGCGTCATGATCGCGCCGGGCGCGATGATGGCCGGGTCGATCGTGCGATCGGACATCGTCTCGGGGACGGCGTCGTACTCGGTCAGCGACGCTTCGGTCACTTCGGCCCTCTCAGACATTGTGGCGCGCCCTCGGGTCGATGAATCCGTAGACGACGTCCATGATGAAGTTCGCCGCCAGCACCGCGACGGTGATCACGAGGAACACACCCTGCATGAGCGCGTAGTCGCTGTTGCCGATGGCCTGGATCATGAGCTTGCCGATGCCGGGGTACGTGAACACCTGCTCCATGACGATGGAGCCGGCCACGACGAATCCGAGCGCGATGCTGAAGCCCGCGATCGAGGGGATGGCGGCATTGCGCGTCGCGTAGGTGCGGAGGATCCGCAGCGGCTTGAGGCCCTTGGCCTCGGCGGTGACGATGTAGTCCTCCGACACCGTCGAGACCATCATGTTGCGCATGCCGAGGAGCCACCCGCCCACGGAGCTCAGCACGATCGTGAGGGCGGGCAGGAAGCCGTGGTAGACCGCGCTGCCGATGAATGCCCAGCTCCACTCCGGGCCGTCGGGGAACTCCCACACGTCGTACCCGCCGAAGATCGGGAACCATCCCAGCGCGACGGAGAAGATCGCGACGAGCACGAGCGCGAGCCAGAAGTAGGGGATGGACTGGAGCACCGTCGTGAACGGCACCAGGTGGTCGACCCAGGTCCCGCGGCGCCAGCCGACCCACGCGCCGATGCCGACGCCGAGGACGAACGAGATGACGGTGGAGAGGCCGACGAGGATCACCGTCCACGGCAGCGCCGCGGCGATGAGGTCGGTGACCGGGGCCGGGTACTTCGTGATGGAGACGCCGAGGTCTCCCTGGAGCATCCGGCCCCAGTACGCGATGTACTGCTCCCACATCGACGAATCGTCGCCGCCGAGGAGGGCCTTGATGTTGCGCACCGTGGTCTCGCTGAGCTCCCCGCCGGCGCGCTGCATCTTCGCGAGGAGGATGTCGGCGGGGTCGCCGGGCAGAAGCCTCGGCAGGAGGAAATTGAGGGAGATCGTCGCCCAGAGTGTCACCACATAGAACGCGATCCGCCGCGCATAGAACTTCATCGCAGCCTGCTCCTCCGTGCCGCGGCTTCTGCCCGGTTCCGCATTACTTCACCGGCTCCAGGTGCTGGAGGACGTAGCCGGCCGCCACCGAGCCCCACGCGGGCGGGAAGGCGTACAGGTCGTCCTCCGTCGGCCAGCCCGTGAAGTCCTTCGTGTTGAAGAACGTCTGGGTGGCGTTGATCACCAGCGGGATGTACGGCAGGTCGCGCACGATCTCGGTCTGCAGCGTGGCGTACGCCTGCTGCTTCGCGGCCTCGTCGTTCGTGGCGGCGGCCGCGGCAACGGCCTCGTTCACGATCGGGTTGTCGTAGCGGCTGAAGTTCCAGCGGCCCGCGGGGACCTCCTCGCCGACCTGCGAGGTGGACTCGCCGGCGAACCAGTCCTTGTAGATCTGGAACGGGTCGGCGACCGAGGTGCCGATGACGCCGCCCATGATCAGCTGGTACTCGCCGGTCTGGCGCGCGTCCGAGAACTCCTGCCACTGCACCGTCGAGGCGTTGACCTTGATGCCGGCCTCCGCGGCCTGCTCGCTGATGAGCTTGGCCGCGTCGTTGTAGTCGGTCCAGCCGTCGACCGAGATGAGGCTCAGCTCGATCGGGGCGCCGTCCTTGCCGTAGAAGCCGTCGCCGCCCTTGGCGTAGCCGGCGGCCTCCAGGATCGCGCCGGCGGCAGCGGCGTCGGGCGACTGCGGGCTGACCTCGTTGGCCGGGTCGGCGACCCACTTCTGGTCGCGCGGCAGCAGGGCGAAGGTCGGCGAGATGTCACCGGTCAGGCCGACGAACGCCTTCTCCTTGATGGTGCCGCGGTCGATCGCGACGTTGAGCGCCTGGCGCACGGCCAGGTCGGTCTGCGGCCCCTCGCAGCCCAGCTCCGCGTTCGAGCAGGTGTAGAGCACGGTCGGGTCCTGCGGGGTGTTCAGCATGCTGATGACGCCGTTCGACGTCACCGAGTCGGGGTTCGGCACGAACATGCCGGTCCAGTCGAGCTCGCCCGCGGTGAGCAGGTCCTGGGCGGACTGGTTCGCGTCGATGCCGATGTACTGCACCTTCTTGATGGCGGGGACGCCCTCGTCGCGGAAGTTCTCGTTCGCGACGACGGTGTACGAGGCATCCGTCACCTTGTCGACGGTGTACGGACCGGTGCCGACCGGCTCCTCGTCGGTGAATGTGGTGTAGTCGTCGACCTCCGACCAGATGTGCTCGGGGAGCATCCACGTGGTGCCGAGGATCTGGAACTCGTTCGTGAACTGCGGCGTCTCGTAGGTCAGCACCACCGTCGTGTCGTCGGTCGCCTCGGCGGAGATCAGACCGTCGCGGTGGTTGGGCTCGTAGTTGAACGTGAAGGCGGCGTCCTCGGCGGTGAAGTCCTCACCGTCGTTCCACTTCACGCCGTCCTTGAGCTTCACCGTGATGACGGTGCCGTCCTCGTTGTACTCGAAGCTCTCACCGAGCATCGGGGCGGGTGCGTCGTCCGCGGTCTTGTTGTAGAAGAACAGCGGCTCGTAGATCGGGCCGAGCGCAGCGTGCAGGACGCTCGGCGAGAAGGGGTTGAAGTTCGCCTCGATGGGGGTCTGGCTGCCGGCCCAGACCCGCAGCGTGCGGCCGTCGGAATCGCCGCTGTCGTCGCCACCGCCACTGGCGCAGCCCGACAGGCCGAGACCGAGGATCGCTGCCCCGGCGACGGCGATGAGCGCCCCTCGGCGCTTCGCGTTTCGAATCATCGTTGGTTCTTTCTCTCTCGTGCGGCATTGCAGGGAGGAGTGCGCGGGCACCCGGTGCATTCATTAAGTACTGAGCCTTAACAAATGTTTGAACGTAAACCTAACAAACATTCCCGTCCCTGCGCACCCTCAGAACGCGCTGCGCACGTCACGTCTTGGCAACGGTTCGCTCGTGCGGACGTCGCGAGGGCACGTGTTACGGCGGAGGTTTGGCTTCTGGTCAGAGTGACACTATGATCGAACCGACAGTTAGAGTCACTATGACCAGAACAGCACCTGACCCCCGCTCCCCCGGCACTCCGGCCGACACCGACGCGATCCGCGTGGCGGTGTCGACCGTGATCTTCTCGCTGCGCCGGCTCCCCGGCAGCGACGCCGTCCAGGTCGTGCTGCCTCTCGTGCGCCGCACGCGCGACCCTCACGAGGGCCAGTGGGCGCTTCCCGGCGGATGGCTCGACGCGAGGGAAGGACTGGATGCCGCAGCATCCCGCACCCTCGCGGAGACGACCGGGCTGGCACCGAGCTATCTCGAGCAGCTGTACGCGTTCGGCGCGGTGGACCGCTCGCCGACACGCGTCGTGTCGATCGTGTACTGGGCTCTGCTGCGCGCGGACGAGATCACCGCCGACGACTCCGAGCCCGATCTGGCTATAGAGAACGTCCAGTGGTTCGATGCGGCCGCCCTCCCCGAGCTCGCCTTCGATCACAACCAGATCGTCGACTACGCGCTGTGGCGCCTGCGCAACAAGGTCGGCTACAGCCGCATCGCGCACGGGCTCCTCGCCGACGAGTTCACGCTCGCCGACCTGCGCGAGGTGTACGAGGCGATCCTCGGCCGGCGCCTGGACCCCGCGAACTTCCGTCGCCAGGTCGAGAACTCCGGCACCCTCATCCCCACCGACCGCTTCCGCACCGGAAGCCACCGACCCGCGCGGCTCTACCGCTACAACCAGGACGTCGAGCTCGCCGACCGCGGCCCGCTCGACACCCGCCACTGAATCACCCGAACGGAGCGCCCGACATGCCTGCCGTCAACATCACCCTCCAGCCGCCGCCGGCGCTCGATGCGTCCGTCGACCACGCCATCCAGGCGATCGTCGCCGGCGCCGCGGTCGGCGAGACCTGCAACACCGACCTCGCCGCCGGCCCCTGGGACTTCGACACGCGTCCCGGCTACGGCCCCGGCTCGTCGATGGGCGACGTCATCCCGACCGGGGCGCCGCGTCAGGGCGAGCTGCCCCTCGAGTACCGCGACGCGTCCGAGGCCGAGCTCGACCGGCGCATCCGCGCTGCGAAGGCGAACCTCGGCGACCGCGTCGTCGTGCTCGGGCACTTCTACCAGCGCGAAGAGGTCGTCGTGCACGCCGACTACGTGGGCGACTCTTTCCAGCTCGCCAACGCCGCCCTCGAGCACCCCGACGCCGAGGCGATCGTGTTCTGCGGCGTGCACTTCATGGCCGAGACCGCGGACCTGCTGTCGCGTCCCGAGCAGGCCGTGATCCTCCCGAACCTCGCCGCCGGCTGCTCGATGGCCGACATGGCCGACATCGACCAGGTCGAGGAGTGCTGGGAGCAGCTCGCCGAGGTCTACGGCGACATGGACGAGACGGATGCTGACGGCCTCGTGCCCGTCATCCCCGTGACGTACATGAACTCCTCTGCCGCGATCAAGGGCTTCGTCGGCCGGCACGGCGGCATCGTCTGCACGTCGTCGAACGCGCGGACGGTGCTGGAGTGGGCGTTCCAGCGCGGACGCCGCGTGCTGTTCTTCCCCGACCAGCACCTCGGTCGCAACACGGCGAAGGCGATGGGCGTCCCGCTCGAGCAGATGCCGATGTGGAATCCGCGCAAGCCGCTGGGCGGGGCATCCGTCGACCAGCTCGCCGACGCCCGCGTCATCCTGTGGCACGGCTTCTGCTCCGTGCACCGCCGCTTCTCCGTCGACCAGATCGACAAGGCGCGCGCCGAGCACCCGGGCGTGCGGGTCATCGTGCACCCGGAGTGCCCGATGGAGGTCGTCGACGCCGCGGACGAGGCGGGCTCGACCGACTACATCCGCAAGGCGATCGAGGCCGCCACCGAGCCCACGACGTTCGCGATCGGCACGGAGGTGAATCTCGTGCAGCGTCTCGCCGCGGACCACCCGCAGCACACGATCTTCTGTCTCGACCCGGTCGTCTGCCCCTGCTCGACGATGTACCGCATCCACCCCGGCTACCTCGCGTGGGTGCTCGAGGGCCTCGTCGCGGGCGAGGTGCGCAACCGCATCACCGTGCCGGACTCGGTCGCGGCTCCGGCTCGCGTGGCCCTGGAACGGATGCTGGCGGCCAAGCCCCCGGCAGCTCCCGCGGCCGCGTGGGAGAACGCGTCATGACCCGCGCCGTCGTGATCGGCTCGGGCATCGCGGGGCTCCTCACCGCGCTGCACGCCGTCGAGCGCGGCTGCCGGGTGACCCTCGTCACCAAGGATGTGCTCGAGCACGCCAACACCCGGTTCGCCCAGGGCGGCATCGCCGGCGTCATGTTCGACGACGACCGCGCCGACGACCACCTGCGCGACACGCTGGTCGCGGGCGCCGGTCTCGGCGACCCGGCGGCGGTCCGGGTGCTGGTCGAGGAGGGGCCCGCACGCATCCGCGAGCTGATCGACCTCGGCGTCGCGTTCGACCGCGACGACACGGGCGGGTTCGTCAAGGGCCTCGAGGCCGCGCACTCGTACCCGCGCATCCTCCACGCCGGTGGCGACGCCACCGGCACCGCGATCGAGAAGGCGCTCGTCGCGCGCCTGCACGCGAGCGACGTCGCCGTCGTCGAGCACGCGTTCCTCATCGACCTCGTGGTGACGGACGGTCGCGTCACCGGGGTGGAACTGCTGGTCGGCGAAACGGATGCGGCGGCCGGCCGCCGCGAGATCATCGAGGCGGACGCGGTCGTGCTCGCCACCGGCGGCGCCGGCGAGCTCTACTCCCACTCGACGAACCCCGAGGTGGCGACCGGCGACGGAATCGCCGCGGGGATCCGGGCCGGAGCCGCGGTCGCCGACCTCGAGTTCTTCCAGTTCCACCCGACCGTGCTGGAAGGCAGGGCTGACGCCGCCGGCCTGGCGGTGCGTGACTCGTTCCTCGTGTCGGAGGCGGTGCGAGGCGAGGGTGCGACGCTGATCGACGAGCACGGGCGCCGGTTCGCGTTCGACGCGCATCCCGACGGCGAACTGGCTCCGCGCGACGTGGTCGCCCGAGCGATCGCCCAGCAGATGGAGCTCCAGGACGGGCGGCCGGTCTTCCTGGATGCGACGCGCATCCACTCGGACGACACCGAGGAGCGCGCGGCGTTCCTCGCCCGCCGATTCCCCACCATCGACCGCGCCGTGCGCGAGCGCGGCCTCGATTGGGCGCGCGCGCCGATCCCGGTGACCCCGGCCGCGCATTACCTCATGGGCGGCGTCCGCACCGACCTGTTCGGCCGGACCACCCTCCCCGGCCTCTACGCGGTGGGCGAGGTCGCCCGCACCGGCGTGCACGGCGCCAATCGTCTCGCCTCCAACTCGCTGCTCGAGGGCGCCGTGTTCGGCGCACGTGCGGGCGATGGCATCGCCGAGGACGCGGCATCCGGAATCTGGCCCGTCGCCGCCGGCGGCACCCCTGCCGGAGCGTCCGACCGCTCCCCTGTCACGGAGAGCCCTTCGCCCTGGCAGATCGTGACAGGGGAGCAGGAAGAGTCATGGTCCCCGGGGGCGCCGGCGCGCGTCGACGCGCCAGCGTTCTCCCGCGCAGCGCTGCAGCAGCTCCTCTGGGACGACGCCGGACTCGTGCGAGACGAGGCGGGCCTCGGGCACGCGGCATCCGTCATCGCTGCCTGGCGGGCGCAGCAGCGCACGCCGGTGACCGAGCACGAGCTCGAGGACGAGAACCTGCTGCTCGTCGCGGAGCACCTCGTCGCGGCCGCACTCGCCCGCCGCGAATCGGTCGGCGCGCACTTCCGCTCGGACGGGACGCCTGCGGAGGCTCCCGCCCTTCTCGCCGCAGCTCGCAGCGCTAGCGCTGCCGCGCGCGCCCACGCCACCGACCCCTCGAAGGAGCCCGTCGCATGCTGACCCGCGCCGTGATCGACCGGGCCGTCGCCGCCGCCCTCGAAGAGGACGCGCCGTGGGGCGACCTCACCAGCGAGGCGCTGATCCCCGAGAACGCCGTCGCCCGTGCCGAGCTGGTGGCGCGCGAGCGCGGCGTGTTCTCCGGCGGCGAGGTGTTCGAGGCGGCGTTCCGCCTCACCGACCCCACGATCGACGTCGAGCTCGTCGTCGAGGACGGCGAGTGGTTCGAACCGGGCGCCGTCCTCGCCGTCGTGACGGGTCCTGCGCGCGGCGTGCTCACGGCCGAGCGGATCGGCCTCAACTTCGTGCAGCGCATGTCGGGGATCGCGACGCTCACCGGCGCCTACGTCGCCGAGGTCGTGCACACCGGCGCCCGCATCGCCGACACGCGCAAGACGACGCCGGGGCTGCGGGCGTTCGAGCGCCAGGCCGTGCGCGACGGCGGCGGACGCAACCATCGCCACTCCCTGTCGGACGCGGTCATGGCCAAGGACAACCACCTCGCCGTGCTGGCGCAGAAGGGGGTTCCTCCCACCGCGGCGCTGCTCGCGGCCAAGGATCTCCTCCCCCACACGACGCACATCGAGGTCGAGGTCGACCGGCTCGAGCAGATCGAGCCGGTGCTCGCCGCCGGCATCGGCACGATCATGCTCGACAACTTCTCGCTCGACGACCTCCGTGCGGGCGTCGCCCAGGTGGCGGGCCGCGCGACGGTCGAGGCATCCGGCGGGGTCTCGCTCGAGACCGTGCGCGCGATCGCCGAGACCGGCGTCGACGTCATCTCGGTCGGCGCCCTCACGCACTCCGCCCGCGCCCTCGATCTGGGGCTCGACGTGCGGATCGACGCCGCCTGACCCGCCCAGGGAGCACCCGATGAGCATGCTCTACCTCGACAATGCCGCGACCACCCCGGTCCGTCCCGAGGTGCTCGAGGCGATGATGCCGTACCTCACCCGCTGGTACGGCAACGCGTCGAGCCATCACACGGTGGGCGAGGCGGCGGCCGACGCGCTCACCGACGCACGCTCACGCGTCGCCCGCGTGCTCGGCCTGCGCGCCGGCGACATCGTCTTCACCTCCGGCGGGACCGAGGCCGACAACCTCGCGATCAAGGGCATCGCGATCGCCGCGGCGCTGCGTCGCGAAGACCGTCGCGCACACGTCGTGACGACGCCCGTCGAGCACGAGTCGGTGCTCGAGTCGGTCGGCTACCTCGAGCGCGTGCACGGGTTCGCTGCGACCCGCGTGCCCGTCGACGAGCACGCGCGGGTGTCGGCGGATGCTGTCGCCCACAGCCTGCGCGACGACACGGCGCTCGTGAGCATCGGGTACGCCAACAACGAGGTCGGGACGGTCCAGGATGCTGCGGCCCTGGCCGCCGTCGTCCGCGAGCGGCGCGTCCCGCTCCATCTCGACGCGGTCCAGGCCGCGGGGTGGCTCACGCTGTCGGCCGACGAGCTCGGATACGACGCGATCTCCCTCGCCGGACACAAGCTGGGCGCGCCGAAGGGCACGGGCGTGCTCGGCATCCGCGGCCGCATCCCGATCGAGCCCCTGCTGCACGGCGGCGGGCAGGAACGCGGCCGCCGCAGCGGGACCGAGGACGTCGCGGGCGCCGTCGGGTTCGCCACGGCCCTGGAGCTCGCCGAAGCGGAGCGGGTCGAGGCATCCGCTCGCGTGTCGTCCATCCGCGACCGCTTCATCGCCCGCGTCCTCGAGCAGGTGCCGTCGGCCCGGCTGACGGGCGACCCGGTCCACCGCCTCGCGGGCACCGCCAGCTTCACGTTCGCGGGGACGAGCGGCGAAGCCGTGCTCCTCGAACTCGAGCGGCGCGGTGTCGTGTCGTCGAGCGGATCGGCGTGCGCCGCGGGCAGCGACGAGCCCTCGCACGTGCTGCTCGCCATGGGCATCGCCCCGGAGGTCGCGCAGACCGCGGTGCGGTTCACCTTCCCGCGATGGCTGAACGCACCGCTGGATGCGGTGGCCGACGCGATCGAGGCGTCGGTCGCCGCGGTGTGCGCGCCGGGCGGCTGACCTCGCCGCGAGACAGGGCGTCATACCCGTCCTCGCCGGAGCCGTGCCGTGCGGGGCGACCGTAGGATCGGGACGTGCCCCCCGCCGTGACCGTCATCGTCCCTGGCTACGACGTGGCCCTCTATGCCGCCGAGGCGCTCGACTCGCTGCGCGCGCAGACGCGTGATGACTGGGTCGCGATCCTCGTCGACGACGCCTCGACGGACGCGACCGGTGCCCTGTTCGACGCCGCGGCCGCCGCCGACGAGCGGTTCCAGGTGGTGCATCACGGCGAGCACAGCGGGCTGGGCGCAGCGCGCAACACCGCCCTCGACCTCGTCCGCACCCCGTTCGTCGGGTTCCTCGATGCCGACGACCGCCTCACGCCCACCGCCCTCGAGCGGCTCGTCGGCACGGTCGCCGCCAGCGGCAGCGACTTCGCGCTCGGCGCGTACGTGCGGCTGCGCCCGGACAGCGCCGGCGGCTACGAGGCCGGCAGCGTGCAGCCCTGGGTCGCCGCCGCGACCGACCCCGCGCGCATCGGCACCACCCTCGAGGAGCACCCTGAGGCCTCCGGCAACATCGTCGCGTGGTCGAAGGTGAGCCGCACCGATCTGTGGCGGCGCACCGGGCTGCGGTTCCCCGTCGGCAAGGCGTACGAGGACCAGATCGTGGCGCAGCAGATGTACACGCGCGCCCGCGCCTTCGATGTCATCCCCGACGTCGTCGTCGAGTGGCGCGAGCGCGCCGACGGTTCCTCGATCACCCAGCACAAGGGCGAGCTCCCCGTGCTCCGCGACTACCTCGAAGCGCTCAGCGGAGGCATCGCAGTGCTGGATGCCGCCGGCCGGCCACGGGCCGCGGCATCCCGCGTCCGCCTCATCCTGGCGATGGACCTGCCGCCGCTCGTCGACCTCGCGCGCGACCACACCGACCACGCCTATCGGCGCGAGCTCGGCGCGTTCGCGCGCACGCTGTGGTCGCGCGCCGACGGGGTCGCCCTGTCTGAGCCCGCCGCGACGGCGCTCGCCGCCGCGCGCCTGTGGTGACGCCGTCCGCACATCGCCCGGACGCGATCAGTCCTCGCGCCACTCCGGATCGCCGACGCTGCCGCGACCGGCCGCGAGGACTTCCTCGGCGGTGATGACGGCCGCATCCGGTGCGGTGTCGGCCCGGCGACCGGGGTGGTCGGCGGGCGGCTCGGAGTCCTCGGCCTCGAGGATCCGGGTCGTCGCGAGCTGCTGCGCGGCGAGCTCGGCGTAGAGCCCGCCTTCCGCGAGCAGCGAGGCGTGCGTACCCGACTCGACGATGCGCCCGGCTTCGACGACGTGGATGACGTCGGCCGCGATCACGGTCGACAGACGGTGCGCGATCGACAGTGTGGTGCGCCCGCGTGCCGCGGCATCCAGCGCCTCCTGCACGACCCGCTCCGACACGGTGTCGAGGGCCGACGTCGCCTCATCCAGCAGCAGCACCGGCGGGTCCTTGAGGAGCACGCGCGCGATCGCGATGCGCTGCTTCTCGCCGCCCGACAGCCGGTACCCGCGCTCGCCGACGACGGTGTCGTAGCCCTTCTCAAAGCGCTGGACCACGTGATGGATGTTCGCCGCGAGGCAGGCGGCCTCGATCTCGGCGTCGGTCGCATCGGGCTTCGCGTAGCGCAGGTTCTCGCGGATCGTGGCGTGGAAGAGGTACGTCTCCTGCGAGACGATGCCGACGTTGTCGACGATCGACTCCTGGCTGAGGCGGCGCACGTCCTCGCCGGCGAACAGCACGGAACCGCTGGACGCCTCGTACAGGCGGGGCGTCAGATACAGCACGGTCGTCTTGCCGGCGCCCGAAGGCCCGACGAACGCGACGTGCTGACCGGGCTCGGCGGTGAACGAGACGCCCTGGAGCGTCGCGCGGGCGTCTGCCGCGGCATCCGGGTAGCGGAACACCACGTCGCGGAACTCCACGCGGCCGAGCGGCCCTCGCGCATCCGCGACGTGGATCGCGTCCGGCGCGTCGCGGATGGCCGGCACGAGGTCGAGGTACTCGAAGATGCGGGCGAACAGCGCCGACGACGTCTGCAGGTCGAGCGAGACGCGCATGAGACCCATCAGCGGCATCAGCAGGCGCGCCTGCACCGTGGTGAAGGCGACGATCGTGCCCGCGGTGATGGCATCGGTGCCGCCGCCGATCAGGTAGCCCGACACCAGGTAGATGATCGCCGGCACGCTCGCCATGATCACCTGGACGACGGCGAAGAAGCCCTGGCCGCTCATGGCGCGCCGCACCTGCAGCCGCACCTGGTTGACGTTCTCGTCGGCGTACCGCGCGGACTCCGTGCGCTGGCGGTTGAAGGACTTCGACAGCAGGATGCCCGAGACGCTCAGCGTCTCCTGCGTGATGGCGGTGAGCTCCGACAGCGACTCCTGCGTCTCGCCGGCGATGCGCGCGCGCACCTGGCCCACACGGCGCTGCACCAGGATCAGGAACGGCATGAGAACGACGGCGATGATCGTGAGCCGCCAGTCGATGAGGATCATGGCGACGAGCGAGGCGACGACGGTCACCGTGTTGCCGAGGATGCTCGTCACGGTGTTCGTGAGCACCCCCGAGACACCGCCCACATCGTTCTGCAGGCGCGACTGGATGACGCCGGTCTTGGTGCGCGTGAAGAAGCCGAGCTCCATCGACTGCAGGTGGTCGAACAGCTTCACCCGCAGGT
Source organism: Microbacterium sp. NPDC056569 (assembly GCF_042793475.1). Lineage (NCBI taxonomy): Bacteria > Bacillati > Actinomycetota > Actinomycetes > Micrococcales > Microbacteriaceae > Microbacterium > Microbacterium sp. NPDC056569. The sequence goes on along the minus strand of NZ_JBHTUV010000002.1, from coordinate 378,391 downwards.
CGCCGGTCACCCGGTTGCCGACTGTCGACGTGAGCCACGTCTGCACCACGCCGAGCGCCGCCGAGAGCAGGAAGAGCGCGATCATCGCGAGCACGAGCTTCCACAGAAGGGAGAGATCGGGCGGCGATCCGTCGACGGGGAAGAGCGCGTCGTCGAAGACCCGCTGGACGAGCAGCGGCGGGATGACGGCGATGCCCGCGCCCGCGACCACGAGCACGCCGGTGATCAGGATGGACCATTTGTACGGCCGGAAGAGCGCGACCACACGCCGCCCGAGATTCGGGATCTCGGGCGCCTCGGCGTTCGCGCGCCGCTGCGCCTCTGTGTCCACCGGCCGGAAGCCCGGGTGTCCTCCCCCGCCCCCACCGCCGCGCATGCTCACGTGGCCAGCCTAATCAGCGCCGCCGACGCTAGGCTCGTGGCATGACCTCCACGCCCGACCTCCCCGAGCACGACGGCAGCGACCTCGCGGAGCTCCGCGCAGAGATCGACGCCCTGCAGGCGATCCCGCACGAGGAGATCGTGAACCCGCTCCCGAAGAACCTGGAGGAGCGCGAGCCCGAGGCGGAGCCGACCGACGCGATCGGCTCCGAGAAGTGGGACGACGAAGAGCCCGCGGGCTCCGGCCGCTGACCTCGCGGCTCCCCTGATCACCGGCATCCCGTTCCTGAAGCGGGAATGGGATGTCGGAACCTGTGGTTATCTTGAAGGCTTGCCATCCTCGGGTGGCACCTCGCTGTCCATCCGAGCCTCGAGGAGACGACCTATGGCCGCCATCGAAACGACACCCGGAACCGGCAGCGTCCCCGCTGTTCCGAAAATCGCCTCGGGCGCGGCGCCCAAGCTGCGCCCCGAAGAGAGCCGCGTCATCTGGCTGCTGCTCGCCGCCGCGTTCGTCGCCATCCTCAACGAGACCACGATGGGCGTCGCGATCCCGCACCTCATCACGGACCTCGGCATCACCGCGCTTGCGGCGCAGTGGCTGACGACGGCGTTCATGCTGACGATGGCCGTGATCATCCCGATCACCGGCTTCCTCCTGCGCCGTTTCACCACCCGCACGATGTTCGTCGCCGCGATGAGCCTGTTCTCGGCGGGAACGCTCATCGCGTTCCTGTCGCCCGGCTTCCCGATGCTGCTCGTCGCACGGGTCGTGCAGGCGTCAGGCACCGCGATCATGATGCCGCTGCTGATGACGACGCTCATGACCGTGGTCCCCGCGGCCATCCGCGGCCGCATGATGGGGCGCGTCAGCATCGTGATCTCGCTCGCCCCGGCGATCGGCCCGACTCTCGCGGGGGCGATCCTCAACAGCTTCGAGTGGCGCTGGATCTTCGGCATCGTCCTGCCGATCGCGATCGTGGCGCTGGTCGTCGGCGCGCGCTGGATCCACAACCTCGGCGAGACCACGCATGCCCCCATCGACGTGCCCTCGGTCATCCTGTCGGCACTCGGCTTCGGCGGCCTGGTGTTCGGCCTGAGCCAGCTGGGCGCGGGCGGGCACGGCGGCGGAGCAGAAGCGGCGGCCGCCGCCGCCGCTTCGACCACCACGCTCATCGTGTCGCTGGCGGTCGGCGTGGTGGCGCTCGGCGTGTTCGGCTGGCGCCAGGTCGTGCTGCAGCGCAAGGACGACGCGCTGCTCGACCTGCGCGTGTTCCGCAGCGCCAACTTCTCGCTGTCGATCGCGCAGATGGCCATCATGTCGATGGCGTTCTTCGGCGCGATCACGGTGGTGCCGCTCTACCTCCAGGATGTCGTCGGCGTCGACCCGCTCACCGCCGGGCTCGTCGTCCTGCCCGGCGCTCTGGCGATGGGTCTCGCAGGCCCCGTGATCGGCCGCATCTACGACCGCTGGGGCACCACGGTGCTGCTGATCCCGGGTGCGGTGATCACCAGCGCCATGCTGTGGTTCTACACGACCTTCGGCGCGGCGACGCCGGTGTGGCTCATCGCCGTGGCGCAGACGATCCTGTCGTTCGGCCTCGCGCTGTCGTTCACGCCGCTCTTCACGGCGTCGCTCGCCTCGCTCCAGCCGAAGTTCTACTCCTACGGCTCCGCGGTCGTCGGCACCGCCCAGCAGGTCGCCGGTGCCGCGGGCATCGCGCTCATGTTCGGCGTCATGGCCGCCGCATCCTCGGCCGCGACGTCATCGGGCGCCGACGCGACCGCCGCCGGCGCGGCCGGCACGCACGCCGCTTTCCTCACGGCCGCGGTCCTCTCGCTGCCCCTCCTGGTCGGCGCGTTCCTCATCCGCAAGCCGGCCGACGCACCGATCGGCGCGCCCGGCGGTCACTGACCCAGGTATCACCCGGATGCCCCGCCCCTCGACAAGGGGTGGGGCATCCGCGATTCTGGATGCGCCCAGGACCCGAGGGAAGGCGGCACCATGATCGTGAGCACTCCGGAGATCGACGGAGCCACCGGCCACGTCGCCGAGATGTACGACGACGACCTCCGCGGAGACGGCTTCGTCTTCGGGCACACGCGTGCGATGGCGATCAATCCCGAGGCGCACCAGGCCTTCGAGGCGCTGATCCGGACCATCGTGCCGTCGATCGGCCTGCGCAACTACGAGCTCGCAACGCTCGGCGCCGCGCGCGCGATCGGGTCGGACCACTGCCTGCTCGCCCACGGCCGCAAGAGCCTGCGAGCTGGGATCCTCGATGAGGACCAGCTGGCACGCCTCGCGCGCGACGGCGCGGGCGCCGGCCTCGACGAGACCGACATGGCGGTGGTCGCCTACTCCGAGAAGCTCTCGACGGATGCTGCGGCCATGACCGACGCCGACACCCAGCGCCTGCGCGACCTCGGGTTCAGTGATCGCCAGATCGTCGACATCACGCTCGCCGCCGCCGTGCGCAACTACTTCAGCCGCGCGCTGCTCGCCCTGGCGGTGCCGGTCGACGACGTGCCGGGCCTCAGCCCGGCACTGGTGTCGGCTCTGCTCGCGCCGGCCCAGGCCGCGCGCGGCATCAGTGGTGGATGACCGCTTTGAGGAGGATGAGCACCCCGCCGAACGCGGCCGTGATGACGGCGCTCAGGATGCGCGGGAACCAGTGGGTGCTCCAGCGCGCGACCGCGATCCAGCCCAGCGTCCCGAGCAGCACGGTGTTGACGATCAGAGCGACCCAGAGGGCGGTGCTGTCCTCGATGATGCGCGTCGTGCCGAGCAGCAGGATGGCGAGCGGCGGCACCGAGGCGAGGAGCATGCCTCCGGATTGACGAGCCGAGGCCCGCAGGCTCGCGCGCAGTCCCGCCTTGCCGTCGGTGGCCGCCAGGCGTCCCAGCGTCCCGGCGAAGACGTGGGCGGCGAAGAACACGATCACCGTCACCGAAACCGTGATGAGTGCGTCGACCGAGGTGCCGGTCGAGGAGCCGCTCACGACGATCATCCCCGAGACGAGGATCAGGCCGTAGATCGCCTCCTCCGACATGAGGATGCGGCCGACCCGCGGCGTGATGTGAAGCTGTTCGTCGGTCATCGCCGGCGCGTCGTGGTGCGAGCGGAGCGGCGGGTCAGTCGATGCTGCAGCTGCCGCCGCCGCAGCACGAACCGGCGGAGTCGACGACCGTGAGGAGGTTCTTCTCGTCGGGGACGGGTGCGAGGGTGATCGGGGCAGGCTGCTGCGAAGTCGTCATGGGGTCCATGCTACCCACGGGAAGGGCGACCACGGCGGCCTGAGCCTGCGGAGGCGCCGCCGTTCAGAGCGGCACTCCCCTGTTCTGGCAGGTCGGGCAGTACTGCGCAGACGTTCCCGAGAACGTCAGGTCGCGGACCGTGTCGCCGCACACCGGGCAGGCTTCACCCGTGCGTCCGTGCACGCGCATCGCGGCCACCTTCTGCGCCTTGAGCTGATCGATCGGCACCCCGAGCCGTGCCTCGATCGCCCCGCGCACCGTGGTCAGCGTCGCATCGAACAGCCGGTCGGCGGCGCCTGGGTCGAGCGCGGCGGCGTGGGTCACCGGCGACACCTTCGCGAGGTGCAGGATCTCGTCGGAGTACGCGTTGCCGATGCCGGCGAGCGACTCCTGCTCCTGCAGGATCGCCTTGATCTGCTTCCGACGCCCGCCCACAGCCGTGTCGAACTGCTCGCGGGTGAACGCGGGGTCGGCGGGATCGGGACCCAGCTTCGCGATCGCAGGCACGTCGCCGGCGCCTTCGACCACGAACAGCCCGAGCGAGACCCAGCTGCCGGCATCCGTCACCTGCAGGTCGTTGTCGCCCGACAGCTCGAACGTCGCGAGAGCCGGCGGTGTGTCGGCACCGAGCGCGACGTCCTCCTCACCCGGCGCGGCATCGAGCCACCGCATCCATCCGTGGCGACCGAGTGACACGACGAGGCTCGCCTCGTCCAGCACGATCTCCACGTGCTTGCCGTGGCGCCGTGCGCCGGTGATCGTGCGCCCGGCGATGCTCGCCGGGGGTGCTGCGCGCGTCTTGACGGCGCGGAATTCGAGCACATCGACTCCGCGGATCTCCCGGCCCGATGCCTCGTCAGCGAGGAACCGCGCGAGAGCCTCGACCTCCGGCGACTCAGGCATGGCCCCATCCTGCCACCGGCCGCCGGCACTCCGGTGTTGTCACGCGTGCGCGGGCGGGGTGTCAACCCCCTCGGTGGTCGGGGGTCTCGCGCGTACCGTCGCCGGCGACCGGGTAACCGGAAGGAGAGGACCGATGACCACTGCCAGGGACATCATGACCACTGCCCCGCGCTGCGTGGGCGAGAACGAGACCCTCGTGGACGCCGCTCGACTCATGGCGTCGCTCGACGTCGGAGCGCTGCCCATCTGCGGCGACGACAAGAAGCTGAAGGGGATGCTCACCGATCGCGACATCGTGCTGAAGTGCGTCGCCGAGGGCGGGGATCCCGCATCGACGACCGCAGGCAGCCTCGGCGAGGGCAAGCCCGTGACCGTGGGCGCCGAAGACGACATCGAGGCTGTGCTCGAGGTGATGAAGCGGCACCAGATCCGCCGTGTGCCCGTCATCGAGGACCACGAGCTGGTCGGGATCATCAGTCAGGCCGACGTGGCGCTGTCGCTCGCGCCGGCCGAGGCCGGAGAGGCCGTCGCACAGATCTCGTCCTGAGCGTGACGGCGCGAAGGCGGCTCGTCAGGCGAGCCGCCTCACCGCGTCGAGCAGTCCGCCGCGTGCCCGGCCCAGGAAGTCCTCCTGGTCCTGGCCGACCCCGTGGAGGAAGAGCTCGTCCGCACCGGCCTCCGCCACGGCCGCCAGTCGCGCCGCAGCCCCGTCGACGTCGGACGCGATGAGCACGCCGTGTTCGAGCGCCTCGACATCGCCGGGGTCGGCGAGGCGGTCGAAGTCCTCGGGTTGCATGAGATCCCACATGAGCTCCGCAGGCACGGTCGCCTGCCGCCACTGCTCGGCGGCGATGCGCCGGGCCTCGTGGTCCGAATCGGCGAGGCTCACGTGCACCTGCACCGCGCACGGGCCGCGGCCCCCGGCATCGCGGTAGGCCGCGATGATCGCGCGGATCTCGTCGGGATCGTGCCCCACCGTGATGAGGCCGTCGGCCCACGATGCGGCCCAGGCGGCCGTCGGCTCCGACGCCGCGGCCGCGCGGAGCCGCGGTGGATCGGCCGGACGCGACCAGAGCCGGGCGTCGTGCACCCTGACGAGCCCGTCGTGGTCGACGCGCTCACCCGCGTGCAGGCGGCGGATCACATCGACGACCTCCTCGAGGCGCTCCTCCCGCCGCGGCTTCGGCGGCCAGGCGTCGCCCGTCACGTGCTCGTTGAGCGCCTCGCCGCTGCCGAGCGCACACCAGAAACGCCCCGGGAACATTTCCGCGAGTGTCGCCATGGCCTGCGCCGAGATCGCCGGGTGGTAGCGCTGGCCGGGTGCCGTGACCACACCCATCGGGAAGCCGGTGGTCGCCATCGCCGCGCCGAGCCAGCTCCAGGCGTGCGCGGACTCCCCTTGTGCCAGTCCCCACGGCGCGAAGTGGTCGGAGCACATCGCACCGTCGAAGCCGGAGCGTTCGGCCTCCTGGACGGCGGCGAGCAGGCGCGAAGGCGGGAGCTGTTCGTGGGAGGCGTGATAGCCGAGGAAGACCATGCACCCCAGCCTGCGCGGCGGTCGGCGAACCGCCCATGTCGTTGCGGGCGCAGGATCGACGTGCTAGCGGGTGCGTTCCCGCGCGCGGCGTCGGGCGATGGGCAGGTTCACGCAGCGGGTCGCGCGTCCTACGCCGCCGACTCCTCGAGCGCGGGCGCCGAGGTCACGGGCGGAGCCAGCAGGTGGATGTCGTCGAGTTCGAGGATGAGGCCGGCGTTGGAGCTCGCCTCCGCAGCCAGCCGGGACAGCAGAGCGTGGTCGATCCGGGGCTCCTCGACGCTGTCGAACGTGAAGCGCAGCGGGATCGACGGTTCCAGCCAGACGGACGAGCGCCCTGAGCCGTCGGCGTGGCGCCACGACATCATGAAGCTCTCGTTGCGGCGCAGCTTCGTGGTGACGACCAGCTTGACGTGAACGAGGACGTGCTCCGGTATGGAGATGGGAGTGCCCTCGGGACCATAGACGAGTTCAGCCATGGGAATGCTCCTTTCGGAGGCGTGTTCCCATGATAGTTCACTCTCGAACTTTTCGATAATGAGAATTTCATTATTCTAATGTTCAGGCGATGAAGTTTCACGACCTGAAGGTTTCGCTCGCGAGAGTTTTGTGGTCGAATGAAACGAATCCCTCCGCCGTACCCTCGGGCGGGGGCCGGACGAGGGAGTGCACTCGTGGCGGACAGCACGATGCCGTCGACGCAGGCGACCGATGGACATCGACCCGACGTGGCAGGCGTCCTCGAACGACTCCGGCTCGCTGAGGTGAAGCTCGCCCGTCGGCGTGAGCAGCAGACCGGCATGAACGAGACGGACCGCGCCGCGATGCGCTACCTGCTCGAGCGGGTCGACACCCGGGACGTCACGCCTTCCATGATCGTGAGAGCGCTCCACCTCTCCCCCGCGTCGGGCACCGCACTCATCGACCGTCTGGTGGCGCGGGGACTCGTCGTCGTCGAGGGTCACCCGCACGACCGGCGGAAGAAGCTCATCCGGCCGTTCGACCGGAACATCGACCCCGATCATCTCGACCCGCTCACGATGCAGCTGCGGGGCCTCGCTTCGGAGCTGCCCACCGACGAAGCCCGCATCGTCGCCAGCTTCCTCGAGGACGTTCTCGCGATGGTCTCGGAGACCGCGATCCCCGCGAGGTGACGACGGGGTCAGATCGCTGCGGGCGCGAGTCGCTGCGCGATCTGCTCGAGCGCCTCGCTGATCGATTCGAATTCGCACACGCCGCCGCTGCCGGCGACCCACAGGACATAGACGCGGTCGTCCTTGCACTCGAGGTACGCGACGGCGCGGTGCGGATCCGTGGCATCGACCGAGGGGTCGCAGGCCACCCACGCTCCCGACCCCACCCATAGCAGCTCGGGGCGGCGGGTCCGGACTGCGGGAATCGATGTCTCGAGCATGACGACCTCCTCGGCGGGACCGCGCGCCTCATCGCGGGTCATCATTCAAGATCCTCGCCGCAGGACGCCGTGCAGAGGGGCTTGACGGCGGGCGAGCGATCTGCGTACACGACGCGGTGCCGAGGGCGTCCTAGGCTGAATCAGATGCGGGAGTTCATCGGAGGAGTCGGGATGCTCGGCCGCGGCTTCGCGCAATGGCGGCGAAGGCCGGGTCTCATGACGCTCGGCCTCGTTCCCGCCGCGATCGTCGGCCTGCTGTTCCTCGCAGGGCTCATCGCGCTGAGCGCATCCCTCCCGGCGCTCACCGATGCGATGACGCCGTTCGCCGACCGCTGGCCGGGCGTGTGGGCCACCGTCTTCCGCATCGCGGTGGGCACCGCGCTCCTCGGTGCTGCCCTCGTGCTCGTCGCCGTCTCGTTCACGGCGCTCACGCTGCTGGTGGGCGAGCCGTTCTACGAGCGGATCTGGAAGGCGGTCGAGACCGAAGCCGGCACCCCGCAGTTCGCGTCCGACTACGGGTTCTGGCGGTCCGTCGCCGACGGGCTCTCGCTCATCGCCCGCGGCGTGGGCGTCGCGCTGCTCGCGGCGCTGATCGGCCTGATCCCGGTGGTCGGCGGCGTGGCGAGCACCCTCTTCGCGGTGGTATTCACCGGGTGGCTGATCGCCGACGAGCTGAGCTCGCGCGCGCTGACCGCCCGAGGGCTCACGAGGCGCGCCCGCAAAGAGCTGCTGCGCCGCCGACGCGCACGCGTGCTCGGCTTCGGCGTCGCGACCCAGCTCTGCTTCCTGGTGCCGCTCGGGGCGGTCGCGACGATGCCGGCGGCGGTGGCGGGAGCCACGCTGCTCGCGCGGTCGCTGCTCGATCCTGCTCCGCCGGCGGCGCGGGCTCAGGCGTGATCTGAGGGCTCGGGGCGCAGCATCCGTGTCAGTCGGTCCTGACGCGGTCCGCGATGTACTCGACGAGGTGCGGGATCGCCCGCTCGATCGTCGTCATCGTCGCGGTCAGCGAGATCCGGAAGTGATGAGGCTGCTCGAACAGGGAGCCGGGCATCACGTACACGCCCCGATCCTCCAGGGCGTCGCAGAACGCCTGGGCGTCGCGTCCGGGTGCCTTCCCCCACAGGTAGAAGGTGCCCTCCGGCCGGGTGAGCTCATAGCCGGCGTCCGTGAGGGCGCCGTACATGCGGTCGCGCTTGCGCGTCAGCTCGGCCATGTCGATCGAGAGGGTCTCGAGCTCCGGCACGGAGTACTGCATGACCGCGTCGGGGAACCCCCACCCGATGGCGAGCCCGAGGGGGAAGAGAGCCGCGCGCAGTTCCTCCCGCTCCGCCGCCGGGAGCAGCGGGGACAGCGCGAGGTACCCCAGCCGCGCGCCCGGGGCGAGCAGCACCTTGCCGTAGCTGTAGTCGATCACCGTCCACGGATAGAACGCGGCGGGGCTCGTGAACTCGATCCCGTCGAACCGGATGCGGCGGTACGGCTCGTCCGACATGAGCCAGATGCGGCGGCCCTGGGCGCGTGACGCCTCCTCGAGCACCACCGCGAGCGCCTCCCACGTCGATCGCGGATAGACACGGCCGGTCGGGTTCGCCGGCGAGTTCACGACGACGAACCTCGTGCGGGGAGTGATCGCCCGCGCGATCGCGTCGACGTCGAGGTCGAAGGTCGCGGGGGCGAGTTCCACGCCGACCGGGACGAGGTCCGCCGCGTGCAGCATGGGCACGTAGCAGAACCAGCCGGGCACCGGGATCACGACCTCGTCGCCCGCATCTGCCAGGAGCGCGAACGCGAGCGAGATCGCACCGAACGCACCCTGCGTCATGGCGATGTCCTCGGGTGCGAAGTCCAGTCCCAGCTCGCCGGTCAGCCCCGCCGCCACGACCTCCTGCGCGGACCGCTCGCTGCTCTTGTACGCGAACCAGTCGACGGACCTCGGCTCCGCGTGCCTCCGGATGGCGGCCGGCAGGCCCGGCAGAGCCATCTCGTGCGGATTGCCGAACGCGAAGACGAGCGCCTCAGGGTCGGACGCGACGACCTGCATGCGCGAGAAGTAGGAGGCGACGACGTCCACTGCGGCCTTCGCCGCCGTCGCCCGTGTCGACATCGCCATGGCAGTCACCTCTCGCCCCCAGTGCCGATCCGTGATCCCGCCCAGGATCCCAACTGACGGGTGGCACGTCAATCACCCTCGCTGCCGCGCTCGTCCACAGTCGTTGCCCATCTGCGGGGTGCTACCGTCGCCGGGGCGCGACGAGCGGAGGACCACGTGATCGACGACCCTGAGCTGGGGCTCGTACTGGGCGGTGGCGGCGCATTCGGGGCCGCCCACGTCGGCGTGCTGCAGGTGCTGGCGGAGCGGGGCATCCGCCCCGGGATCGCGACCGGCACGAGCTCGGGAGCGCTCGTGGCCGCCGCATACGCCGCGGGGCTGGGGCCGCACGCCATCGAGCGCGCCGCACGATCCTTCCGCTGGAGCGCGATCGCGCAATGGTCGCTGACACCGCGCTGGGGACTGCTCGACACGACGCCCATCGTCGATGCCGTCCCGCGCGCCCTCGGCGAGGACCCGCACATCGAGCACCTCCCCCGGCGCTTCGCCGCCTACGCCACCGATCTGCGCACGCGGCGCGGGATCATCCTCGACGAAGGCCCGCTGAGCGCCGCGCTTCGCGCGACCGTCGCCGTGCCGGGCCTGCTTCCTCCGATCCGCCGTGGCGACGCGCTGCTCGCGGACGGCGGCATGATCGACAACGTGCCCGTCGCCGCGGCGCGCGCCCTCGGCGCCACGCGGGTGATCGTGGTGCGGCTGCATGCGAAGTGGGAGAACGTCCGCATGATGCGCACGGTCAGCCGCACGGCCGATCTCGTCGCCGACCCGTCGGTCGTGCTGATCCAGCCCGAGATGGAGGGCATGGCGCAGTGGCGGATGACCGACGTCCCGCGTCTCATCGCCGAGGGGCGGCGGGCGGCGACGGCGGCATTGGATGCTGCGCCCCCGCGCGAGCGGACCGCCGACGTCGTCGGGTCGAACTGACGCCGCCGCGTGATGTCCGCGTCGGCGTGACTCACATCCGCGCGTAGCGGGCGCGCGCGAAGCAGAAGACGCCGTAGATCATCAGTCCGGCGGCGACCACCCACAGGATGACCGACCCGAGCGGCAGTTCGGCAAGGGCGTGGAGGCCGGCATCCAGTCCGCCCGCCGCCTCCGGATCGTGCGTGAAGGCGGCCACGACGAAGAGCATGCCCGCCACGGCGACGGCGATCCCCTTCGCGACATAGCCCACCACGCCGAACGTCACGATGCCCTTGCGGGCGACACCCGAGGGCAGGTCGAGGCGCTTCTCGAAGGCGCGGGTGAAGCCGCGCACGACGAACGCGATGCCGATGGCGAGCACGATGAGCCCGACGAGGACGAGCACGAGCAGGCCGCCGGGACTGTCCATCAGCCGCGCGCTCAGGGACTGCGAGGACTGGGAGGAGTCCGAGCGCCCGCCGAGCGCATACACGAGCGCCGTGAACGCGATCGCGAGGTACGCGACGGCGGTGCCCGCGTACTTGAGGCGGTACCCCCACTTCTTCTTGGTGTCGGGGTCGCGCTCCAGAAAGGCCTCGGCGATCTGCCAGACGGCGAGCGCCGCGAGCCCCACGACGATCGCCCAGAGGAGGATCACTCCCGCGGGTGTGTCGCGGATCTTCTCCATGGCACCGCCCTGGTCCGCCTCGCCCGCGCCGCCGGTGGCGACCGATATCGCGATCGCTCCGATGACGATGTGCACGATGCCGAGCACGACATAGCCGACGCGGGCGATCGTCCGGAAGACGGGTGAGTCGGTCGCGGCCCGCGCCGCACTCTTCGCAGTGGTCATCCGCGAAGCGTATCTCCGGCGATCGCCGCAGGACCGGGGCTTGAAATCCATACGGGAACCGTGCTCAGGCGTCCGGCTCCGGAGCGGACGCCCGTGACGACATCGCCGTCCGGATGCGGCAGGCCTGCATGGCGCTCCACACCAGGCAGGCCACCGCGACGCCCTCCAGCAGCCCCGCGAGCACGTCGCTCGCCCAGTGGGCGTGGAGGTAGGTACGGCTCCACATCATCCAGACGATCCAGACCACTCCGAGCGTCCAGACGTACCAGCGGCGCAGCAGCAGTCCCAGGGTGACCGCGATGGTCGTCGCGACGGCGGTGTGACCTGACGGGAATGAGGTGGCCACGCTCTCGGCGAGCGACTCCGACGGCCGCACCCGCGCGATGACCGCGGCCATCGGGGCGCCGATCGCGGTCACAGTCACGATGGCGACCGCAAGGGTCGCAGCATCCCATCGTCGTCGCTGCCAGAGGAAGATCGCGATGATGAGGATCCCGACCACCGGCGCGCCGACCACGCCGCCGACGATGGCGGGTACCCAGGCGATCACCAGACCCACGTCGTTCAGGCCGGCGAGCATGACATCGTCCCACCAGACGTCGGCGGCGAGGGGATCGTGTCCGCCGAGCGCCACCGCGAAGCGCAGCAGCACGAACAGGACCGTGGCCACCACGCCGATCACCAGGACGGTCGCGCGGTGGGGATCGGGGTGTGGAAGCGGCTCGTCGGGCGTCGCAGCGAGCGGTGCGCGACTGCCCGGGGGTTCTTCGTTCTCGCCCACGCGACCATTGTCGACGCGGACGAGCCGTGCGCGCGTCCCCTTGCCCTCGGCGGTCCCGGTGTCGTAGGGGCATTGACGGGCGGCACGCGCACTGCTCTGATGAGCGCATGGAGGCGATGGTCGACGTCGACTACCTGGTCGTCGGGGCGGGGGCGATGGGGATGGCGTTCGTCGACGCCCTCACCACCGCGGCCGACGACGTGTCGGTGGCGATCGTCGACCGGCGTCACGGCGCCGGCGGCCACTGGCTCGACGCGTACGGGTTCGTGCGGCTGCACCAGGCGTCCGCCTTCTACGGCGTCGCCTCGACGCTGCTCGGCGGCGGACGCCTCCAGGACGACGGCCCGGAGCGCGGGCTCCACGAGCGCGCGAGCGCCGCGGAGGTGATGGAGTACTACGCCCGCGTGCTGGCACGACTCGTCCGGTCGGGCCGCGTCGCCTTCCACGGTCGCAGCGAGTACCTGGGCGATCGCCGGTTCGTGTCGCTCCTCAGCGGCACCCGGTTCCACGCGCCGCGCGCCCGCGTGGTGGACGCGCGATACCTCTCGCCCGACATCCCCCTGCTCACTCCCCCGCCGTTCGCCGTCGAGGACGGGGCGCACGTCGTGGCCGTCAACGACCTCGTGCGCATCACCGAGGCTCCTGGCCATTACGTCATCGTGGGAGCCGGCAAGACCGCGACCGACACGTGCGTGTGGCTCTTGCAGAACGGCGTCGCGCCCGACGCGATCACGTGGGTGCGCCCCCGCGACCCGTGGCTGCTCAACCGCGCCGTCGTGCAGCCCGATCCGGCGATCTTCCTCGGAATGGCCGCCGACACGATGGCCGCCGCGGCCGCCGCAGCCGATCCCGACGACGTCTTCTTCCGCATGGAGGACGCCGGGATCATGCTGCGCTTCGACCCCGCGGTCACGCCCACGATGGCCAAGACGCCGACGCTCGCCACGTGGGAGCTCGACCTCGTCCGCTCGATCGACGACGTGATCCGCCGCGGGCACGTGCAGTCCGCCGGCCGAGGACGCCTGTCCTTCGCGGACGGCGACGTGCGGGTCCCGTCCGACGCGCTCGTGGTGCACTGTGCGGCCGAGGGCCTGAAGTACCCGGGCCTCAAGCCGATCTGGACCCCGGAGGCGATCACCCCGCAGCCGGTGCGGGTGGGCTTCCCCTGCTACGGCGCGGCGCTCGCCGGCTACGTCGAGGCGACGCGCGACGACGACGCCGAGAAGAACCGCGTGTGCCGTCCGTCGCCGTACTCCGACACGCCCGCGGACTGGGCGACGATGCAGGCGATCGGCGGCGACGCGTCGCTGGCGATGTCCAGGGAGACCGACCTGCGCGCGTGGTCCAACACCACCAGCCTGAACCCCGCGCGGGTCCCGCCGGATCGGACCGACGACGCGGCGGTGCTCGCGGCCGCCGCGCGCTTCAAGGACAACATCGCCGCGGGGCGGGCGCGTCTGGCGGAGTTCGCGGGCATCGCATAGCCGGTGCGGGCATTCACCATCGCCGCGGTCGTCGCCTACCTGATCCCGGTCGGCTGACCCGACCCGGGCTCAGTCCCAGTCGAGGTACTCCTCGACGATGACCGCCGTCTCGATCGGGTGCGTGAGCGGGAAGAGGTGACCGGCTGCGTCGAGGGTCTTGACGCTCGCCCGCTCGGGCGCCGTCGCCTGGAGGCGGTCGCCGTTCGCGGGCGGGGTCACGTCGTCGTCGGCGCCCTGGACGATCAGCACAGGGATCACGGGGGCGAGAGCGATGTCTTCGTCCTCCACGCCCAGCAGCAGCAGTCCGTTGACGCGCTCCGGGTGCGCGGCGACCAGCGCACGTGCGACGGTGCCGCCGCGGCCGTGCCCGCCGACCCAGGTGCGCTCGAGGCCCAGCGCGTCGACGATCGAGACGACGTCGTCGGCCTGATCATCCGTCGTGGCGGCGTCGACGTTCGTACGGTAGCCGACGCGGATGATGTGGAACCCCGCCTCCTCGGCGAGGTAATGCCCCACGACGCCCAGGGCGTCCTGCCCGGGTTCGGCGATCAGCACCAGGCCGATGGGCCCGTCGCCTTCGACGATGTAGGGGATCGCGCGTCCGTCGGGCTCGAAGATCTGCGTGGTGTCGGTCATGGGAAGCCTTTCCAGGGAGCGGACGTCAGACGTTGAAGCGGAACTCGACGACGTCGCCGTCCTGCATGACGTAGTCCTTGCCCTCGAGGCGGGCCTTGCCCTTCGAGCGGGCCTCGACCACCGAGCCCGTCTCGACGAGATCGTCGAACGAGATGACCTCGGCCTTGATGAAGCCCTTCTCGAAGTCGGTGTGGATCACGCCCGCGGCCTGCGGGGCCTTCCAGCCCTTCCCGATGGTCCAGGCGCGGGCCTCCTTCGGTCCGGCCGTGAGATAGGTCTGGAGCCCGAGCGTGTCGAAGCCGATCCGCGCGAGCTGGTCGAGACCCGACTCGTCCTGACCCGTCGACGCGAGCAGCTCTGCCGCGTCCTCGGGGTCGAGGTCGATGAGCTCGGACTCGATCTTCGCGTCGAGGAACACCGCCTTGGCCGGCGCGACCAGCGCCTCGAGCGATGCCTTCTTCGCAGCATCCGTCAGCACCGCCTCGTCGACGTTGAAGACGAAGATGAACGGCTTCGCGGTCAACAGGCCCAGCTCCTTGATCGGCGTGAGGTCGATGCCGGAGGCCGACAGCAGCACGCCGCGCTCGAGGGCGTCCTTCGCCTCGACCGCCGCGGCGAGCACGGAGGGATCGAGCTTCTTGCCCTTGACCTCCTTCTCGTACCGCGTGATCGCCTTCTCGAGGGTCTCGAGGTCGGCGAGCTGCAGCTCGGCGTTGATGGTCTCCATGTCGCCCTGCGGGTTGACCGCGCCGTCGACGTGCACGACGTCGTCGTCGTCGAAGCCGCGCACGACCTGGGCGATCGCGTCGGCCTCGCGGATGTTCGCGAGGAACTTGTTGCCGAGGCCCTCGCCCTCGCTCGCGCCGCGCACGATGCCCGCGATGTCGACGAACGACACCGCGGCGGGCAGGATCCGCTCGGAGTGGAAGATCTCGGCGAGCTTGTCGAGTCGCGGGTCGGGCAGGTTGACCACGCCGATGTTGGGCTCGATCGTCGCGAACGGGTAGTTCGCCGCGAGCACCTGGTTCTTGGTCAGGGCGTTGAAGAGGGTCGACTTGCCGACGTTCGGGAGACCGACGATTCCGATGGTGAGAGCCACGGGCATCCAGTCTAGATGGCGTCGTTGCCCGGCCTGCGGCGCGGGGCGATACTGGGCGCGTGGACGAGTGCTGCGCACCTCATGCACCGGACGGCTACGACCGCGAGTTCAACGCGCGGTTCGCGCACCGGCTCGCGCGCCAGTACCGACGCGACGGCCTCACGCCGAGCGCGCGGCTGGTGCTCGACTTCGCCGGCGCGGTCGGGTTGGAGGGCGCCTCGCTCCTCGAGATCGGCGGCGGGATCGGCGACATCCAGCTCGAGGCGCTCAAGCGGGGCGCCTCGCACACCACGAACGTGGAGCTGTCCTCCGCGTACGAGCCCGAGGCGACGCGGCTGCTCGACGAAGCCGGCTTGCGCGATCGGGTGACACGGATGCTGGGTGTCGACCTCGCCGGAACGCCCGAGGCCGTCGAGCGAGCCGACATCGTCGTGCTGCACCGGGTGGTGTGCTGCTATCCGGACTACGAGCGCCTGCTCGGCGCGGCCGCCGGGCGCGCCAAGCACGCCGTCGTGTTCAGCCACCCGCCGCGTACGCTGTTCGCCCGCTTCGCGGCGCGGGCCATCAACGTGTGGTACGCCCTGACGGGCAACCCGTACCGTGCGTACGCCCATACGCCCGACGCGATGATCGCGGTGCTCAGCGGGCGCGGGCTCGAGCCGCGCTACCGCGACGTCAGCGGGCCGTGGCATGTCGTGGGCGCCGTCCGCGCGTAGCCCGCCGGCGCGTCAGGGACGGAGTGCGCGGTACGCGTGCGTGACGTACGGCAGGTCGACGACCTCGGCGCCGTCGGCCTCGCTGACGCGACGCTCTTCGAACAGGGCGCCCACGGAGGCCAGGATCGCGGCGCGGTCGGCGTCGGACGCGGTGATGACGTAGCTCCGCGAGGCGACCATGTCGAGCAGCGCCGCCCGGGTGATCGAGCGGGTCCAGGTCCACGACCGCGCCTCGAGTCCGCCGAACGGATCCGCCACCCGCGGTCCGTCGCCCGCGAGCATCTGCTCGGCGTGGCTGCCGTGCATCGCCCCGGTGAGGCGCGCAACCCACGGGTCGGACTCGTCGCGGATGTTCCAGACGAGCCCGAGCACCCCGCCCCGGCGCAGCACGCGCCCGACCTCGGCGGAGGCGGCGACCGGGTCGAGCCAGTGCCACGCCTGGCCGAGGAGCACGGCGTCGACCGAGGCGTCGGGAAGCGGCATCCGTTCTCCCGTGCCCACGAAGGTGGGAACCCCGTGGACGTGCTCGCGGAGGGCGGCGAGCATCTCGGCGTCGGGATCGATCGCGACGACCTCGGCGCCGGCCTCGACGACGGTGCGCGTGAGCTTGCCGGTGCCTGCTCCGACGTCGGCGACGCGCACCGCCCGGCCGGGCTCGCGGACGGGGGCGAGCATCCAGTCCACGGCCTCTCGCGGATAGTCGGGCCGGCCCGACTCGTACGCGCCCGCGGCGGCCCCGAACGACAGCGACATCTCTTCGCGACTGGCCATGCCTCCGACCCTATGACGAGGCGGCGCGCTCGGCGCGCCTTGCGTCCGCGCCGCCGGGCCGGGGTGAGTCTGGGGGTGTGCCCCTGGACTTCACCGCGATCGACTTCGAAACGGCGAACTCCAGCAACGCCTCGGCGTGCGCGGTCGGACTCGTGCGCGTGCGCGACGGCGAGATCGTCGAGCGGACGGGCTGGCTGATCCGCCCGCCGGCGGGCCACGACGTGTTCTTCGAGCTGAACGTGCGCATCCACGGCATCCGGCCGGAGGACGTCGTCGACGCAGCCCCCTGGAGCCGCCAGCTCGCCGACATCGTCGCGTTCGCGGGCTCCGACATCCTCGTCGCCCACAACGCCGGCTTCGACATGGCCGTGCTCAAGCGCGCGTGCGACGCGACCGGCGACGAGTGCCCGCCCTACCGGTACGCGTGCAGCCTGCAGGTGGCGCGCCGGGTCTACCGCCTCGAGTCCTACCGGCTGCCGTTCGTCGCCGCGGAGGCCGGCTTCGCCGAGTTCCCGCACCACAACGCGACCGCCGACGCGATGGCGTGCGCCCACGTCATGATCGACGCGGCGCGCCGCGTCGGCGCCGACGACATCGGGGCCCTCACCGCAGCGGTCGGTGTGCGGGTGTCGCAGATCGCGGTCGCCGACGCGCCCGCGGTCCGCTTCGCCGTCGCATAGCGGACACCGGATGCTGCGGCCCGCCGCCGCAGCGATGTCCGAGGCATCCGGCACCCTGGTGCCATGGACGCAGTCGTGATCAGTGTGGTGGTGATCGTCTCGCTGCTCGTCGGCGCGATGGCCGGTTGGGCGGCAGGGCTCGCCCGCGGCGCTGCGCGCACCGCGCGGGAGCACGCCGACCTCAGCGCGCGCCTGGCCGCGTCCGAGGCCGCGCGGCAGGGCGTGCAGGCGCAGCTCGAGCACCAGCAGCTTCTCTACCGCGAGCTGGCGAGCCAGGCGCGCCACGACCAGGCCGCACGCGAGGAGCGCGAGCGGCGGGAGCAGTCGGTGCTGCGCGCGCTCGCCCCGGTGCAGGAGACGCTGGCGGCGATGCACACGAAGGTCGACGACCTCGAGCGGGACCGCCATCTCCAGTTCGGCACGCTCGCCGAGCAGCTGCGCCGCGCGCACGAGTCCGACGAGGCGCTGCGCGCGACCACCGAGTCGCTGGCGAGCGCCCTGCGCTCGGGCAGCACTCGTGGCGTGTGGGGCGAGACCCAGCTGCGCCGCGTGGTCGAGGCCGCCGGGCTCACGCGGCACGTCGACTTCGACCTGCAGGCGTCGATCACGTCCGACGCGGGCGCCGGCCGCCCCGACATGGTCATCCGCCTCCCCGGCGACAAGGCGATCGCCGTCGACGCCAAGGTCCCGCTCGACGCGTTCCTCGAGGCGAGCGCGATCCCGCTGACGGCGCAGGGCGCGGAGGCGGCCCGGCGGCGAGGCCTGCTCGACAAGCATGTCAAGGCGGTGCGGGCACACGTCGACGCGCTCGCCCGCAAGACCTACTGGGCCGGCCTGTCGTCGAGCCCCGAGTTCGTGGTCTGCTTCGTGCCGAGCGAGTCGCTGCTCGCGGCCGCCCTCGAGGAGGATCCGTCACTGCTCGACTACGCCTTCGGCAAGCGTGTCGCGCTGGCGTCGCCGGTGAACCTCTGGGCGGTGCTCAAGACCGTCGCGTACACGTGGACCCAGCAGGACGTGTCGCAAGAGGCCCGCGCGCTCTTCGACCTCGGCAACCAGCTCTACGAGAGGCTCGGCTCCCTGGCGTCGCACGCCGACGACCTGCGCCGGGCGATCGAGCGCACGGTCGACAGCTACAACCGGTTCGCCGGCTCGCTCGAGACGCGCGTGCTGGTGAGCGCGCGCAAGTTCCCCGGCATCGATGCGACCAAGCTCGACGCGGTGAACGAGCCCGCGGCGATCGAGAAGAGCCCGCGCCGCCTCACGGCACCCGAGCTGCTCGATGAGACGCTCCCCGGACTGGAGGAGTCCCACGTCGCCGGCGCCGGAAGCGACACCGCGGCGACGCCGCTCGCCGCCACCGCGGAGCTCGGCGAGGTGCGCGCGCGCATCGCGTCGCCGGACGAGTGAGGCTCAGGCGCCGCCGGGGACGAAGCTCAGCAGCACGATGACCGCGGCGGAGACGCCGACGAACGCGCCGATCATCCACCACGCGCTGACCTCGTGACCTTCGTCACGGCGGACGCGCAGCAGCACGTCGGGCCGGCGGGCCGGATCGATCGCGTTGGCGACCACGGCCTGCGCGCCCGTCTGGGGCGACGACGGATCGGCTGAGTGCGCGGACATCGTCAACTCCTCGAGTAGGAAACACCAACGTGTCTCCATCGACACCACTCAAGATTCTGCCAGAGTTCCCGCGGAGGGCGGTCACGAAAGGGTCACGGCAGCATCACGTGTCGCGCCCGCCACGCGCGTCCCGCGTCAGGTGCTCAGAGCCATTTCGAGACGAGGTGCTCCGACGAGATCCGCCTCAGCGTGCCCGACGCGCCGCGCAGCACGACGCTCTCCGTGTAGACGTACCCGCCCTCGCGCCGGACGCCGGCGACGAGCGCGCCATCGGTCACGCCGGTCGCGACGAAGATCGTGTTGCTGCCCGTGACGAGATCGTCCGCCTCGTACACGAATCCGTCGAGTTTGAGTCCCGCGTCGATGCCGCGCTGCTTCTCGTCGTCGTCGCGGGGCCAGAGACGGCCCTGGATGTGGCCTCCGAGCGCCTTGATCGCGCAGGCCGTGACGATGCCCTCGGGACTGCCGCCGACACCGACGCACATGTCGGTGCGGGCGTTGTGACGCGCGGCGTTGATGCCGCCGGCGACGTCGCCGTCGCTCATGAGGCGGGTGCCGGCGCCGGCCTCGCGGATCTCCTCGATGAGGCGCTCGTGACGCGGACGGTGGAGCACCGAGACGACCAGCTCGTCGACGGGCTTGTCGAGCGCCTTGGCGAGCCGGCGGATGTTCTCTCCGATCGGAAGCCGGATGTCGACCACGCCCACGCCCGCCGGCCCTGTGACGAGCTTGTCCATGTAGAACACGCTCGACGCGTCGAGCATCGTGCCGTGGTCGGAGACGGCGATCACCGACAGCGCGTTGTTGCGGCCGGCGGCGGTGAGCGAGGTGCCGTCGATCGGGTCGACCGCCACGTCGGCCTGCGGGCCGCGGCCGTTGCCGACGCGCTCGCCGTTGTAGAGCATCGGCGCCTCGTCCTTCTCGCCCTCCCCGATGACGATCGTGCCGTCGAAGTTGACGGTGGTGAAGAAGGCTCGCATCGCGTCGACCGCGGCCCCGTCGGCCGCTTCCTTGGCGCCGCGGCCGATGAACGGCACCGCGCGGATCGCCGCCGCTTCGGTCGCTCGCACGAGCTCGAGTGCGAGGTTGCGGTCGGGGTGGAGGGGACTCATGTCCGCGGTCAGGCTCACCATGCGGTCAGCCTATGCCAGCCTGGCGGCCGATTCACGGGAATTTCACGCAATCGCCGACGAAGGAATCGTCTTTCTTTCCGATGGCGCAGGGACGTGGTTTTCCCCGACGAGGGCGGGCGGCAGCATCCGTTCGCCCTTCCGGCGCTTGGGTAGAGTTTGCGGTGACGCCCACTCGATCAAAGGGAGCACTCATGCCCGTCGCCACCCCGGAGCAGTACGCCGACATGCTGGACCGCGCGAAGGCCGGTGGCTTCGCGTATCCCGCCATCAACGTCGCCAGCTCGCAGTCGGTCAACGCGGTCCTCCAGGGACTCACCGAAGCAGGCTCGGACGGAATCATCCAGGTCACGACGGGCGGCGCCGACTACTTCGCCGGCCACACCGTGAAGAACCGCGCCGCTGGTGCGATCGCGTTCGCGAAGTTCGCCACCGAGGTCGCCAAGAGCTACCCCATCACCGTCGCCCTCCACACCGACCACTGCCCGAAGCCGGCGCTCGCGGACTTCGTGCTGCCGCTCATCGAGGCATCGGAGGAAGAGGTCAAGGCCGGCCGCAACCCGATCTTCCAGTCCCACATGTGGGACGGCTCCGCCGTGCCGCTCGACGAGAACATCGAGATCGCGAAGGACCTGCTCCCCCGCCTCAAGAACATCAACGCGATCCTCGAGGTCGAGATCGGCGTCGTCGGCGGCGAAGAGGACGGCGTTCAGCACGAGGGCTCGAACGAGGCGCTCTACACGACGGTCGCCGACGTGACCAAGGCCGTCGAGGCGCTCGGCCTCGGCGAGAACGGCCGCTACATCTCGGCCCTCACCTTCGGCAACGTGCACGGCGTGTACAAGCCCGGCAACGTCAAGCTCCGCCCCGAGCTCCTCGGCGAGATCCAGGAAGGGATCGCGTCGCAGTTCGGCACCGGCCCGAAGCCCCTCGACCTCGTCTTCCACGGCGGCAGCGGCTCGACCGACGAGGAGATCGCGCTGGCGGTCGCCAACGGCGTGGTGAAGATGAACATCGACACCGACACGCAGTACGCGTTCACGCGCGCGGTCGCCGGCTTCATGTTCTCGAACTACGACGGCGTCCTGAAGGTCGACGGCGAGGTGGGCAACAAGAAGGCCTACGACCCACGCGCGTGGGGCAAGATCGCGGAGTCGGCGATGGCGGCCCGAGTGGTCGAAGCCACCCAGCAGCTCGGTTCGGCCGGCAAGAGCCTCGGCGCGTAAGCAGCGGATTCGACGGATGCCTCGGCGCCGGCCCTGCGCCGGCCCCGGGGCATTCGTCTATTCGGGGTCGGTGTAGCGGTCGAGCAGCCCCGGCGCGCCGTCGGGGCGGTGGACGACGACGATCTCGTCGCCGGCCTGCACGCGTCCGCCCTGGACGACCCGCAGGTAGGGTCCGAGGCGGCGTTCGTCCGAGAACCGCTTGACCCAGCCGCGCGCGTCCTCGCCGCCGACCCAGCGCGCGAACGTCTGGCACGGTGTGCGCGGCATGGTCACCTCGACCTCGACGCGGTCGCCGATGCGCCACCGTTCGCCGATGAGCGCCGCGTTCACGTCGAGGCCCTCGACCCGGAGGTTCTCGCCGAACCATCCGGGCGGAAGCTCGCGGCCGAGCTCCGACTCCCAGAACGCGGCGTCCTCCTCGGCATAGGCATAGAGCGCCTTGTCGAAGCCGCCGTGGTGCTTGCGGTCGGCCTGCACGTCGGCGTACACCCCGTACGGCCCGACCCGCACGGAACCGTCGACCGGGCCTTTGTCGATCGCGGTCACACCGACCGAGCCGGCATCGGGACGCAGCTGTCGGACGGCGCAGACGGCGACAAGGCGGGGCATCCGCTCATCCTAGCCAGGGGGCTCTGCCCGCTGGCTCAGCCTCCCGCGGGCGCCGCGGGCTCGCCGCGCAGCAGCACGCGGCCGTCCGAGACGGCCCTCACCTCGATCGAGGCGATGTCGTCGCGGTCCAACGCCGTGCCGGCGTCGAGCTGGGCGGTCGTCCCCGGACCGGCCCGCCACGACGAGAGCTCGCTCGTGATGCCGTCGGTCGACGTGACGACGAGCACGTACGGCCATTCCTGGTCGCCCGCGTACGGATCGCGGCTGGGCGGGTAATGGCACACCATCGCGATGCGGGTGCCCCACGCCACATCGGTCAGCTCGACCTCCGCGGTCAGCGCCACATCCGTCACGGCCTCCAGCGCCACGACCTCTTCAGCACCGCCCGTCGGCGCGACCGCCGTCGTCACGGCGAAGGCGACCACGACGGCGACCGCCGCCGCGGCGGCGAGGCCGCTGCCCCAGGCGATCATCCGACGCCGGCGCGCGTCGCGCGTGCCGCGGACCACCATGCGCTCCCGCGCCGCGGGATCGGGGCCGTCCCCCTCCGACGGCTCGAGCAGCGCCTCGGCGCGCTCGGGCGCGACCCGTGCGAGCAGGCCCATCGTCGGCGCGAGGTCGCCGATCGCACTGCGGCACACGGGGCAGCGGTCGAGGTGCTCCTCGTAGCGGACGCGATCCGCCGCGCTCAGCGCGCGCACGACGTATGCGGCGTCCCAGTCGGCGAAGCGGGCGTGATCCGGGGTCATCGCGTCACCCCCTTCTCCTGCAGGGTGAGCCGGAGGGCGCGCAGGCCGTAGTGAAGGCGCGACTTGACCGTGCCCTCCGGAATGTCCAGCTCGTCGGCCATCTCGGCGACCGACAGGCCGCGATAGTACGCGCGCACGACGACGGCGCGATGGTCGGCCGTGAGGGCGGCCAGCGCCTCCTCGACGATGATCGCCTCGAACAGCGCGTCGGTGGCATCCGGCGCCGTCCGCTCGGGGACCTCGGCCACGTCGATCTCGCGGCGCCGGCGAGCGCTGCGCGCCTCGTCGATCACCAGGTGGCGCGCCACGGTGAACATCCACGAGCGCGTGGTCGAGGGATCCTGCTCGAGGATCCTGGGCGTGCGCCACGCCCGCAGCAGCGTCTCCTGCACGATGTCGTCGGCACCGGCTCGGTCGCCGGTGAGATGCACGACGTAGCGCCAGACGGGCGCGGCGTGTGCGTCGTACAGGGCGGCCAGTCGCGTGGCATCGCGTCCGGCGGCGCTGTCTCGGCGCTCCACGCTGTCGTGCGGCATCCATCACCTCCCGCAGGAGACACGAGACACGCTCCCCGCGGGTTCACGAGAATCCGCGCGCGCCCGCGCCGTCTCCTTGCGAGTATGGCCCCGCATCCCGAATCCCGCACGGGGCCCTCGGTCACGTGCCGCAGAGGTCAGATGCGGGTGCTCTCGAGGAGCGCCTGCCACACCGCCGGGTCGTTCATCAGCGGCACGACCATCAGCGCACCCGCGGTCAGTGAGAAGACGATGCCGCCCACCAGCGGGATCCACCACGTCACCCGGGAGCGGCGCATGTTCCAGACCGAGAGGGCCGCCGTGGCGCACCAGCCGATCGCGAGCACGACGACCGCGGCGATCGCCCACGCCCTTCCGGCCGACGGGTCCGAGATCTCGACGTCCACGCCCATCACCCCGAGCATCGTCTCGGCATAGGCGCCGTAGTCGAGGAACGCCGGCACGGATGTGATCACGTTGACCAGGCCGTACGCGAGCAGCGCGAACGTCACGATGCGATCGACGGGGTGCTGACGCTTCTCGGCGACGGCAGGAGCCGCGGGGATGCCGTCGGCCGGGACATCCGTCATGATCGGCGCGACCGGCTCCAGCTGCCAAGGCGCCGGCTGCTGGATGCGCGAGCGCTGCTCCTCAGGCGTCGCGTACTCGCCGTACTGCGGACGAGGACGCGCGCGCGGATCGCGCCCGGCGTCCGCGGCGTCGCTCACGATCGGCTCCGGCCGCCCAGGGCGCGGTCGTCGCGCTTGCCGGCGGCATCCGTCCGGAGCTCCTTCGGGAGGGAGAACTGCAGGTCCTCCTCGGCCGTGCGCACCTCTTCGACGTCGCTGTAGCCGGCCGCGGCGAGGTCGTCGAGCACCTGCTGGACGAGCACCTCCGGCACGGATGCGCCGCTGGTGACGCCGACCGTCTCGACGCCTTCGAGCCACGCCTGCTCGACCTCGTCGGCGTAATCGACGCGATAGGCGGCCTTCGCCCCGTGCTCGAGCGCGACCTCGACGAGCCGCACGCTGTTGGACGAGTTCGCCGAGCCGACGACGATCACGAGGTCGGCGTCCTTCGCGAGCTTCTTGATCGCGACCTGGCGGTTCTGGGTGGCGTAGCAGATGTCGTCCGACGGCGGGTCCTGCAGCTCCGGGAACCGCGCCCGCAGGCGCCTGACCGTCTCCATGGTCTCGTCGACCGAGAGCGTGGTCTGCGACAGCCACACGACCTTCGACGGGTCGCGCACCTCGATCGTGTCGGCCTCGTCGGGCGAGTTCACGATCGTGACGTGGTCGGGCGCCTCACCGGCCGTGCCCTCGACCTCTTCATGGCCGACGTGGCCGATGAGAAGGATCTCGTAGTCGTCGCGCGCGAAGCGCACGGCCTCGCGGTGCACCTTCGTCACGAGGGGGCACGTCGCGTCGATGGCGCGCAGACCGCGATCGGATGCTGCGTTCACGACTGCGGGCGACACCCCGTGCGCGCTGAACACGACGTGCGCGCCGGCGGGGACCTCGTCGACCTCTTCGACGAAGATCGCGCCCTGCTTCTCGAGCTCGGTCACGACGTGGATGTTGTGCACGATCTGCTTGCGCACGTACACCGGCGCGCCGTAGCGCTCGAGCGCCTTCTCGACGGCGATGACGGCGCGGTCCACGCCCGCGCAGTAGCCGCGCGGGGACGCCAGCAGCACCCGCTTCTGTCCGGTCCCGGAGATATCCTTGAGCGGTTCGCGCCGCCGCGGGATCCGCGGGACGGGCATGCTCACAGGGGCCTGACTCGCTCGGGTCTGTCCCGCGGTGCTGGTGCTCACCCCACGATTCTACGGGCGGGCTCCTGAGCGAGGCCCCGGTGCGGAGCCCGCGGCGCCCACCTGTTCGCCGAAGGGGATCAGCCCGCGCACGGGCACGAGAGGACCGCATGACGAGTTTCCAGCCCGCCACGGTGCCCGGCGAGCCGCCGCCGCCCGACTCGGTGCCGCCGCGCGATTCGACGGCGCAGGCGCCGACGTCCGTCGCGCGCCTCAACGACACGATCCGCGGATTCGTGCAGACGTGGGGCTCGGTCTGGGTCGAGGGCGAGATCACCGGGTGGAACCAGCGGGGCGGCAACGTGTTCGGCCGCCTCAAGGACCTGGTGACCGACGCCACGATCTCGTTCCGCATCTGGTCGTCGACCCGCGACCGGCTGCCGGGCGACCTCAAGGTCGGCGACCACGTCATCGCCTGCGTCAAGGCCGACTACTTCGTGAAGAACGGCGACTTCGGCTTCAGCGTCTCGGCCATGCGTCACGTCGGCCTCGGCGACCAGCTCGAGCGGCTGGAGCGCCTGCGCGTGCAGCTGCGGTCCGAAGGGCTCTTCGATCCGTCCCGCAAGAAGCCCCTCCCCTTCCTCCCGCACCTGATCGGGCTCATCACCGGCGAGAACTCGGATGCCGAGAAGGACGTCCACCGCAACGCCGAGCTGCGGTGGCCCCAGGTGCGGTTCCAGACGAAGTACGCGGCGGTGCAAGGAGACCGCTGCGTGCCCGAGACGATCGCGGCACTGAAAGCCCTCGACGCCGCACCCGACGTCGACGTGATCATCATCGCCCGTGGCGGCGGTGACCCGCAGACACTGCTCGGCTTCAGCGACGAGCGCCTGATCCGCGCGGTGGCGGCGGCATCCACCCCCATCGTGAGCGCCATCGGCCACGAGAACGACCACCCCCTCCTCGACGACGTCGCCGATCTGCGGGCATCGACCCCGACCGACGCGGCGAAGCGCGTCGTGCCCGACGTCGCCGAGCAGCGCGCCCTCGTCGGGCAGCTGCGAGCCCGGATGAACATGCGCCTCACGCAGCGCATCTCGCACGACATCGCCCAGCTCGAGCAGCTGCGCTCGCGCCCGGTCCTGCGCACCCCCGAGACGCTGCTGACCACCCGCTCGCACGAGATCGAACTGCTGGCGGCGCGCGGACGGGACCGGATCGACCGGTCGCTGCGCGTCCAGGAGCAGCGCACGGCGGAGCTCCGTGCGACGCTGCGGGCGCTCTCCCCGGCGTCGACCCTCGCCCGGGGCTACGCCATCGCGCACCTGGCCGACGGCGTCATCGTCCGCGACGCGGCCCAGGCTCCGGCATCCACTCCCGTCGTCGTCACGGTGGGGCGCGGGTCGTTCGCCGCCCGCTCGGACGGCGAGATCGCCGAGGAGCGTCGGGCGGTCGCGCAGCCCGGCACAGCCGCCGCCGACCTCGTCGAGCCGGACCCGACCGGGAACGGGGCGGGCCCCGCACGCGAATAGACTGTGTGCATGACTGAGTCGAGCGGCGCCCCCACGGACGTCGCGACCCTCTCGTTCGAGCAGGCGCGGGACGAACTCGTGCGCGTCGTGGCCGAACTCGAGCAGGGCGCCCCCACCCTCGAGCACTCCCTGGCGCTGTGGGAACGCGGAGAAGCACTCGCGGCGCGCTGCGAGGAGTGGCTGATCGGCGCCAAGCGCCGCCTCGAGGCCGCGCGCGCCACCGCCGACCGCGGCGAAGGCGGGCCCGGCTGATGTCGCGCGAGCCCCGCATCGTCGCCGAGCTCGGTCGACCCGAGACGCCGGAGGAGACGGCCGACCGCAAGGCGGAGTCCTCGCGCATCTACCGCTCGAGCCAGAACGTCCGCAATCTCGTCGCGGCGCTGATCGCGACGCTCGCCGTCGTGGTGGTCATCATCGTCGCGGTTCCCCGCGGCACGCCCCCGGAGCGCGAGCCGATCGACGTCGCCGCCGTCGCCCAGAGCATCGCGGAGTCAGAGGGGCGCACCATCGTGGCTCCGGACATGTCGGACGACTGGATCGTGAACCGGGCCGGCATCGAGGGCAGCGGCTCGGTCCGGGCCTTCACCGTCGTGTACGCCCCCGCCGGCGAAGACGAGCGCGGCTTCCTGCGCGTCGCGCAGGGCCTCGACGCCGACGCGGCATGGCCGGCTCGCGTGCTCTCCGGCTCCGCCCCGCAGGACACCGTCACGATCGACGGCATCACGTGGGAGCGCTACGAGCTCGACCCCGATCGCACCGGGAACATCTCGGTCGCGCTCGCCACCGACGCGGGCACCGACACGGTGCTCATCTACGGCGCCGCGAGCGCCGACGCACTCGAAGAGACGGCGCGCTCCGTCACCGATCAGATCACCGCACTGCGCGAGGAGGCCGAGTGACCGACCAGCCCACACCCGCGAAGGCCTGGCAGGAGATGCAGCGCGGCAACGCGCGCTTCGTCGCCGGCGAACCCCGGCATCCCCGCCAGGACGTCGACACCCGGCACGAGCTCGCGGGAGGGCAGCGGCCGCGTGCGGCGCTCTTCGGCTGCGCGGACTCTCGCCTCGCCGCGGAGATCATCTTCGACAAGGGCCTCGGCGACCTCTTCGTCGTGCGCAACGCGGGTCAGGTCGTCTCGGAGTCCGTCGTCGGCAGCCTCGAGTACGCCGTGGCGGTGCTCGAGGTCCCGCTCATCGTCGTGCTCGGTCATGACGCGTGCGGCGCCGTGCGCGCCGCCATCGACAGCACGGATGCGGATGCCGACCCGCTCCCTCCGCACATCTGGAGGCTGATCTCGCCGATCGTGCCCGCGGTGCGCCGCGTGCAGCGCGCGTCAGCGGTCGACGGCGTCTACCCCGCCGAGATCGATGCCGAAGAGGTCGGCCGCGAGCATCTCCGCGACACCGTCGGAGAGCTGCTGCACTCGTCCGAGCTCATCAGCGCCGCCGTCGCCGAAGGGCGCCTCGCCATCGTCGGCGCCAACTACCGCCTCAGCGAGGGCACCGCGGTGCCCGACGTGATGGTCGGCATCACCGACGCCGCCTGAGCACCGCTTCCCCCAGACCCCTGTACCGACACGTGAGGAACAACGACGTGACCGACACCGAGTACCGCATCGAGCACGACACCATGGGCGAGGTGCGCGTTCCGAAGAACGCGCTCTACGCCGCGCAGACCCAGCGCGCGGTGGAGAACTTCCCGATCTCGGGCGACCGCCTGGAACCGGCCCAGATCGTGGCGCTCGCCCGCATCAAGAAGGCGGCGGCCCTCGCGAACAAGGAGCTCGGCACGCTCGACGGCGCCATCGCGGATGCCATCGCGGGTGCCGCCGACCGCATCATCGCCGGCGAGTTCGCCGACCAGTTCCCCATCGACGTCTACCAGACCGGCAGCGGCACGTCGTCGAACATGAACATGAACGAGGTGCTCGCGACCCTCGCCACGCAGGCGCTCGGCGCGACCGTGCACCCGAACGACCACGTCAACGCCTCGCAGTCGTCGAACGACGTGTTCCCGACCTCCGTGCACATCGCCGTCACGCAGGAGCTCATTGACGACCTGATCCCGGCGCTCGACCACCTCGCGGTCGCGCTCGAAGCCAAGGCCGACCTCTGGAAGAGCGTCGTGAAGTCCGGACGCACCCACCTCATGGACGCGACGCCCGTCACGCTCGGCCAGGAGTTCGGCGGCTACGCGCGCCAGATCCGCCTCGGCATCGAGCGTGTGCAGTCGGTGCTCCCCCGCGTCGCCGAGGTGCCGCTCGGCGGCACGGCCGTCGGCACGGGCATCAACACCCCCCTCGGCTTCCCGCAGCGCGTGATCGAGCTCATCGTCGCCGACACCGAGCTGCCCGTCACCGAGGCCAAGGACCACTTCGAGGCCCAGGCGAACCGCGATGCCCTGGTCGAGGCATCCGGCGCCCTCCGCACCATCGCGGTCTCGCTGACCAAGATCAACAACGATCTGCGCTGGATGGGCTCGGGGCCGAACACCGGCCTCGGCGAGCTCCACATCCCCGACCTGCAGCCCGGGTCGTCGATCATGCCGGGCAAGGTCAACCCCGTCATCCCCGAGGCGACGCTCATGGTGTGCGCCCGCGTGATCGGCAACGACGCGACCGTCGCGTGGGCCGGTGCCTCCGGCGCGTTCGAGCTCAACGTGGCGATCCCGATCATGGGCAGCGCCGTGCTCGAGTCGATCGAGCTGCTCGCGAACACCTCCCGCGTCCTCGCCGACAAGACCATCGACGGCCTCGAGGCGAACGTCGAGCGCGCCGCGGCGTACGCCGGCATGTCGCCGTCGATCGTCACGCCGCTCAACAAGCTCATCGGCTACGAGGCCGCCGCCAAGATCGCCAAGCACTCCGTCGCGAAGGGCATCACGGTGCGCGAGGCCGTGATCGACCTCGGCTACGTGGAGCGTGGCGAGCTCACGCTCGAGCAGCTCGACGAGAAGCTCGACCTTCTCTCGATGACGCACCCGGGCTGATCCGCCCGCCCCATGCCGCCAGCCGTGCGTCGGCGGGATAATCAGGACATGGCCCGAACGCCCCGCCCGGTTCCCGCGCGCGTCAGGATCCTCGCCGCGATCCTGGCGGTCGCGTGCGTGGGTCTCGCGATCGTGGGCAGCGTGACGTTCCTGGTGCAGCGCGAGCAGGCGCTGAACAGCGTCAACGAGCGCTTGAAGAACCAGGTCAAGGTCCTGGAATCCGTCGCGGACGGCACCACCGTCGACGCACCAGGCGGCGCGGCGGCCGCGACCGAGGATCTCGACAAGAACCAGTTCGAGAGCGTCGACGACTACCTGAAGGCGGTCGTCGCACGGCTGGTGCCGGCGCGGAACGAAGGCTCGATGGCGCTGATCGACGGGAGACCGAGATGGGTGCCGACGACACTCTCGGGCAACGACATCTCGACGAACGAGCAGCTCATCGACCGCGTCGTCGCCGAGACCGCCGGGGGCGATACGAAGTGGGGCACCGCGGTGACCGACCAGGGCTCCCTGCGCTACATCGCGATCCCGGTGCGGATGGACGGCGATCCCCGGCAAGGCCTCTACGTGCGCGCCGTCGACCTCGGCGCAGAGCTGCAGCCGGTGACCTTCGCCATGACGACCTACGTGATCGCAGCGGTTGCCGTCCTGATCGCCATCGGCGTCGTGGGCTGGTTCGTCACCGGCCGGCTGCTGTCGCCGATCCGCCACATGCGCGAGACGGCCGACGCGATCTCGATCTCGGATCTCTCCCACCGGCTGGAGCCCCAGGGCAACGACGACATCGCCGACCTGTCACGCACGGTCAACTCGATGCTCGACCGCATCGAGGACTCCGTCGACGGCCAGCGGCAGCTGCTGGACGACGTGCGCCACGAGCTGAAGACGCCGATCACGATCGTGCGCGGTCACCTCGAGCTCATGAACCCGCAGGACGCCGCGGACGTGGCGTCCGCGCGCGACATCGGCATCGCCGAGCTCGACCGTCTGACACGCCTCGTCGAAGACATCGACCTGCTCGCCACCGCCGAAGCCGACTCGTACACGCTCGATGAGGTCGACCTCGCGGCGCTCACGGAGCGCGTCGGCGAGCTCGTCGCCGTGATCCCGGGTCATGCCTGGACGGTTCAGGCCCGCGCCGAGGGCGAGACGATCGGCGATCAGGACCGGCTGCTGCAGGCCTGGCTGCAGCTCGCCGACAATGCCGCAAAGTACACGCCCGAGGGCAGCCCCATCGAGATCGGCAGCGCGCACACCGACGACGGCGCGCGCCTCTGGGTGCGCGACCACGGCCCCGGCATCCCACCGGGTGCGCGCGCGCGGATCTTCCGCCGCTTCGACCGCGCGCACGTGAAGCGCTCGGTCGGCGGCTCCGGTCTCGGTCTCGCGATCGTCGACGCCATCGCGAAGGGCCACGGCGGCCACTGCGTCGTCACCGACACTCCGGGCGGCGGCGCCACATTCACGATCCACCTGCCTCCGACGGAGGCCGAACTGCCGGCGCCGGTGCGTGCCGGAGACGTGCTGCAACGGGAGGCCGCCGGATGACCAGGATCCTCATCGTCGAGGACGAACCGCGGATCGCGGCTTTCGTGAGCCGCGGCCTCGAGGCGGCCGGCTACGAGACCCTCGTGTTCGAGGACGGCCCCGAGGGGCTCGAGGCTGCGCTCCGGGGTGACGGCGACCTCGTCCTCCTCGACGTCGGGCTGCCCACGATGGACGGGTTCGAAGTGCTGCGCGAGCTGCGCTCACGGGGCTCCGCGGTGCCGGTGATCATGCTCACGGCGCGGTCCAGCACGCGCGACACCGTCACGGGACTGGATGCCGGGGCCAACGACTACGTGCCCAAGCCGTTCACGTTCGAGGAGCTGCTCGCACGCGTCCGCTCGCGTCTGCGCGAGAGCGTGCCGCAAGCCGGGGTGTCGATCTCGCACGGTGATGTCGTGCTCGACATCCTGGCGCGCCGCGCCACGGTCGGCGGTCGCGAGATCGACCTGTCCGCGCGGGAGTTCTCGCTCGCCGAGCAGTTCCTGCGCAATCCCGGTCGCGTGCTCAGCCGCGAGCAGCTCCTGAGCCGGGTGTGGGGTCTCGATTTCGACCCCGGCTCGAACGTGGTCGACGTGTACGTGCGCTACCTGCGCGGAAAGCTCGGAGCCGACCACATCGTCACCGTCCGCGGCGCCGGCTACCGCTGGGAGTGAGCCGTCGGGCACCCGCGTCCCACGGGTGCCCGACGGCAAGAAGAAGCCCCCGGTGCTGGGGGACACCGGGGGCTGTGAAAGGCCGGACTGGGGGATCCGACCGTTGTCAGTCGCGCTTGTCTGGGGAATTGCGCGACTGGTCTTTCTTCTCGCCGTTTCCGGCGCCGTTGCCGTTGCCGACGTTCGAGCCCGCGTGAGCGGGACGCTGGGGGCCGGTCGATTGCCGACCGGAGTGCTTCTGCTCCTCCACGGGGGCCTGGCCGCCGACCTGACGCTGGGCAGGAGCAGGAGCAGGAGCAGGGGCTGGGGGCACAGGCGCCTGGACGAGGCCCTTGCGCTGCGTGTCCGCATCGCTGGACTCGAGGGAGCTGTTCGAGTCGCGCTGCCCGTTCCGTTCGTCGACCTCGCGCTGCAGGCGTGCCACGAGCGCATCGATGCGTCCGCTCGACCAGCCGTGCGCGACAGCCCAGTTGCGGACGGCATCCCAGCTCCCCGCGGCCTCGGCCGCGGCGATGGCGGAGTCGATGTCGTCGGATGCTGGCGGGACCTCGGGCCGCGCGGCCGCCGGGGGCGTCACCGGCGCGGGGGGCGTGCGCGTCGTGGTCGACTCGGACGGGGCCACGACGACCGGAGAGGGCGCCTCGACGACCTCCGGCGCGACCGCCGGGGTCAAGGCGTCCGGCGTCGCGGCCGGTGCAGGCCGCGCGGTCGCCGACGGGGAGGCTGCGGAGGGGACGACGACGTGCTTGGAGGCGACGGTCGTGCCCGCCGACTCGGCCAGTGCAGCGGTGTTCGCGAGGGCGACGGCGGTCACGACGGCGATGCTCGCAGCGACGGCGGTCATGCCGCCGATCACGAGCCCCGTGCGTGCTTCCACGTCTCGCCTGCCTTCCGTATGCGCGAAATCGTCTCCCCTCATCCATGGTGGCAGACCGATCGCGCCGCATGCGCCGCGGGCGATGAGACTTTCCTCATGCGCCGATGCCGCAGCGGGCCGGGATCCGCCATCCTGGCCCGCTGCGTCTTCAGCTGACTCCCGCGCCCGTCAGGCGAGCTCGCCTGCCTCGAGGAGGTCCGTGACGAGGGCCGCGATCGCCGAGCGCTCCGACCGCACCAGCGTGACGTGGCCGAACAGCGCGTGCCCCTTGAGCGTCTCGATGACCGACGCGACGCCGTCGTGGCGGCCGACCCGCAGGTTGTCGCGCTGGCCGACATCGTGGGTGAGCACGACGCGCGAGTTCTGCCCGATGCGGCTGAGCACCGTCAGCAGCACGTTGCGCTCGAGCGACTGCGCCTCGTCGACGATGACGAACGCGTCGTGCAGCGACCGGCCGCGGATGTGCGTGAGCGGCAGCACCTCGAGCAGTCCGCGCTCGACCACCTCGTCGAG
Source organism: Microbacterium sp. NPDC056569 (assembly GCF_042793475.1). NCBI lineage: Bacteria > Bacillati > Actinomycetota > Actinomycetes > Micrococcales > Microbacteriaceae > Microbacterium > Microbacterium sp. NPDC056569. The sequence goes on along the minus strand of NZ_JBHTUV010000002.1, from coordinate 345,149 downwards.
CACGTTCGTCGAGACCACCGAGCCGAGGGTGTCGAACACCGCCTGACCCCAGGGGTTCATCTTCTCCTGCTGGTCGCCCGGGAGGTAGCCGAGTTCCTGCCCGCCGACGGCGAACAGGGGCCGGAACACGATGATCTTGCGCTGCTGCTGCCGTTCGAGCACCGCCTCCAGTGCCGCGCACAGGGCGAGCGCCGACTTGCCGGTGCCGGCGCGGCCGCCGAGCGAGACGATGCCCACCTCGGGGTCGAGCAGAAGATCGATGGCGATGCGCTGCTCGGCCGAACGCCCGTGCAGGCCGAACACCTCGCGGTCGCCCCGGACCAGACGGTACTCGCCGTCGCCCACGACGCGCCCGAGAGCCGACCCGCGTTCGGAGTGGATGATGAGCCCGGTGTTCACCGGGAGCCCCCGCACGTCTTCGCTCGCCGCCACCTCGCTCTCGTAGAGATCGCTGATGTCATCGCCCGACACGTCGATCTCGGAGATGCCGGTCCAGCCGGAGTCGACCGCCTGCTCGGCGAGGTACTCCTCCGCGGTGATGCCGAGGGACGCCGCCTTCACCCGCATGGGCAGGTCCTTCGAGACGACGGTGACCTCCTGCCCGTCCTGCGCGAGGTTCATCGCGATCGCGAGGATGCGGCTGTCGTTGTCGCCCAGCCGCATGCCCGAGGGCAGCACCGTCGCGTCGGTGTTGTTCAGCTCGACGCGCAGCGTGCCGCCCTGACCGACCGGAACGGGGAAATCGAGTCGTCCGTGCTCGACGCGCAGCTCGTCGAGGTGACGCAGCGCCTGCCGGGCGAAGTAGCCGATCTCGGGATCGTGCCGCTTGCCTTCGAGCTCCGTGATCACCACGACGGGGATCACGACGCTGTGCTCGGCGAAACGGAAGAACGCCCGCGGATCGCTGAGCAGCACTGACGTGTCGAGCACATAGGTGCGCAGATCCTGATCGGATGCTGCGACCTGCTCGAGGTCCTGACTGCGCTGCTCGTGTGGTGCTCGTGTGGTCACAACCCACTCCCGCCCCGGGTGGTTCACCCGGCAGTCACGAGTCGACCATGGGTCACGAGTCGCGATCCGGAAGGCCGACTCGACCGGGCTCCTTGCCCGATGCGCTCACGCTACGTCCGCCCCGCGACTTCGGACGCGCCGACACGCACGAACCTCGTTACGTGTTCGTGAACGGATGCTGCACGCCCGGCGTCCCCGCTCGTCACCAGACGCGCGACGACGAGAAGGCGGCGAGCGCGTCGCCGAACAGCCGCAGCGTGTCGGCGCCGGTGCCGACGTGCGGGGCGACGCGGAGGCGACCGGCACGCGTCGTGACCGTGAGCCCGTGGTTCGCGAGGGAGGCTGCGAGGGGGGCCGCGTCCTGCGGGGCCGGCTCCAGCGTCACGATGCCCGCGCGGCGCCCGGGCTCGCGGGGCGTGACCACCGGAACCTCGTAGCGATCCGCGAAGAACATGACGTCGGCCGCCCGCGCGGACAGCACCGACTCGATGTCGGCGACGCCGACGTCCACCACTTCGCGGAGCGCCGTCGCGAGACGCGCAGCGGCGAGGGTGTCGGGCTCGGAGACCGAGAACGCCTGGGCCGAGGGCGCCGGGGCGGGCACCGCGTCGACGGGCAGATCGCCCTCGACGCCGGCGAACCCCGAGAGCACCGGCGCGATCCGCTCGAGGGCTCGCTCGCCGAACCATGCGAACCCCGTGCCGCGGCCGGCGCGCAGCCACTTGTAGCCGTGCCCGCACACGACGTCGGCGGAGAGGTAGTCGGCGTCGACCATGCCGAAGCCCTGGATGGCGTCGACGATGAGGAGCCGGTCGCCGATCACCTCGCGGATCGCGGAGAGGTCGGCGCGGTAGCCGGTGCGGAAGTCGACGAGGCTCACGGCCACGGCGCGGGTGTCGCCCTGCAGCGCCGAACGGATCGCGTCCGGCGTCATGAATCCGTCGGCCGGCTCCACCCACTCCAGCTGCACCGAGCCGAACGCCTCCGAAGCGCGTGTCGCGGCGACCGTGAGGCTCGGGAACTCGCCGCGCGAGAGCATCAGCCCGCCCGCGAGCCCGTAGATCGCGTGCATGAGGCCGTACGTGGTGGACGGCTGCAGCGCCACCTGCGCAGCATCCGTGCCGATCAGCTCCGCGACCAGTTCGCGCGCCTCGCGCACGTGGTCGGCGACGAGCTCGATGCTCGTGCGTCGCCCCGAGCCGAGGAGTTCGGTGTCCCCCTGCGCCTCGCTGCGCACCGCAGGCGAGAGCGGCCCGAACGCCGCCCAGTCCAGATACCCCGGTTCCCCATCGAACGACGCCAGATACGCGTCCAGATCCGTCACGCGGATCATTCTGGCAGAGGTGCGAACACCCGTGCGAGCAGGCGGCTACCCGCCGTATCGGCGGTCCCGCGAGGCGAAGTCGCGGATCGCGCGCAGGAAGTCCACCTCGCGGAGATCCGGGCCGAGCGCCTCGACGAAGTAGAACTCCGAGTGAGCCGACTGCCACAGCAGGAAGTCGCTCAGGCGCTGCTCCCCCGACGTGCGGATGACGAGGTCGGGATCGGGCTGACCGCCGGTGTAGAGGTGCTCGCCGATCTGCTCGGGCGTGAGGCTCGCCGCGAGCTCCTCGAGCGAGCCGCCGCGCTCGTCGTGCTGCGCGATGATGCTGCGCACGGCGTCGACGATCTCGCCGCGACCGCCGTAGCCGACCGCGAGGTTGACGTGCATGCCCGCGTTGTCCTTCGTGCGGTCCTCGACGTCGGCGAGGACGCGCGCCAGGTCCGCCGGGAGCGCGTCGGCGCGGCCCACGTGCTTCACGCGCCAGTCGCGCTCGTGCGAGAGCTCGTCGGCGAGCTCGGCGATGATCTCGATGAGGTCGGAGAGCTCGCGCGAGTCGCGCTTGCGGAGGTTGTCGTTGGACAGCAGGTACAGCGATACGACGCGGATGCCCACGTCGTCGCACCAGCGCAGGAACTCCTTCATCTTGGCGGCGCCGGCCCGATGGCCGTGCGCGGCCGAGTCGTAGCCGAGCTGCTTGGCCCACCGCCGGTTGCCGTCGATCATCATCGCGAGGTGACGTGGCACGGAGGCCGGATCCAGGCGGCGCCGCAGGCGGGTGATGTAGAGCCGGTAGAGGGGCCCTCTGCCCTCGTTCGTCTCGCCGCGCGCCACACGCCTACGCTACCCCGCGCGCGACCCCGCCCCTAGCCTGAGACTCAGTGCCATGGACAGCGGCACTCAGTATGTTCCGCTCCCGGCATGCGGCCCCCTCTACGCTTAGGACATGAGCCGCCGTCGCAGTCTCCCCCGGGTCCCCGAGGTCCCCGTGCTGCCGTTGATGGACGCCGCGGCCGTCGACGCCGCGACGCCCGACATCAAACCGAGTTGGCGCGGCTGGATCCACGCGGCGACCTTCCCCATCGCGATCGCCGCCGGAATCGTGCTCATCGTGCTCGCGCAGGGGGCGCCGGCCAAGTGGGCCGCCGCGGTCTTCATGGCCACGTCGCTCCTCCTCTTCGGCAACTCCGCGCTGTATCACCGCTTCAACTGGAAGCCGAAGACCAAGGCGATCCTCAAGCGCATCGACCACGCGAACATCCTGCTGCTGATCGCGGGGACCTACACGCCCGTCGCGGTGCTCGCGCTTCCGCCGGAGCAAGGAGCCCTGCTGCTGATCCTCGTCTGGAGCGGCGCCCTCCTGGGCATCCTGTTCCGCGTCTTCTGGATCAACGCGCCCCGCTGGCTCTACGTCGCGCTCTATCTCCTGCTGGGGTGGGCGGCGGTCATGTACATCGTGCCGCTGTTCCAGGCCAGCGCGGCCATGATGGTCCTCATCGCCGTCGGCGGCCTGCTCTACACGGGCGGCGCCGTCGTCTACGCGCTCAAGCGCCCCAACCCGTGGCCCGGCCACTTCGGCTTCCACGAGATCTTCCACGTCTGCACGGTGCTGGCCTTCCTCTGCCACTGGACCGCGTGCCTGCTCATCGCGCTGGACCCGTACTCCCCATCGCTGGGGCTCCCGGGCTGATGACTTCGCGGATGCTGCGGCCGCAGCATCCGTCTCCGTCATCGTCCGCCGCGATCAGGCCTTCGGGGGCGCGCCCGCGTCGCCGCGGTCCTCGTCGGCCTCGGGGTCGATGCTCTCGTCGTCGACCTCGGTCGCCGCTGCGGCCTGCGCACCCTGCTCCTCGGCCTCCAGCTCCTCGCGGATGTCGGCGCGCACGCGGCCGCGGCGGATGCGCCGCATCATGTCCCACACCAGGAAGATGACCGCGACGGCGATCAGTGCCGTGACGAGGAAGCCCACGACGCCGGGAGTCACGAGATCGGGGTCGACCTCGGGCGTCGGAGTCGGCGTCGGAGTCGGCGCGGCGCTGAGGATTCCGGCGATCGCGTGCTGCATGGGGTCCTCGCTCTGCCCGCGGGGCGGGCGTTGTCGTCGGGGGTGCGCGCGAGCGCATAGCCTGGAGTTCCAGCCTAATCTTCCGATCCGGCACCCCGAGACCCCAGGAGCGGCGTGACCACCCAGGACATGCTCGACGAGCGCTACGGCCGTCGCCGTTCCCCGCTGCGCGGCTGGATCATCGGCGCGGGCATCCTCGTCGCGATCGCCGTCGTCGTCCTGTTCGGCTGGTTCACGGTGCAGGGCTCGCTGAACGCGGTCGACTCCGACACGACGTCGTTCGCCGTCACGGACGAGCACTCCGTCATGCTCGGATTCCAGATCACCGCTCCCCCGGGCGCGGCTGTCGCGTGCGCGATCGAAGCACAGGACGAGGAGCACGGCGTGGTGGGCTGGCGGGTTGTGGAGCTCCCCGCGTCCGAGCTCCACGCGCGCGCCTTCCGCGAGGCGATCCCGACGACCGCGCTCGCCACCACGGGCTTCGTCAACTCGTGCTGGGTGATGCCCGGATGAGTTTGTCCGAAAAGGCCCCGTGACGTAGTCTGGCGGGACATCAGCAGAATCGCGCCCTGGCCGTGAGCCGGGGCGTTCGGTTTATGCCCGCACCGCTCCGGCCGGACGCGGGCCCTACGAAGGAGTCAGCCGTGTCCACCGACGCCCCCGTGACCTTCCTCACCCAGGACGCCTACGATCGCCTGGCCGCCGAGCTCGAGCACCTCTCGACCACCGGCCGCGAGGAGATCGCCAAGCGCATCGAGGCCGCGCGCGAGGAAGGCGACCTCAAGGAGAACGGCGGCTACCACGCCGCCAAGGACGAGCAGGGCAAGCAGGAGGCGCGCATCCGCACGCTTCAGCACCTGCTCAAGACCGCGACCGTCAGTGAGGCTCCCCAGAGCAGCGGAGTCGTCGAACCCGGCACCGTCATCACCGCGATCGTCGCGGGCGGCGAAGAGGTCTTCCTCCTCGGCAACCGCGAGATCGCCGTCGGGTCCGAGCTCGACGTGTACAGCGAGGCCTCGCCGCTGGGCGTCGCGATCCTCGGCCGCAAAGAGGGCGAGAAGACCTCCTACACCGCTCCCAACGGCCGTGAGATCGCGGTCGAGATCGTCAAGGTCGAGACCTACAACGGTCAGTGAACCCCGGGCGGCCTCGGAGACGTCTCCGGGGTCGCCGGGTGCGGCCCGCTAGTCCTGAACGACCGTGGGCGCGTAGCCCGCGTCCTCGAGCACCGAGATGACGTGCGCGCGGTGCTCCTCGCCGCGCGTCTCCACGCTCAGCTGCAGGATCACCTCGCTGATCTGGATCCCCTGCCCGTGGCGGGTGTGCAGCACCTCGATGACGTTCGCGCCGGCGATGGCCAGCAGTTCCGAGACCCGCGCGAGCTGGCCGGGACGATCCGGCAGCGGGATGCGCAGCGTCATGTACCGACCGGATGCCGCGAGCCCGTGCGCGACGACGCGCTGCAGCAGCAGCGGGTCGATGTTGCCGCCCGAGAGCACCGTCACGGTCGGGCCGGTCGCGACGACCTTGCCCGCCAGGATCGCCGCCACGCCGACGGCGCCCGCCGGCTCGACCACCTGCTTAGCGCGCTCGAGGAGCACCAGCAGGGCGCGGGCGATGTCGTCCTCGCTCACCGTGACGACCTCGTCGACGAGGTCGCGGATGATCTCGAACGGCAGGTCCCCCGGCCGGGCGACCGCGATGCCGTCGGCGATCGTGGGCGAGGTCGGGACCTCGAGCGGATGCCCCGCACGCAGCGACGGCGGATACGCGGCGGAGTTCTCCGCCTGCACGCCGATCACGCGCACCGTGCGACCTTCGGCGGCGGCACGCGCCTTGACGGCGGCCGCGACGCCGGCGACGAGGCCGCCCCCGCCGATCCCGAGGACGACCGTGTCGAGGTCGGGCAGTTCGTCCATGAGCTCGAGGCCCAAAGTGCCCTGACCGGCGATGACATCGTGGTGGTCGAAGGGGTGGATGAACACCGCGCCGGTGCGGTCGGCGAACTCCGCCGCCAGGCGCAGCGGCGTCTCGACGGTCGCTCCCTCGAGCACCACGTCGGCGCCGTACCCGCGGGTGGCGAGGAGCTTCGGCACCGGCACGCCGAGCGGCATGAAGATCGTGGCGTGGATGCCGAGCGCCTTGGCCGCCAGCGCCACGCCCTGGGCGTGGTTCCCGGCGGAGGCCGCCACGACGCCGCGGGCGCGCTCCTCGGCGGTGAGCCGCGAGAGGCGGTACGTCGCGCCGCGGATCTTGAACGAACCCGTGCGCTGCAGATTCTCGAGCTTGAGGTGCACCGGCACGCCGAGGACGTCCGAGAGGTGCTGCGAGGCGTCGAGCGGCGTGCGCGCGATGACGCCCTCGAGCGTGGCCGCGGCATCCTCGAAGTCCGCGAGCGTGGGAACGGCGGACGCGAGGGAGGGCGCGATCGGCACCGCGTCGGAGGCCTGGTCGGCGGAAGATGTGGCGGTGGTCACGAACGGACCCTCCTCTGCCGGGGAACGGTGCTCCAGATGAGATCCCCGGTGGGTCTGGCGCCGGTCTCCCATGCGCGTTCGGCGAGGTAGACCGCGACGACGTTGACGAACGCGGCGAGGGGCACGGCGAAGAGCGCACCCGGGATGCCGGCGATCATCGCACCGCCGGCCACGACGAGCACCACCGCGAGCGGGTGGACCTTGACGGCCGAGCCCATGAGCAGCGGCTGGAGCACATGACCCTCGAGCTGCTGCACGCCGAGGACGACGACAAGCATCCACAGCGCGATCCACGGGCCGTTGTAGACGAGCGCGAGGAAGACGGCGACCGTTCCCGTGACGACGGCACCGACGATCGGGACGAACGCGCCGAGGAAGACGAGCACGGCGACGGGGATGGCGAGCGGCACCCCGAGGAGCGCGGCACCGAGGCCGATCCCGATGGCGTCGATCGTCGCGACCAGCAGCTGCGTGCGCGCGTAGTTGACGACGGTGATCCAGCCGGCGCGGCCGGCTCCGTCCGCGGCGGGGCGGGCCTTCTTGGGGAACAGCCGGAGCGTCCAGCGCCAGATGCCCGCGCCGTCGGCGAGGAGACAGAGCAGGATGAAGAACGCGAGCACGGCGCCGGTGACGACGTGGCCGATGGTGGAGCCGATGGCAAGGGCGCCCGACCACAGCAGCTCGGCCTGCTGCTGCAGGAAGGCCCAGCCCTGGGCGAGCAGATCATCGATCTGGTCCTCGCTCAGGTGCAGCGGGCCGTCGATGAGGTACTGCCGGAACTGCCCGACCGCCGCGACGGTGCTCGCCTGCACCGAGTCCCATTGCCGCACGATCTGCCACACGACGAGCCAGAGCAGTCCGGTGACGATCGCGAGAGTGCCGACCACCGAGATGACGATGGCCAGCCACCGCGGGACCCGGCGCCGCAGCATCCAGGCGAAGGCGGGCCACAGCAGGGCGGTGATGAGGATGGCGATCAGCAGCGGGATCACCAGCAGCTTCAGCTGGATCACGAGCCACACGCCGACGCCGATCGCCGCGGCGACGACGATGAGCCGCCAGGAGTAGGCGGTCGCGACCCGCAGGCCGCGCGGCACCGCGGAAGACGTCTCGGTGGAGACGACCCTGCTGCGGTCGCGGACGGCGTCGAAGATGGAGCCGCGGGCCTTTTCGTCGGAGCCGCTCATTGGGCCAGTCTAGGCGCGTCGCATTCCGCGCCGGTCATGAACGGGAGGCGGTGGGATGTCGGAGCCTCGGGCTACGCTGGCGCGCGTGAAGTCCTCCCTCAGCGCCGCAGAGGCGCGTCGCGTGGCCCTCGCCGCTCAAGGTCTCGGGCGGCCGCGCCCCGCCACCGCCGGCACGCGGCAGCTGAACGGCGCGCTCGCCCGCATGGCGACGCTGCAGATCGACTCGGTCAACGTCTTCGCCCGCTCCCACTACATGCCGCTCTTCTCGCGGGTCGGCGCCTACGACACCGCGGCGCTCGACCGCCTGCTCTTCGCGCGGCGCTCCCCGTACGTGGAGTACTGGGCGCACGTCGCGGCGTTCATCCCCGCCGACGACTGGGGACTGTTCGACTTCCGCATGCAGGCGCTGCGCGCGAAGTACGGCAGCAAGCCCGGCGGCTGGTTCGACTCGAACCGCGACATCGTCGACTGGGTGCGCGCGGAGCTCGCCGACCGCGGTCCGCTCCGCCCTGCGCAGATCGAGCACGACGCCAAGGAGAGCGCTCGAGGCCCCTGGTGGGACTGGGACGTCGTCAAGCAGGCCCTCGAGTACCTCTGGATGTTCGGTGAGGTGGCGATCGCGGGCCGGCGGGGCTTCGAGCGGCGCTACGGCCTCGCGGAGCACGTGATTCCGCGCAACGTGCTCGAGGCTCCGGTCCCCCGCGACGACGCGGTGCGCGAACTCGTGCGACGGGCGGCGCGCGCCTACGGCGTCGCGACCGCCGCCGACATCGCCGACTACTGGCGCATCGCCGACCGCAAGGCCGTGACGACCGCCCTCGACGACCTCGTCGACGCCGGCGAGCTGCACCCGGTCACCGTCGAGGGGTGGACCACTGCGGGGCGCCCGGCGAAGGCGTGGCTGCAGAACGACGCCGTCGTGCCCCGCAAGGTCGACGCCGCCGCCATCCTGACGCCCTTCGACCCGGTCGTGTGGTTCCGCGACCGCGCCGAACGGCTCTTCGACTTCGAGTACCGCATCGAGATCTACACGCCGGCGCCGCGGCGGCGCTACGGCTACTACTCGCTGCCCGTGCTCATCGGCGACGACATCGTCGGCCGCGTCGATCTCAAGGCCGACCGCGCAGCGTCCACGCTGCTCGTCCAGTCGGCGTGGTGGGAGCACGGCAGACCGGCGGATGCCGCGCCCCGCCTCGCGGACGAGCTCCGGCTCGCCGCCGCCTGGCAGGGGCTCGAGTCGATCTCGATCTCGCGCTGGGGGGATGCCACCGACGACCTCGCGCGGGTCATGCCCGAGGCGGCCCGCCACGAGGCCGGTCCCGCCGCGCCGGTGCCGCTCGCGGCAGACGAACCCGGGGCCGATCCACGCGATCTCGCGGCCCAGGAGCTCGCGAGCTGACCCGCCGGCACGGGGGTCAGGCGCCCGGCCCGACCACGTCGAGCCCGAGCCAGCGGGCGAGGTCCTGGATCTCGGCATCCACCGACTCCCGGATCCGGTCGGTGAACGGCTCGTCCTCGTGCACGGCGTGCACGCGGAGCACACCGGCTTTGCGGTCCGCCTTGGCGTCGAGCTTGCCGATGAAGCGGTCGCCGTGGAGGATCGGCAGCGCGAAGTAGCCCCATCGCCGCTTCGCGGCGGGCTTGTACATCTCGAGCAGGTACTCGTAGCCGAAGAGCTCCTCGAGCCGCCGCCGATCGAACACCAGGCGGTCGAAGGGCGACAGCAGCGCCGTGCGTCCGGCGAACCCGTCGAGGGCGGCGACGCCGTCGGGATCGACGCGCCAGAGGCCGTCGACGCCGTCGACGATCGCCTCCTCGCCGATCTCGCCGACGTCTATCGGCTCGAAGGCCTGTGCGACGCCCTTCGCCCGCGCGATCCCGAGCGACGCCAGCCGGCGCGCGGCGCGCTCGCGCGCCGCGGCATCTTCCGTCAGCGAGGGCAGGTCGGCCGGGTAGACGCGTTCGGCGATGTCGAACAGGCGGCCCGCCGCATCCCGCGAGGAGATCGCGACGTCACCGCAGAGCACGAGCATCTCGAGGAGCTGCATCGAGTTGCGATTGTTCGTCCAGCCCGACGAGCGCCAGGACACCTGGGCGGCGTCGGGGATGTCGGCGGCGCGCAGCGGCCCCTCGGCGCGGAGGCGGGCGAGCACCTCGCGGCGGAACACGTCGTTGGCCGCCAGCCAGTCCCGCGCCTGCGCCGACTGCGGCCGACGTCGCATCTCGGGGATGAGAAGGGCGAGATCGGTCATCGCGCGGTAGAAGCCGCCCCACTCGAACACCGCACGGTCCTCCTCGAACAGGCGCACGAGATCCGAGGGCTGGTAGGGCCAGCCGAGCCGGCTCCACAGGATGAGGTCGGCGCTCGGAGCGATCGCCGCGGTCGGCTCGATGTTCACCACCGTGAGTGCATCGATCGTCTCGACGATGCCGGCCGGCCGCGCGGCCTGCAGCAGCTGCCCGCTCACCGCGATGCGGCGCGCCTGCTCACGCGTCAGCCGATGGACCATTCCCCGACGCTACCGCCGGCGGACGACACGATGCCGTCGGAGTCGGAGTCGGGTCAGAATTGCACGCGCGGCGGCTCGGAGATGGCGGCGCCGTCGATCACCTCGAAGAACTCGCGCTCGTGGAAGCCCAGATTGCGCGCGAACAGGTTGTTCGGGAACACCTTGATCTTCGTGTTGAGCTCACGCACGCCGCCGTTGTAGAACCGGCGAGAGGCCTGGATCTTGTCTTCGGTGTCGACGATCGACTGCTGCAGCTGCAGGAAGTTCTGGCTCGCCTGCAGCTGCGGGTAGGCCTCGGCGACGGCGAACAGCGACTTCAGCGCCTGCTGCAGGTGTCCTTCGGCGATGCCCGCCTCCGCGGGGCCCGATGCCGACAGCGTCTCGGCCCTGGCGCGCGTGACGTTCTCGAACACGGCCTTCTCGTGCGCAGCGTACCCCTTCACGGCCTCGATGAGGTTCGGCAGCAGATCGGCTCGACGCTTGAGCTGCACGGTGATGTCGCTCCACGCCTCATCCACCCGCACATTCAGCTGGACGAGCGAGTTGTACGTCGCCCAGAGATAGATGCCGACGATGACGACGAGCGCCACCACGATGAGGACTGGGATCAGCCATTCCATTGCCGAGGCTCCGTTCGATAGTGACCTCATCCTACCGACGCGAAACCCCCTCGCATGTGGGGTATTCCCCGACTCTCAGCCGTTACCCACCGAGCACCCGATCGAGGTACGCGTTGCGGAAGAGCCTCTCCGGGTCGAGGCGGTCGCGCAGTGCGACGAAGTCGTCGAAGCGCGGGTAGCGGGTCCGCAGCACGTCGGCGCCGAGGGAGTGCATCTTGCCCCAGTGCGGGCGCCCGTCGAAGCTCAGCATGATCTCCTCGACCGCCTCGAAGTACTCCGTCGGGTCCTCGCGCCAGTAGCGGTGCACCGCGATGTACCCGGAGTCGCGTCCGTGGGCCGTCGACAGCCAGCGGTCGTCGCCGGCCGCCACGCGCACCTCGATGGGAAACCCGATCCTCCAGCCGCGATCGTCGATGACAGCGCGCATGGCCTCGAACGCGGGCCGCAGGTTCTCGACCGGGACCGCGTACTCCATCTCACGGAATCGCACGGACCGGCTCGTCGCGAAGACGCGGGCCGAGGCATCCGTGAACTCCCGGTTGCCCCAGATCTTCGCCGACAGGCGGTTGATGGGCGGCACGAGGGCCGGGATGATCGCGCCGGCCGCGCAGGCGATCCGATGGGCACCGGTGCCGACGAGCGTGTCGTCGATCCACTTGCCGACGATGGGGAGCGGATGCCGCGGCGCCGCCTCGGGGAGCCGCGTGTTGGTCTTCGTCATCGCGCGGTCCGTGTGCGGGAACCAGTAGAACTCGAAGTGGTCGGCCGCCGCGGCGCGCTCGTCGAGAGCACCCAGGACCCGTTCCAGGTCCTCCGACTGCTCGACCGCGTGCAGCACGAACGCCGGCACGCACTGCAGCGTGACCTCGACCAGGATGCCGAGCGCGCCGAGCCCGAGCGCGACCGCGGGGACCAGCTCGGGATTCTCCTCCTCGCTGACCGTGAACAGGTCACCGGAAGCCGTCACCAGGGTCGCTCCGACGACCTGGCCGGCGATGCCCGTGAAGCGCTCCCCCGTACCGTGCGTGCCGGTCGAGATCGCGCCCGCGATGGACTGGCGGTCGATGTCGCCGAGGTTCTCCATCGCGAGGCCGAACGGCGCGAGGAGCGCCGGGATCTCGTGCAGACGCGTGCCCGCGAGAAGGGTCACCCTGGCACGTTCGACGTCGACCGCGACGAGCCCGGACAGGTCGCGGAGCTCGAGCAGAGCGCCCGGCGCCACCGCGATCCCGGTGAAGCTGTGGCCCGCGCCGACCGCCTTGATCGGCATGTGCTGCGCGGCCGCCGCGACGACCGCGCGCTGCACCGCAGCGACGGTCCGCGGGAACTCCACCCGCTGCGGGCGCACCGACTCCGTGCGCCCCCAGTTGCGCCAGACGCCACCCGGCCGCGTCACAGGAATGCCTGTGCTTCGCCGCGGTAGGTCGCCACCTCCCCCACGCGGGCGTCGCCGTCGACGAGGTGATATCGATCGACGCGCTCGGCGAGTTCGCCGCTCTTGGAGTGGCGGAACCACACGCGGTCGCCCACCCGCAGGTCGCGGGCCGCATCGCCCCGCAGCGGCGTCTGCACCTCGCCGGCTCCCTCGCGGGGTGCCATGCGGAGTCCCGCCGGCGAGACCGCGCGAGGCTGACGGGACTCGAGCGCGGGACCGGAGGCGATCCACCCGCCGCCGAGCACGGTCGCGACGTCGGCGGCCGGCTTGCGCACGACCTCGAGCGCGAACGCGGCGGCCGGCGCCGGGTCGAACATGCGGTAGCCGTCGAAGAGATGCCCGGCGAGCAGACCGCTTCCGGCGGTGACCTCGGTGACGGACTGGTCGGATGCCGTGAGCTCCAGCGATCCCGTCCCGCCGCCGTTGACGAACTCGAGGGGGGCGATGTCGCGAAGGCCGGCCACGATGGCAGCGCGGCGATCGATGAGCTCTGCGGCCGAGCGGCGCTGCATCCACCGGACGGCGGCATCGCCGGAGCCGGTGGCGTCGCCCTGTCCTGCGATCTGCGCCTCGTACATCATGAGGCCCACGAGGCGGAAACCGGGGCGTGCGGCGATCGAGCGGGCGAGCGCGGCGACCTCGGCGGCCTCGTGCACCGGGGAGCGGAGCACGCCGATGTGACCGAGCCCCGGCGCCCGCCAGGAGGCGTCGGCATCGATGGCGACGCGGATCTCGGGCCGCGTGCCGGGTGCGGCCACCGCGTCGACGAGATCGAGCTGCGCGACGTCGTCGAGCATCAGCGTGATGCGCGACGCCGCGGTCGCGTCGGCGGCCAGTGCCGCGATCGCCGCACGGTCGACCGTCGGATAGCCGAGGACGATGTCATCCGTGGTTCCGGACAGCCAGAGCGCCTCGGGCAGAGTGAAGGCGAGGATTCCCCGGTACCCGGGCAGCGCCAGCACGGCGTCGAGCACCTCGCGCACGCGGACCGACTTGCTCGCGACCCGAATGGGCACGCCTCCGGCACGGACGACGAGGTCGAGGGCGTTGTAGCGCAGCGCCTCGACGTTGATGGCGGCGGCCGGCCCGCTGACATCCGCGATGGCATGGCTCATGGCGCCCCAGTAGGACGCGGGGCGGTCCCAGGGCTTCGTCGCCGTGGGCGTGGACAGCAGATCGAGACTCATACGGCTCGCTTCGGGTGCGTGCGCATCGCCCCAGCCTAAGGCGCCGTGCGCGCCCTCGATGACCGGCTGTGGAGGGCCGTTCGCACCCGCTCGGGCCGGCGTGGACCTGCAATCAGTCCTTGCGCCTCGCGGCCCGCTCCTGCTCGACCTCCTCCTCGGCGCCGTACACCGCGATCGGCGGCGCACCGAAGAGGAGAGCCGTGATCTTCCACCACCAGCCGCTGCGCGGCGGAGGCGGGTGCGCCTCGCCCCGACGGTCTGCGCTGTTCTCGCTCATGCCTGCACCCCTCACCGGGTTTTTCCCAGGCTAGCGCCTCTTCTCGGCGATCGCGAGAGGTGGTCGGAGTACCCCCGCTGGGACTCGAACCCAGACTGAAGCGATTTTAAGTCGCCTGCCTCTGCCATTGGGCTACGGGGGCGCGCCGCGCTCCGGAGAACGCGAATGCCGCAGGCTCATCTTCTCAGACGAGCCTGCGGCATCTCGGTCGCTATCAGTTGGCGGCGACCTTGTCGGCGTCGGCCGCGGCCTTGGCCGGGGCCTTGCGCGCCGGCGCCTTCTTGGCCGGTGCCGCCGCCGCCGCCGGCTTCGCGGCGCGCGCCTCGACCGGCTGCGGCGGGCGGGGGCGCGCGGCGAACTCTTCGAAGACGTAGCGGGGGTTCTGGACGGTCGACAGGTTCACCATGTCGCGACCGAGCCAGAAGTTGTTCCACCAGCCCCACAGCACGCGCCACTTGCGCTCCCACGACGGCATCGCCAGGCCGTGGTAGCCGCGGTGTGCGAGCCAGGCGATCCAGCCCTTGAGGGCGATGTTGCCGGACTGGAAGACGCCGACCCAGAGGCCCAGGCCCGCCACGGCACCCAGGTTCTTGTGGATGTACTCTCGGGGCACCTCGCCGCGGAGCACCGCCACGAGGTTCTTCGCGAGGAGCTTCGCCTGACGCACCGCGTGCTGGGCGTTGGGGACACAGTAGCCGCCCACGCCGCCGCCGGTGAGGTCGGGCACGGCCGAGACGTCGCCGGCCGCCCAGGCGCCCTCGACGACCTCGTCCTCGGTGCCGACGCGCAGGTCGGCGCGGGTGCGGATGCGGCCGCGCTCCTCCACAGGCAGGTCGCCACCGCGCACCACCGTCGGGTTCGCCATGACGCCGGCGGTCCAGATGATGAGGTCGCTGGGGATGGTCTCACCGGTCGACAGCTCGATGTTGCCGCCGACGGCGCCGGTGACCTGCGTGTCGAGGTGCACGAAGGCACCGCGCTTCGCGAGGTTCTTGAGCACCCACTCGCTCGTCTTCAGCGACACCTCGGGCATGATGCGGCCCATCGCCTCGATGAGGTGGAAGTGCGTGTCGTCGAAGGTGAGCTGCGGGTAGCTCTTGACCAGCGAGGAGGCGAGCGAGCGGAGCTCGGCGAAGACCTCGATGCCGGCGAAGCCGCCGCCGACGACCACGACGGTGAGCAGGCGGTCACGCTCGGGGCCGGCGGGCAGCGTCGAGGCCTTGTCGAAGTTCGACATCAGCTTGTCGCGGATCGCGACCGCCTCTTCGATCGTCTTCAGGCCGATCGCGTTGTCGGCGATACCGGGGATGGGGAAGGTGCGCGAGACGGCTCCTGCGGTCACCACGATCTGGTCGTAGGCGAACTCGTACGGCTCTCCCGCGATCGGGGTGATCGTCGCGACCTTCTGAGCGTGGTTGATCCCGGTCACCTTCGCGGCGACGACGTTCGTCTTCTTGAGGTGACGGCGCAGCGCCACGACGGAGTGGCGGGCCTCGATGGAACCGGCGGCCACCTCGGGGAGGAACGGCTGGTACGTCATGTAGGGCAGCGGGTCGACGATCGTCACATCCGCCTCGCCCTTGCGAAGATGCTTCTCGAGCTTCCAGGCCGTGTAGAAGCCTGCGTATCCGCCACCGACGATGAGGATCTTGGGCACGGTGTTGGTCACGGTTTGGAGTACTCCTCCTGTGTCAGCGGCTCGGCGCGCGGGACGCCAATCGGATGCGTCGGACAGCAGCGGTGACGCCGAGCGCCACCAGTATAGCCGTCGCGGTGACCAGCAGGAGCGGGAGTGTGCCGTAGATGACGGTGTCCCGATCCGGCAGGAGCGGTGTGGCGACCCCCGTCGCCGGGTCCGCTTCCGGCAGTGGCGGAACCTCCGCGGGCGCCGCCGGCTCCTCCGGGAGCGGCGCCACGGGCGCCCGCCGGTACAGGCGCACCCAGTCGTCGAGACTGCCCATCGGGTTGGCGCTCACGACCGGGACGCTCGCGGCGACGGCGGCGGCAGCATCCACCAATCCGTAGCCGTACAGCACGTCCGGCAGGTCCGTCGCCCCCGCCGCAGGGTGGGCGGTCTTGATGATCCGGTTGATGACGTTGTCCGCATCGAGGTCGGGGTGCGCCGCCCGCACGAGCGCCGCGACGCCGGCGACGATGGGCGCAGCACCGCTCGTGCCGTCCCACGAGACGAGCGTCGAATCGGCGGAGACCCCGACGAGCTCTTCGCTGGGGGCGGTGACGCCGATCGTGATGCCCTGCGTCGACGCGTCGACGCTGGCCCTGCCGGACCGATCGACGCCGCCGACCGTCAGCACACCCGGGATCGTCGCGGGAGCGCCGACGCGCGTCGTCCCGCTGCCCCGGTTCCCGGCGGCCACGACGATCACGACATCGTGCTCGAACGCGTAGAGGAAGGCGTCGTCCCAGCTCTCGGGCCAGTCCGGCACGTTCGTCGTCAGCGACATGTTGATGACATCGGCGCCGTTGTCGACCGACCACCGGATGGCGTCGGCGATCTGATCGGAGAAGGGGCGCGGGGCCGACGAGCCGAATGCGACCGAGACCGACAGCAGCTGCGCCTCGGGCGCCACGCCGATCATGCCCGCGTCCGGGCCGGTGCCTCGGCCGGCGGCGAGCGAGGCCACCCAGCTGCCGTGGTCCTTGTCGACGGCGCCCACGGGCGTGCGGCCGTCGGGCGAACCGGCGCCCGAGACATCCGTGCCGGCGGCGACCGCACCGTCGAACTCGACGGGTCCGCGTCCGATCCCGGTGTCGATGACCGCGATCTTCACGCCGGCGCCGCGCGTGGTCTCCCACGCCTTCTCGATGCCGTAATCGGTCAGCCAGTACTCGGCGGCGCGCACCGGGTCTTCGCCGGCGGGCGCGGCCTGGGCCGCGGCGGGAGCCGCCACGACGAGGGTCGTCGCGACGGCCGTCGCGGCGACGACGGCGAGGAACCGCCGGATCATCCGCCCGATCCCGGCTGCGCGCAGACGCAGCGCTCGGGCGACCACGACGACATCGCCAGCGCGCGGTCGCCGATCGGGTTGACACCGGGGCCGGCCGCGAGCGCGTGCCCGGCCAAGGCGTGCAGGCACTTCACGCGGGTCGGCATGCCGCCCGCGGAGATGCCGGCGATCTCTTCGACGTCGCCGAACTCGGCACGGTCGCGCAGGTACGCCTCGTGCGCGTGTCGGTAGGCGGCGGCGACCTCTTCGTCGGAGGCCAGCTCGCCCTGGAGCTCGCGCATCACGTGGTCGGCTTCGAGCACCGACATCGCGGCGGTCGCGGCGGGATGCGTGAGGTAGTAGAACGTGGGGAACGGGGTGCCGTCGGGAAGACGCGGCGATGTCGCGACGACGGTGGGGTTGCCGCACACGCAGCGCGCGGCGATGCCGACGACGCCGCGCGCCGGACGACCGAGCTGTTCGCGGAGCACGGCGAGGTCGGCGTCGCTGACAGGGGGGTACGGCGGGGTCGTCACAGAGCTGCTCCTTGGTCGGGCCCAGGGTACCGGCGCCACCTGGGATGGTCCTGGGCCGCGACGCGTCCGCACGCGGCGCCCCTCCTCCCGCGGCGGCGGGTCACGGGGTCGGCGCGGTCGTGGGTTCGGAATCGGGCACGCCCACGGTCACGGGCGCCACGGTCTGGGCGAGCCCGGCTTCGGTGACGGAGCGTACGAGCTTCGACATCCAGTCCGCGTCGGCGGCCTGCAGCTCGTCGCTCACCGGGTCCTGCTCCTGCGGCGCGAGCTCGGGCGGGAGGTCGTCGTCGACGAGGTACACGACCTCGCCGGGCTTGACGTAGTACAGCCGTTCGCGCGCCTGCGTGGTGATGTACGCGGGGTCCTGCCAGCGCTCGCGCTGCGACTCCAGCTCGGCGACGTCGTCGCGGCTGACCTGCACCGCGGACTCCAGCGCCGCGATCTGCTGCCGCTGGTCGACGTACGTGCCGATCGTCGGCACGAGCACGAAGGCCGCCAGCACGACCAGGCCCATCATGATCACCATGAAGCCCGACAGGCGGATGCCGCCGAGCCACTCCCGGACGTCGACAGGGCGCCGTGCGCTCACCGGCCGGCGCCGCGGCGCGGTGGCACCCGTGGTCCGAGAAGGACCGGGGGTACGCGAAGGGGGAGCCGTCTTCTTGGCCACGGCTCCCCCTTCCGTCGAGATCACGCTGTCAGCGCATCAGCCCTTGAAGCGCGGGAAGGCTCCGCGGCCCGCGAACACCGCGGCCTCGCCGAGCTCCTCTTCGATGCGCAGAAGCTGATTGTATTTCGCGACGCGCTCGCTGCGGGCGGGCGCGCCGGTCTTGATCTGACCTGCGTTCACCGCGACCGCGAGGTCGGCGATCGTGGTGTCCTCGGTCTCGCCCGAGCGGTGCGACAGCATCGAGCGGTAGCCGTTCTGCGTCGCCAGCGCGATGGCGTCGAGCGTCTCCGACAGCGTGCCGATCTGGTTCACCTTGACCAGCAGGGCGTTGCCGACACCGAGGTCGATGCCGCGCTGCAGGCGCTCCGGGTTGGTGACGAAGAGGTCGTCGCCGACCAGCTGCACCTTCTTGCCGATCTTGTCGGTGAGAGCCTTCCACGCGTCCCAGTCGTCCTCGGCGAGCGCGTCCTCGATCGTGACGATCGGGTAGTTGTCGACGAGATCCGCGAAGTAGTCGGTGAGCTGCTCGGCCGACCAGGGCTTGCCCTCGACGGTGTAGACGCCGTCCTTGAAGAACTCGGTCGCGGCGACGTCGAGGCCGACGGCGATGTCCGTGCCGGGGGTGAAGCCGGCCTTCTCGATCGCCTGGATCAGGAAGTCGAGACCCTCGCGGTTGCTGGGGAGGTCGGGCGCGAAGCCGCCCTCGTCGCCGAGCCCGGTCGCGAAGCCGGCGGCCTTCAGCTCACCCTTGAGGACGTGGTAGACCTCGGTGCCCCAGCGCAGCGACTCGGCGTACGTGTCGGCGCCGATCGGGGCGAGGAAGAACTCCTGGAAGTCGATGCCGTTGTCGGCGTGCTCGCCGCCGTTGATGACGTTGAACAGCGGCACGGGCAGGACGTGCGCGTTGGGGCCGCCGAGGTAGCGGAACAGCGGCAGGTCGGCCGAATCGGCGGCGGCCTTGGCGACGGCGAGGGAGACGCCGAGGATCGCGTTCGCACCGGTGCGCGACTTGTTCTCGGTGCCGTCCGTCGCGATGAGGATCTCGTCGACGAGACGCTGCTCGCTCGCCTCGACGCCCTCGATCGCGGGGCCGAGCTCGTCGATGACGGCCGCGACCGCCTTCAGCACGCCCTTGCCGCCGTAGCGGCTCTTGTCGCCGTCGCGCAGCTCGTACGCCTCGAACGCGCCGGTCGACGCGCCGGAGGGGACGGCCGCGCGCTGGACGATCCCGTCGTCGAGCAGCACCTCCACCTCGACGGTCGGGTTTCCGCGCGAGTCGAGGATCTCACGGGCGCCTACAGCCTCGATCTGTGCCACAGGGGGTCTCCTTGCTTGGTGGAGGGTGGTTCGTCGGAGCGTCGTCGGTCCGCCCACGAGTCTAGTGATGACGGATGCCGCGGCCAGAGGCATCCGTCATACGACGAGTGCGATCGCGATGCCGTCGTAGCCCTTGGCGTCGAGCGTCTGGATCGCGGTCGCGTCGAAGCGCGGGTCGCGGCCGAGCATCTCGAGGCCGCGCTGGACGCCGATGATCTGGGGATTCTCGGTCGCCGGGTTGGCCACCTCGCCGCCGCGGACGGTGTTGTCGACCATCACCACGGTGCCGGGGCGACCGAGCCGCGCGGCCCAGTCGAGGTAGATCGTGTTCGACTCCTTGTCGGCGTCGATGAAGACGAGGTCGAACGGCTCGCCGCCCTCGAGGGTGGGCAGCACGTCGGCGCCGCGCCCCAGCCGGATCTCGACCTTGTCGCCGACGCCGGCGCGCTCGAGGTTCGCGCGCGCGAGTTCGGCATTGACGGGCTCGGCCTCGATCGTCACGACACGCCCGTCGCCGGGGATCCCGCGCGCCAGCCAGATCGTCGAGTACGCCCCGAGCGTGCCGATCTCGAGCACGCGGCGCGCGCCGGAGATACGGGCCATCAGGTGCAGCAGCTTGCCGTTGACGGGTGCGACCTCGATGGCGGGGAGTCCGGCCTCGTTCTGCTCGGCGACCGCCTGCTCGAGGCCGGGATCGTGTCCGACGAGCAGCTCCGTGAGGTACGCGTCGACGCGACGCCAGGTGTCGGGTGTGGGATCGGCCATGCGCTCAGCCAATCCGCACACCCGTCGGACGTCAAGACCTGGTGGCCGCCCGCTCGACGAGCGCCTCGAGGAGCGCGGCGCCGGTCCCGGCATCGTCGACCGTCACCACGAAGCGCTTGCCGCTCCGGCGCAGCACCTCGATCGCCTCGCCGGTGCGCAGCACCACTCCGAACCGGCGTCCGGTGCTCAGGCGCAGACCCCAGCCGCCGAACTCTCCCACGGGGTTCACATCCACGCGCGCCGCCGAGGTCACCTCCGCGAGGGGCACGTGGAACCTCGGGAAGCCGAGCAGCGAGTCCACGTGGAGTCCGGTGTCATCCACGCGGACGTGGAACGCGAGCGTCGTCTCCGCGAACACGAGGAGCAGCAGCGCGACACCGGTCAGCAGCCAGGCCAGCACCGGGTCGGCGCCGGTCACCCAGGCGACGACGGCGGAAGCGGCGACGAGGATGACCGCGGCGACGATCAGGATCGCGGCACCACGGCTCATCCCGACGGCGCGCATCCAGAGCACACGTTCGTTCGCAGCGAGCGCGAGAGGCATCGCGGGCGTGGCCGCAGCATCCGTCCCCGCCTCGCGCGGCTGGAGGAACCACGCCGCCACGCCGACCGCTGCGGCCGCGAGGAACGAGGCGGCGAGCGCAGCCCACACCGTGGGCGCGTCCGCCGAGCTGTCGAGCCCCGCCTGCATGACGAAGGTCCAGGTGAGCGCGACCGTGACCAGTGCCGACAGCGCCGCAGCCGTCGCTCCCATCAGGCGATACGTCATGCCGCGGTCGCCCCGGCGCAGGCCCGGAAGCGACGTGAGGGCGATGAGGAGCGGGAGACCGAGCCCGAAGGCGATGGTCGCGAGGGGCTGGGTCCAGGCGGGCGCGAAGCCGTCCGCCTCACCCGCCGCGTTCCAGTGCACGGCGATCGTCGCCGGCACTTGCGGCAGCAGCACCAGCTGAACGGCGACGCCGACGGCGACGAGCACGATCGGCAGCCACACGGCGACCAGCACGAAGCGGCGGAGCGCGAGCCGGGAGAGGGTGGTCGGGTCAGCGGGTCGTGCGGTCGTCATGAGCGGCGATCTCCTTCACAAGGGCGGCGAGTGCGTCGGATGCAAGTCCCGCCGCGCGCGCCCGCGCGACGAGGTCGTGGATGTCGTGATGAAGGCTCTCGAGCGTCGATGCCTGCTCGGTGACGACCGCCCCGCGGCCCCTCCGAAGTTCGACGAGCCCCTCGTCGCGGAGGTCCTGGTACGCGTGCAGCACGGTGTGCACGTTGACGCCGAGCGCCGCGGCGATGTCGCGGGCTGCCGGAAGCCGGTCGCCCGGCCTCACACGGCCGGCCGCGGCATCCGCTCTCACGGATGCGGCGATCTGCGCGAACAGCGGGGCATCGCTCTCGGGATTGATTCGGACTAGCACCCTTTAATTCTAGTACCACTAGAACAAGTAAGGTAGCCAGTTGTCGGAATCCCCCAAGCGAATACGCGGGCGCCGACGATGTCCACCAAGCTGGGGCGCATGCGCATGACCCCTCGACGCCTCGCCGTCGGCATGAGCCTGTGGATCCCCAACCTGTTCAGCGGCATCCGCGTGCGGAGGTTCGCCGACGACTGGACCAGCGCCACCGTCGAGCTGCACGTCAACGTCTTCACCCGCAACTACGTCAAGACGGCCTTCGGCGGCTCGATGTCGGCGATGACCGACCCGTACTACTTCATGCTCGTGATGCACCAGCTCGGCCGCGACTACGTCGTGTGGGACACGCGCGGCGAGATCGAATTCCGCAAGCCCGGCCGCGGCGTGCTCACGGCGCACTTCGCGGTGCCGCGCGCGAAGGCCGACGAGCTCCGCGAGCGCGCGCGTGGCGGGGCGAAGGTGCTCGAGTGGTTCGAGACCGACATCACGGATGCCGCGGGCGAGGTCGTCGCCCGCGTACGCCGCGAAGTGTACGTGCGCGAGAAGAAGCGGGTGACCGCGGCCTCGGCGGGCGGCGCATAGCGCCGTCGGACATCACCGGGCGGCCCGGTAGTCCGTCGCGGTGAAGCCGAGCACCGTGCGGAAGTCGTTCGCGAGGTGCGCCTGGTCGGCGTACCCGAGCTCGGCGGCGACATCGGCGAGCGGGACATCCGGATCCTCGCGCACGCGCTGCGCCGCCTCCTGCAGTCGCCGACGCCGGATCATCGCGGCGGGCGGCAGACCCACCGTGCGGTGCGCGAGCCGCTGCAGCGTCCGCACCGACACCCGCAGGCGCTCGGCCGCGTCGTCGAGCCGGAGGATCCCGCTGTCGTTCATCAGCAGGTCCGCCATCGCGTTCGCGAGACGCCCGTCCGACGTGGGCGCTCCGATCCGCTCCACGAGCCACGCGGATGCCGTGACGCGGGCGGCATCGAGGTCCGGCATCGCCGCCGACACCGCGTGCTGCAGCTCCGGCTCGTCGAGCACGATGTGCGCGTCGACGAGGTCGCTCGGCGCGTCGTGCAGGCGGGCGTACGCGGCAGGCCTCAGCAGGGCGCCCACCGCCCAGCCGCTCCCCCGCAGCTCGCGCTCGGACGCCCGCGTCGTGGCGCCCCACAGCGTGACGCCGTCCGGCTCGATCGCGAGGTTCGCCGCCGGATAGCCGAGGATCGGCTGTCGCGAGACGACGCCGTCGGGAAGGTCCCATTCCGGGATCCAGAACCACTCGACGAGATCGGATGCTGCGCCCTCCGCCGCGAGCCGTGTGAAGCGCGGCAGGCGCTCCGGGTAGAGCACGCCGCGCGTCGGATCGGTCACCCCGTCACGGTAGTGCGCGGGTCGGACAGGCGGAACCGAGGGTGTCGCGAATCTTCAAGACCGCAGCATCCGTCCGCCGCGAGCATGGGAGCATGACCACTCAGCACACGACCGGCGTGACCGGTGCGCACACGACCGACGGCCGCCCGAACGGCGCGACCAGCCTCACCCCCTTCCTCGCGATCCGCGGGGCGAAGGAGGCGCTCGAGTTCTACCGCGACGTGTTCGGCGCCCGCGTGACCGACGTCACCGAGTTCGACGGACTCGTCGTGCACGCCGGGCTCGACTTCGGGCTCGGAATCCTGCAGATCGGCGAGCCGTCCCCCGCCTACGGACTCGTGCCCGCGCCGGAGGGCGACGACGACTGCTACTCGATCGGCATCTACGTGCCCGACGCCGACGCGGCGACGGCACGTGCCGTCGCCGCCGGGGCGACCGTGCGCGAGGAGCCCTCGACCTTCGTCTCGGGCGACCGCTACGCGAGCGTGCGCGACCCGTTCGGCGTGCGGTGGTCGATCATGACGCGCGTCGAGGATCTGTCCGAGGAGGAGAGCGCGGACCGCGTCGCGGAATGGGCCGCGTCGGTCAGCGCGGGCTGACCGCGTCGTCCCGCGCGGCGGCGAGCTCGCCGACGAGCGCGGGCAGCAGCGCCTCGGCGGTGCGGCGATAGCCGAGCGCGCTGGGGTGGAACCGGTCGAGGCTGAACATCTCGTCCGGCTGGGTCACGAAGAACGGGCCGACGGCTCGGCCGAGCGACACGGCGCGCGCACCGGTGCGACCGGCGGCGACGGCCTGGGCGTCGGCGAGCTGTCGCGACAGGCGCGAGCCGAGCGCGCGCAGCGGCTGCGGCACCGGCCGCAGCGCCCCGAGGTCGGGACAGGTCCCCACCACGACCACGGCGCCACGCGCGCGCAGTCGCACGATCGCCTCCTCGAGGTGGGCGACCGACGCGGACACCGGCACGCGATGCGTGATGTCGTTGCCGCCCACGACGATGACGGCGGCGTCGGGGCGGTAGCCGGCGGGCAGCGCGTCGACCTGGGCGGCGAGCACCGACGACTCGGACCCGACGATGGCCGCCGTGCGCAGGCGCACCGGCCGGCGCTCGGCACGCGCCAGTCCCTTCGCGAGGCGGGCGCCGAGGGTGTCCTTCCGCCGCTCCGCGCCGAGCCCCGCGGCGATGGAGTCACCCAGCACGACGAACTCGAGCGGCGGCCCGTCGAAGCGCCGCGCCCACACCCGGTCGGCGTCGAGCGCCTCCTCGCCGAGCGGTTTGCCGATCCGGCGTCGCGCGACCGCCGCCTGGCGCTTCAGCACCGCCCCGCCGCCGAGGAGCACGAGCCCCGCGCCCAGAACGACGCCGGCCGCGCCGACGACGACCGAGCGCGGCACCACGTCACGAGAGGACGACATGCCGCCCATGCCACCGCACGCGGGTGAACGGATGCCGTCACCCCGGTGACGCGCCGGGTGCGGGCTGCCCGCATGGCTCGCCGGGGCGATTTTGGCGGCTCGCCGCAGTCGCCCGGCAGAACTGTGCTTCTTGGCGACTCGCCGTAAGGGTGGCTTCGCACACGCACCGGGGCCCGGGCGAGTCGCCAGAACTGGTCGACGATGCGCGCCGACCGTGGCGAGTCGCCAGAATCGGCGGGCGCCGCTGCGTCAGAACGCGCCGGACGCCTCGTCCACCGCGGCGGCCACGCGGCGCTCGCGGGTCTCGGGTCGCTTGGCCTCCGTGACGCCGCGGGCGAGCTCCTTGCGGCGGCTGAACGTCAGGGCGTCGAACGCGGCGCGCGCACCCGCGGCGTCGAGCGCCGCGACGAGGTCGTCCGGCACCTCGACGACGCGCTCCGCGGTGTCGAGGTCGATCATGGCGTCGATCTCGTCGCCGATCTCGACGCCGAGCTGGGCGCGCACGGCTTTCGAGAGGCCGATCACGTTGCGGCCGTCCATCACCGCGAGCCGCACGCGGGCGGTCCTGCCTCCGACCGCGACGACGACGGCGGCGCGCTTGCCTCCGCCGAGGTCGGCGACCTGCTCGTCGGTGAGCTCGATGGCGGTGGCCGGGCCGAACGGCGCGAGCACGGTGTGGATCTGCAGCGTCATCGCCCCATCCTGGCGGGTGCGGGTGTCGGGCGGGAACCCCGAACCACCCGTTCTCCCCCGCGGGCTAGAGTTCGCCCGTGGCTTCCCCTTCGCTGCAGCGCCGCCTCGGGCTCGGCGACGCCGTCTTCATCGGTCTCGGCTCGATGGTCGGCGCCGGAGTCTTCGCGGTGTGGGCGCCGGCGGCGGATGCTGCGGGCACGGGCCTGCTCGTAGGCCTCGCGATCGCCGCGGTCGTGGCCTTCGGCAATGCGACCTCGTCGGCGCAGCTGGCCGCGGCGCACCCGACGTCGGGCGGAACGTACGCGTACGGGCGAGCGGAGCTCGGCCCGTGGTGGGGGTTCGTCGCGGGCTGGGGCTTCGTCGTCGGCAAGATCGCCAGCTGCGCGGCGATGGCGCTCACGTTCGCCGCCTACGCCGCGCCCGCAGGATGGGAGCGACCCGTCGCCATAGCGGCGGTCGTGGCCCTGACCGCCGTCAACTGGTTCGGCGTCACCCGGACCGCCGGCGCCGCGCGCGTGATCGTGGTGATCTCGCTCGGCGCTCTCGCCGCGGCCATCACGGCCGCCTTCTCTGCGGGGGCGTCGCCGGACTGGTTCACGGCCGAGACCGTGTGGGCGGGCGGCGCCTACGGCATCCTGCAGTCCGCGGGCCTGCTGTTCTTCGCGTTCGCCGGGTACGCGCGCATCGCCACGATGGGCGAGGAGGTCCGCGAGCCCCGCCGCGTGATCCCGCGGGCGATCGTGATCGCGTTCGCCATCGCGCTCGTGGTGTACGCCGTGGTGGGGGTCGCGGTGCTGAGCGCGCTCGGCCCCGACGCGGTGGCCTCGTCGACGGAGCCCGTCGCGGACGCCGCGGCGCGCTCGGGCTGGGGGTGGATCGACGTGGTCGTGCGCATCGGCGCCGCCGCCGCGTCGCTCGGCGCCCTGCTCGCCCTCATCGCCGGGGTGAGCCGCACCGCCTTCGCGATGTCGCGCGAGAGCGACCTTCCGCGCTTCATCGACGCCGTGCACCCGCGCTGGCACGTCCCCCACCGCGCCGAGCTTGCAGCGGCCGCGATCGTCGTGCTGCTCGTGGCCCTCGTCGACCTCCGCGGCGCCATCGGCTTCTCCTCGTTCGGCGTGCTGCTGTACTACTTCGTCGCGAACGTCGCCGCCTTCCGCCAGCGCGGCGACGCGCGGCGGTACCCGGTCGCGCTGCAGGTCGTCGGCGGGATCGGATGCCTCATCCTCGCGGTCACGCTGCCCTGGCAGTCGGTCGTGGCCGGCGTCATCGTTGTGGCCGTCGGTGTCCTTCACCGCGCGCTGCGCCTCCACCGTGCCGCCCGCCGCTGACCCGCCTCGCGCCCCTCCCTGCCCGCCACCTCGACGCGAGACTCCACTGGAGTGCCGAGACTTCCGTCGCAGCATGCAGTCTCGGCGCCCCGGTGGAGTCTCGGGAGAACAGCGGGCCGGAGGGGCTCGGCTCAGGCGAGGGACTTGACCTCGAGAGCCTCCGCGGTCGTGCCGGGGGCGACGGTCGCGAAGGCCGTGTAGCCGTCGGATGCTGCGCGCTCGAGGAGCGCCTTGAGGTTCTTGGTCCGCTGCTCCAGGCGCACGCGCGAGCCTTGACCGACGAGCACGGCCTTGAGCGCGAGGAGCTCACCCTCGGACACGTCGCGGTCGTGGACGAGGACGACGGCCGGGGCCGCAGCATCCGTCCGCTCCGGTACCAGGTCGACGATGCGCTCGAAGCCGATCGAGAACCCGACAGCGGGCACGTCCTGACCCAGGAAGCGGCCGATCATGCCGTCGTAGCGTCCGCCGCCGCCCAGGGAGTAGTCGACCGAGGGGTGCGCGAGCTCGAAGATGGTGCCGGTGTAGTAGCCCATGCCGCGCACGAGGAACGGGTCGAACACGAGCGGGATGTCGCCCTCGATGCCCGAGGCGCGGGCCGCCGCCACCGCTGCGCCGATACCGGCGAGGTGCGCGACGATCTCGTCGGGGGCGCCCTCGGGGAGCGCCTTGCGAATCTGCCGCTCGCCGTACGGGTTGTACTCGAGGGTCATCGGGCGGCGGAGGAACGCCGCGAACGCGTCGACCGCGGCCGCGGTCGCGCCGCGCTCGCGCAGCTCGGCGACGATGCCGTCCGGGCCGAGCTTGTCGAGCTTGTCGATGGTGATGAGGACGCCCGGGCGCTCATCGGACGTGAAGCCGAAGCTGTCGAGCATCCAGTCGAGAACCCGCCGGTCGTTGATGCGGATGCTGCCGCCCTCGAGTCCCAGCGCGTCGAGCGTGTCGAGCGTCGCGACCGCGAGCTCGGCCTCGGCGCGCGCGGAGGCATCGCCGATGATGTCGATGTCGCACTGCACGAACTGGCGGTAGCGGCCCTTCTGCGGGCGCTCGGCGCGCCAGACCGGCGCGATCTGGATCGCGCGGAACACCGACGGCAGCTGGCCGCGGTTGGTCGCGTAGAACCGGGCGAGCGGCACGGTGAGGTCGTACCGGAGGCCGAGGTCGGTGAGGCCCGCCGGGTCGTCGGCCGCGCCGCGGATGGCGCCGGCGTCGAGGCCGCGCTTGAGCACGTTGTAGGCGAGCTTCTCGTTGTCGCCGCCGATGCCCGCGTGCAGCCGCGAGTACTCCTCCATGACCGGCGTCTCGATCTCGTCGAACCCGTGCGCGCGGTAGCGCTCTCGGATGACGGCGAGCACGCTCTCGCGACGGGCCTTTTCAGCGGGGAGGAAGTCGCGCATGCCGCGCGGCGGATTGACGGATGCCACGCCCCTATCTTTCCAGGTCGGGCCCGGGCTCCTCGTCTTCGGCGGTTCCCGCCGCCCGATCCTCCGGCTCCGAGGCACCCTCTGCGGCGCGGATCTCGCGCTCGAGGCCGCGCAGGCGCTCGCGGACCGCGCGCTCCGCGTCCCACCCGTTGGCTCGGGCCATGGCCACGAGTCCGAGGAGGGCGTCTCCGAGCTCGGCCTCGGTCGCCGGCCCGTCGGCGTCAGTCCCGCGAGAGTGCAGCCGGTCGCCGAGAGGTAGGGAACCACCCGCACTCTCGTCCACCCGCTGCACCCTCGCGGATTCTGGGCCGGACGCAGGCGCGGGCGCGGGCGCGGGTGCAGGGGCGGCGGGAACCCCGACCTGGGATGCCTTCGACAGGAGCTTCTGGGCGAGCGCGAGGCTCGGCATCCGCTCGCTCACGCCGTCGAGAACCGAGCGGCGCTGGTGCTTCTCGGCCGCCTTCGCGGCGTTCCAGTGGATGAGCACCTCCTCCGGGGTCGTCGCGACCGCGTCGCCGAAGACATGCGGATGCCGCCGCACCATCTTGTCGGTGAGCCCGCGGGCGACGTCGTCGATGTCGAACGGGTCGTCCTCGTCGCGCGACGCGATCTCGGAGTGGAACAGCACCTGCCACAGCAGGTCGCCGAGCTCTTCGCGGAGCTCTGCGCGCGAGCCGTCCTCGACGGCGTCGATGAGCTCGGCGCTCTCCTCCACGAGGTACGGGACGAGCGCACGATGGTCGATCTGCTGCGTCCACACGCAGCGGTCGCGCACGGTGCGCATGACGTCGGCCGCCTCGCGGAGCGGGTCGGGGGCGCCGGGTGTGTTCGCGCCGTTCACGTCGTCACGGATGCTGCCGCCGTCCGGCGTCGATAGTGCCATGCCCGCCACGATACGAGCCCTCCGGCCAGGAGGAGCGAAATCACGGATCCCGCGAGCACGCCGAGCGTCGCCTGGTCGCGGAGGGCGGCCGCGTCGGAGAACGCGAGCTCCGACAGCAGGAGCGACACCGTGAACCCGATGCCGCCGAGCGCGCCTGCGGCCAGGAGGTCTGCGAAGGCGAGCGGCGGCGCGCTCCCCCGGTGCCCGATGCGCAGCGAGATCCAGCCGAACAGCGAGATCCCGACCACCTTGCCGACCGGGAGCGCCACGAGCACGCCCCAGAACGCGGGCGACAGCTCCGACAGCGGCACGGACGGGATCGGAACGAGCGCCGCCGAGAACGCGAACACCGGGAGCACGATGACGTTGACCCACGGCTCGAGGGCATGTCGCACCCGCAGCGCGGGACGCTGCGCCATCGCGAGCCCGAGCACGACGCCCGCGATCGTGGCGTGAACGCCCGAGAGGTACACGAGCACCCAGGTGGCGATCGCGAGCAGGACGAGCACGACGGCGATCGGCACGCGGGCGCGTGTGTCGAGCTGCCGGCTCAGGATGCCGAAGGCGACGACCGCGATCGCTGCCCCGGCGAGCGCCGTGAAGTCCACGCCGCTCGTGAAGAGCACCGCGATGAACACGATGCCGACGATGTCGTCGAGGATCGCGAGCGCGAGCAGGAACACCCGGAGGGCGGACGGGAGCCCACGGCCGAAGACCGCGAGCACCCCGAGCGCGAACGCGATGTCGGTCGCGGTCGGGATCGGCCAGCCCGCAGTGGCGTCGGAGCCCCACGCCATCGCGGCGTAGATCGCGATCGGCACGACGACGCCGCCGGCCGCGGCGATCGCGGGCTGGAGCGCCTTGCGCGCCGAGTTCAGCTGGCCGACGGTGAGCTCGTACTGCAGCTCCACGGCGACGACGAAGAAGAAGACCGCGAGCAGTCCGTCCTTGATCCAGTGCGACAGACTGAGCTCGAACACGCCCGGGATGCCCAGGTGAGCGTGCATCGCGTCGTCGACGGCGGAGCCCCACGCCGAGTTGGCGACGAACAGGCCGAGTCCCGCCGCGATGAGCAGGATGATCGCGGGGAAGCGGGCGGAGCGGAGAAGCGACATCTGGCCTCCGGAGGGAATCGCGGGTCGACGAGGACGTGCCGACCAGACTTCCCGGCGCTCCACGGGCCAGTGTAGCCAGCGGGCGCACCGGCGCCACGGACGCCTCCCGCGCGCGATCGTCACACAGCGTCCACCGACACGTCGGGGAAACACCGCGCCGTTAGCCTGGAGAGATGCGTGAACTCACCCACACCGAAGCGATCGACCTCGTCGGGCGGTACGAGGCGGAGCAGGCGATCCCCGAGCAGATGCGCGGCGACGTGCGCATGCTCGGGACGCTCCTCGGTCAGGTGCTGCGGGAGAGCGGATCGCCGGGACTGTACGAGGACGTCGAGCGCCTGCGCACCGCGACGATCCAGGCCTACACCGACGAGACGCCCGAGGCCTTCGCGCGCGCCGCCGCGATCGCCGACTCGTTCACCATCGCCCGCGCCGACGAGGTCGCACGGGCCTTCACCGCCTACTTCCACCTCGTGAACCTCGCCGAGGAGCACCAGCGCGTGCGCGTCCTGCGCGAGCGCGACGGCCGGCCCGACCGCGAGCAGGCCACCGACTCGGTCGCCGCCGCCTTCGTGCGCCTGGCCGCCGAGGTCGGCGACGACACGGCCCTGAAGCGCCTGCAGGGCATGCGGTTCCACCCGGTGTTCACCGCCCACCCCACCGAGGCGCGCCGCCGGGCGGTGTCGACCAGCATCCGCCGGCTCGCGACGCTCCTGGAGGAGCACGACGCGTCCCTGCGGGGCGGAGCCGACGAGCGCCGCGCCGAGCGCCGCATGCTCGAGGAGATCGACACCCTGTGGCGCACCGCGCCGCTGCGTCCCGAGAAGCCGGCGCCCACCGACGAGGTGCGCGCCGTGATGGCCGTGTTCGACGACACGCTGTACACCGCGGTCCCCCACGTGTACCGCCGCGTCGACGACGCCCTGCAAGGACCCGCCGCCGGCGGCCGCGCGCCGGTCGTGCGCCCGTTCGTGCGCATCGGCTCATGGGTCGGCGGCGACCGCGACGGGAACCCCTTCGTGACGGCATCCGTCACGCGCAAGGCCTCCGCGATCGCGAGCGAGCACGTGCTGATCGGGCTGGCGCGCACGACCAGCCGCATCGGTCGCACGATGACCCTCGACGCCTCGACCACACCGCCGAGCGATGCGCTGCTCGCCCTGTGGCGGCGACTCAAGGCCGCCGACGAGGATGCCGCGAAGGACATCGCCAAGCGCTCGCCCGACGAGCCGCACCGACGCATCCTGCTGCTGATCGCACGCAAGATCGAGGCCACCCGCGCCCGCGACGCCGACCTCGCGTACCGCGATCCGGAGCACCTGATCGCCGACCTCCGGGTCGTGCAGGATTCGCTCGTGCAGGCCGGCGCGCCGCGTCAGGCGTTCGGCCACCTGCAGCAGCTGCTGTGGCAGGTCGAGACCTACGGCTTCCACCTGACCGAGCTCGAGGTGCGCCAGCACTCGGCCGTGCACGCCAAGGTGCTCGCCGAACTCGAGTCGGGCGCCCCCCGCAGCGAGCTCGCCGAAGAGGTGCTCGACGTCGTGCGCACCATCGGCTTCCTGCAGGAGCGCTACGGCCCGCGCGCGGCCGGACGCTACATCGTGTCATTCACGCAGTCCGCCCAGGATCTCGCGAACGTCCACAAGCTCGCCGCGTTCGCCGCCGGGCCCGACGGCACACCGCCCGTGCTGGACGTCATCCCGCTGTTCGAGACGTTCGCCGACCTGCAGGCCGCGCCCCGCATCCTCGCCGAGATCGTCGAGCACCCCGAGTTCGCCGCGCGCCTGGAGGCGACGGGCCGTCGCCTCGAGGTCATGCTCGGCTACTCGGACTCCTCGAAGGACGTGGGCCCCGTCGCCGCCAACCTCGCGCTCTACGAGGCGCAGGCGAAGATCGCCGCGTGGGCCGACGAGAACGGCATCGAGCTCACCCTGTTCCACGGCCGCGGCGGGGCTCTCGGCCGCGGCGGCGGCCCCGCGAACTCCGCGATCATGGCGCAGCCCCCGCACTCGGTCGACGGCCGGTTCAAGCTCACCGAGCAGGGCGAGGTCATCTTCGCCCGCTACGGCGACCCCGCCATCGCGATGCGTCACATCGACCAGGTCGCCGCGGCGATCCTGCTCGCGTCGTCGCCCTCCAACGAGGAGCGCAACCGCGCCGCGGCGGAGACGTACGCGGGTGTCGCGGCGACGATGGACGCGGCATCGCGCGAACGCTTCTTCTCGCTCGTGAAGGCGCCCGGCTTCGCACCGTGGTTCGCGCGCGTGACGCCGATGGAGGAGATCGGTCTGCTGGCCCTCGGCTCGCGACCGGCGCGCCGCGGCCTGTCCGTCGAGTCCCTGGAAGACCTCCGCGCCATTCCGTGGGTGTTCGCGTGGACGCAGGCGCGCATCAACCTCGCGGGCTGGTTCGGCCTCGGCACCGCGCTCGAGGCCGTCGGCGACGAGCCGCTGCTGCAGCAGGCCTACCTGGAGTGGCCGCTCTTCCGCACGCTCATCGACAACGTCGCCATGAGCCTCGCCAAGACCGACGACCGCATCGCGCTGCACTACCTCGAGCTCGGCGACCGCGACGACCTCGCGACGCTGGTGCGCGACGAGATGCGCCTCACGCGCGACTGGGTGATCCGCATCACCGGCGGCACCGAGCTGCTCGGCAACAAGCCGGTGCTGCAGCGCGCCGTCAAGATGCGCAGCCCGTACGTCGACGCCCTCTCGCTGCTCCAGCTGCGCGCGCTCCGCGCACTCCGCGAAGCGCCCGAGGGTGCGCCCGTCGACCCCGAGCTGCAGCGCCTGCTGCTGCTGTCGGTGTCGGGCGTCGCCGCGGGCCTGCAGAACACGGGCTGAGTCCCGCGCGCCGCGCGTCGCAACCGGGATCGCTCCGGCCCCGGCGTACCGTGGCGGCCATGGCACGGATCGTCGTCGCCGAAGTCTGCCCCTGGTGCGGGTCGCTCGATGTGCGGGCGAACGAGCCGCGATGGTTCCGGATCGAGTGGGAGCGTCGGGGTCACCTCGACGACGGCTGGGTCGACCACCTCGAGTTCCGCTGCCGCGACTGCGGCCTCGCCTGGGACTGACGTCGGAGATTCACGGATGCTGCGGCCCGCAGCATCCGTGATCCTCATCGTTCAATCGGCCCGGCGGTCGTCGGCATGGCGCGCGAGGCTGCGGCCGTAGCGCTCGGTGAGCTGCACCATGAGGTCGGGCGTCTCACGGTCGAGACCGAAGACGTAGCCGGGGAAGTCGAGCTCGCGCTGCGCGGCCCAGATCTCCTCGTGGCGATCGGGGGGCAGGATCTGCAGCGGATCGCCCACCGCGACCCAGCCGATCGGCACCGTCGACTCGGGTGGGAGCGTCGTGCGCAGATGCACGACCGCGTTGATGCGCACCTCGCTGCGCGCCCCGATGTGCGCGCCGTTGAAGACGCGCGTGCCGGTCGCGAGGAAGACCTCCTCGTCGACGACGGCGCCCGAGATGCTCGCCATCGGACCGACGAGCACGTGGTCGGCGATGTGCACCGGGTTCGTCGCGGTCGCGCGGATGAGCGCGTTCTCCATCACGATGACGTTCTCGCCGAGGGTGATCGCGCCGCCTTCGGCCGTGATCACGGCGCCGTGGAGGATCTGGCAGTCCGCGCCGATCTCGACATCACCGCTGATCACCGCGGTCGCCGCCACGACCGCGTCGGGATGGATGCGGGGCTGTGCCCCGAGGTGCTCGAACCGCATCGTTCCTGCCTCCCGTCGTGGATGGGCCCAGCGTAGCGCCGTCACACGTGCGGGCGACGCCGCCGGCCGTGGGTAGTGTGAAGGAGCGCCGCCCCCGCGCACCGCTCCACCTCGAAAGCTCCACCATGCCCTCTGCGCCCTCGACCACGTCCGCCACCGGATCCCTCACCTCGGCCGAATCCATCCGGCTCGTCCTCGACACCGTCGAAGCCCGCAACCAGAACGAACCCGAGTTCCTGCAGGCCGTGCACGAGGTGCTCGAGTCGATCTCGCCCGTGCTCGAGGCGCACCCCGAATTCGTCGACGGCGGGATCCTGGAGCGGCTCGTCGAACCCGAGCGGCAGATCCTCTTCCGCGTTCCCTGGGTCGACGACGCCGGACGCCTGCAGGTCAACCGCGGCTTCCGAGTGCAGTTCTCGTCGGTGCTCGGCCCCTACAAGGGCGGCCTCCGGTTCCACCCGTCGGTGAACCTGTCGATCATCAAGTTCCTGGGCTTCGAGCAGATCTTCAAGAACGCGCTCACGGGCCAGGGCATCGGCGGAGCCAAGGGCGGCAGCGACTTCGACCCGCACGGCCGCTCGAACGCCGAGATCATGCGCTTCTGCCAGTCCTTCATGAACGAGCTCTACCGCCACCTCGGCGAGCACACCGACGTGCCCGCAGGAGACATCGGTGTGGGCGCGCGCGAGATCGGATACCTGTTCGGCCAGTACCGCAAGGTCACGAACCGCCACGAGTCGGGCATGTTCACCGGCAAGGGCGTGCAGTGGGGCGGCGCCGAGGTGCGCACCGAGGCGACCGGCTACGGCGCCGTCTTCTTCGTCGAGGAGATGCTCGGCGTGCACGGCGAGACCCTCCACGGCAAGCGCGTGGGCGTCTCGGGATCGGGCAACGTCGCGATCTACGCCATCGACAAGGCCCGCCAGCTCGGCGCGGTCGCGGTGACCGCGTCCGACTCGTCGGGCTACGTCGTCGACGATGCCGGCATCGACGTCGACCTCCTCCGCCAGATCAAGGAGGTCGAGCGCGCCCGCATCTCGGAGTACGCCGCGCGCCGCCCCGGCGCGCGCTATGTCGAGGGCGCGCGCCCGTGGGAGGTGCCGGTCGACGTCGCCATCCCTTCCGCGACGCAGAACGAGCTCGACGCCGATGACGCCCGGGCGCTGATCGCGAACGGTGTGCGCGCCGTGGCCGAGGGTGCCAACATGCCCTCGACGCCCGAGGCGATCGAGCTGTTCCAGTCCGCGGGGGTGCTGTTCGGGCCGGGCAAGGCCGCGAACGCCGGCGGCGTCGCGACCTCGGCGCTCGAGATGAGCCAGAACGCCGCGCGTCAGCGCTGGAGCTTCGACGACAGCGAGGCGAAGCTGCGCGCGATCATGGCCGACGTGCACGACGCCGCGTTCCAGGCCGCCGAGCGCTACGGCCGCCCGGGCGACTACGTCGTCGGCGCCAACTCCGCGGGCTTCGAGCGCGTCGCGCACGCGATGCTCGCGCAGGGCGTCATCTGACGGTCTCCGCCGTCCCCCGCGGTCTCCGAGATCAGGAGATCTGACGCGCGCAGGACGATCGCGGGCGAATCGTCTTGTCTCCGCCAGATCTCCTGATCTCGAGAAGAGGGTGTCAGGCGCTCGCCGCGGGCGGGGCCGCAGCATCCGTCTCCGGCTTCTTCTCGGGCCACAGCTGCTCGATGAGCTGCGCCACCCAGGCGATGAGCTCGTCGTCGCCGAGCGGCTCTCCACCGGCCGACGGCAGGGGCACGACCATCGCCTCTCCCCCGGCGACGAGCTTGGCCTTGGGGTGCAGCCGCTGCAGGCGCACGCGCATCGAGTCCGGCAGGTTCGCCGGCGCGACGCGGAGGTTCGGCCCCATCGCGACGACGTCGGCGAGGCCCGCCTGCCCCGCGCGACGGCGCAGGCGGGCGACGGCGAGCAGGCCCTCGACCTCGGCCGGCGGTTCGCCGTACCGGTCGGTGAGCTCCTCGATGACGAGGTCGATCGCGCCGGGGTGGGCGGTGACGGATGCCGCGGCCGAGAGCTTCTGGTAGGCCTCGAGGCGCAGCCGCTCGCTGTCGATGTACGACTCGGGGATGCGCGCCTGCACCGGCAGCTCGAGGCGGAGCTCGGTCGGCCCCTCGGTCTCCTCGCCGCGGAACGTGGCGACGGCCTCGCCGATCATGCGGAGGTACAGGTCGAATCCGACCCCGGCGATGTGGCCGGCCTGCTCGGCCCCGAGGAGGTTGCCGGCGCCGCGGATCTCGAGGTCCTTGAGGGCCACCTGCATGCCCGAGCCGAGGTCGTTGTTGACGGCGATCGTCTCGAGGCGGTCGGCCGCGGTCTCGCTGAGCGGCTTCATGTCGTCGTAGAGGAAGTACGCGTAGGCGCGCTCGCGGGCGCGGCCGACGCGACCGCGCAGCTGGTGGAGCTGGCTGAGGCCGTACTTGTCGGCGCGATCGATGATGATCGTGTTGGCGTTGGAGATGTCGAGGCCGGTCTCGATGATGGTCGTCGAGACGAGCACGTCGGCCTTGCGCTCCCAGAAGTCGTCGACGACCTGCTCGAGCTGATGCTCGCCCATCTGCCCGTGGGCGACCGCGATGCGCGCCTCGGGCACGAGCTCGGCGAGCTCGGACGCGACGCGCTGGATCGACTGCACGCGGTTGTGGACATAGAAGACCTGTCCTTCGCGCAGCAGCTCGCGGCGGATCGCGGCGGCGATCTGCTTGTCGTTGCGGGCGCCGACGTAGGACAGGATCGGATGCCTGTCTTCCGGGGGGGTCTGCAGCGTCGACATCTCGCGGATGCCCGTCACCGCCATCTCGAGCGTGCGCGGGATGGGCGTCGCGCTCATCGCCAGGATGTCGACGTTGGTCTTGAGCTTCTTCAGCTGGTCCTTGTGCTCGACGCCGAAGCGCTGCTCCTCGTCGATGATCATGAGGCCGAGGTCTTTGAACAGCACCTTCTCGGTGAGGATGCGGTGCGTGCCGATGACCATGTCGATGGTGCCGTCGGCGAGTCCCGCGATCGTGTCGCGCGCCTGCTTGTCGGTCTGGAAGCGCGACAGCGGCCTCACCTTGACCGGGAAGCCCGCGAAGCGCTCGGTGAACGTCTCGAAGTGCTGCTTGACCAGGAGCGTCGTCGGCACGAGCATCGCGACCTGCTTGCCGTCCTGGATCGCCTTGAACGCGGCGCGCACGGCGACCTCGGTCTTTCCGAAGCCGACGTCGCCCGACAGGAGCCGGTCCATCGGGATCGGCTTCTCCATGTCCGCCTTGATCTCGTCGATCGTCTGCAGCTGGTCGGGCGTCTCGGCGAACGGGAACGCCTCTTCGAGCTCCCGCTGCCAGGGAGTGTCGGGACCGAACGCGTACCCCTTCGCTGCCATGCGCGCCGAGTAGAGCTTGACGAGCTCGACCGCGATGTCGCGCACGGCGCGGCGCGCCTTGCTCTTGGCCTGCGCCCAGTCGCTGCCGCCCATCTTCGACAGGCTCGGCGCCTCCCCGCCGACGTAGCGCGAGAGCAGGTCGAGCTGGTCTGTGGGCACGAACAGCTTGTCGCCCGGGTAGCCGCGCTTGGAGGGCGCGTACTCGAGCACCAGATACTCGCGCATGCTCTTCACGGCGTTGCGGCCGCCGCTGGACACCTCGCGCTGCGTCAGCTCGACGAACTTGCCGATGCCGTGCGTCGCGTGCACCACGTAGTCGCCCGCCGTGAGCTTGAGCGGGTCGACGACGGCCTTGCGACGCGACGCGAGCTTCTTGACGACGCGCGTGTCACCACCGATCGTGCGGCCGTAGAACTCGGACTCGGTGAGCACCGCGAGCTTGGCGTCGGGGGCTTCGAACCCGCGCTCGAGCACGCTCACGACGACGTGCGCGATGCCGGGCTCTGGCGCGTGCACGACCTCGTCGACCTTGCGCGCCGCGATGCCGCGCTCGGCGAGCACGTCGCGGGCGCGCTCCACGAGTCCGGCTCCGGATGCTGCGACCACGACGCGCCAGCCGTCCGCCAGCAGTGCGCCCACGTGGTCGGTCGCGCCCTCGACGTTGCCCTGGAACGACGGCACCGCCGAACCCGGCACGCGGATCGCGGCAGCGGCCTCGAGCGCGACGTCGATGTCGTCGTCGATGAGGCCCTCGGCGGCAGCATCCGCGTGTCCCGAGTCGAACGCGCTGAGCGTCCACCAGACACCGCTGCGCTCGCGCGCGGCGTCACGGAGCTCGGGAAGCGTGAGGAAGTCGCCGGCGCCCAGATCGATGGGCGTGCTCGCGCCGGCGGTCGCGGCGCTCCACGCCGCGTCGAGGAATTCGCGGTTGGTCTCGCCGAGGGTGATCGCACGCGTCACGGCGCGCTCGGGGTCGACGAGCGCGACCGCGGCGCCCTCGGGCAGGTAGTCGACGAGCGTGACCAGGCGGTCGACGACGGCAGGCAGCAGGGACTCCATGCCCTCGACCGGGATGCCCTCGGACATCTTCTCGAGCATGCCCGCGAGGCCGGGGAATTCGTCCTTGAGCTGGCGTGCGCGGCCGCGCACGGCCTCGGTCAGCAGCAGCTCGCGGCTGGGCAGCAGCGTGACCTCGCGCACCTCGCCCGCCAGCGACCGCTGGTCCGCGACCGAGAAGGCCCGCATCTCGTCGACCTCGTCGCCGAAGAACTCGACGCGGAAGGGGTGAGGTGCGGTCGGCGGGAAGACGTCGAGGATGCCGCCGCGCACGGCGAACTCGCCGCGCCGCGACACCATGTCGACGCGGTGGTATGCGAGTCCGACGAGGCGCGTCGACACGTCGCCCAGATCGTGGCCACGGCCGCCCACGACGAGTTCGATCGGCTCGACCTCGGTGAGTCCTGCGGCAAGAGGCTGGATCGCGCCGCGCACCGAGGCCGTGATCACGAGCGGCGTCGCGGCGTCCCAGCGGGCGATGCGCGTGAGGATGTCGAGTCGCGCGCCGACCGTCTCGGCGCTCGGGCTGAGGCGCTCGTGCGGCAGCGTCTCCCACGCCGGGAAGTGCAGCACCTCCGCGCCCGGCAGCACCGCACCCAGCGCGGGACCGAGCGACTCGGCGCGGCGCCCCGTCGGAGCCACGAGCAGCACGACCGGCGGCTTTCCCGCAGCGCGGCGACGCTCCAGCAGCGCGGCGAGGAGCGGGGCGTCGAGTCCTTCGACGAGCGAGAAGTCGGCATCGACGGATGCTGCAGCCAGTGCGTCCCGGAACGGCTCAGCCTGTTCGAGGGCGCGCACGATCCCGGGAACTGTCACCGCACGAGTCTACGGCCAGGCCCGGACACCGGGCTCCGCCGGCGAACCGATCCGGACGGGCGGCGGGCAGGCGGCTCCTAGGATGAGGCTGTGAGCCAGCCCGACGCGCCCCACGACCCACCCGCTCAGCCCGCGGTCTGGGCACCGCCCTCGACGGCGCCGTTCGGGACGCCGACGAGCGAAGCTCCCGTACCGGGGCATCCGGCGGGGATTCCACAGGGGTGGTCCGCTCCCCCGGCCGGCGCGTATGCGCCCCCGCCGGGGTACGCGCCGCCCGCGGGCTATCCGGCGGTGGCGGCGGCCGCGCCGGGCGCCGGGTACGGCTCGCCGGCGCCCGCGAAGCGCGGCGCCGCGCTGGGGTTCACCGCCCTCGCGCTCGCCCTCGTCGCGACCGTCGGTGCGAGCCTCGTCGCCGCGATCGCCGGCTTCAACGTCGGGCTGGGCGCCGGTCGTGAGATCACGTCGCGGCCGTTCACCGGCGAGTTCGACTGGGGCGTCCTCGCGCCGGTGCGCGACTGGGTGCTCCTGGGCGAGGTCTCGTTCTGGGCGGGCACCGCGCTCGGCGTGTGGGCGCTCGTGCAGGGCATCGTCGCGATCGTGACCGGCCGCGGGCGCGGCGCCGGCATCGCCGCCGTCGTCGTGGCCGCGCTCGGCCCCATCGCCTTCGGCGCCGTCGTGCAGGGCTTCCTCACCGCGGGTCTCGCCGCAGGAACCGGGATCGGCGGCTGATCCGCCGCAGCGCCAGACGGCAGCATCCGTCTCCCGTGCGCGCCTCGTGCGAGAACGCCCGATCCCCTCAGGCGCGGGGGGCGTGGTGCTTCTGCTGCGTGGCGAGCAGGCCCTCGGCGACGAGCTGCTCCACAGCGTCAGCGGCGTCGCCGACGAGGATGGGCAGGTTCTTGCGCTCGGTCGCGCCGAAGGGGTCGAGCACCCAGTCTGCGGCGTCCTGGCGTCCTGGCGGGCGGCCGATGCCGACGCGCACGCGCGGGAACTCCGCGGTGTCGAGGGCCTTCGCGACGTCGCGCACGCCGTTGTGGCCGCCATGGCCACCGCCGATCTTCAGCTTGATGGTGTCGAAGGGGATGTCGAGCTCGTCGTGCACGACCACGACGTGGTCGGCGTCGATGCCGTAGAACTTCGCGAGGCCCGCGACCGGCCCGCCCGAGACGTTCATGAAGGTGTTCGGCTTCGCGAGGATGAGCTTCGGTCCGCCGGGGCGCAGCCACGTCTCGACCACGCGCGCGTTGGCCTTGTGCGTCTTGAACGACTCGCTGCGGCGACCCGCGAGCTCGTCGACGACGAGCTGCCCGACGTTGTGCCGGGTGAGTTCGTAGCGGGGACCGGGGTTGCCCAGTCCCACGATCAGCCACGTTTCTGCCATGTCATCCATCCTGCCCGAGGCCCCGACGCATCGACGGCGCAGGCCCTCCTGGAAACGCGGTGAGGGGGTGCGGCAGCCGCACCCCCTCACCGGAAAGCGTTCCGATCGCTCGTCGGATTACTCGGCGGCGGCCTCCGCGGCCTCCTCCGACGCCTCCGACTGCTCGGCGGCGACCTCGGCGTCGGCCTCGGCGATCTCCTCCTCGGCGGCGATCGCGGCAGCCGGGATCGCGATGGCGACGACGAGCAGCTCGGGCTCGGCAGCCAGGGTGGCGCCCTTCGGGAGCTTCAGCTCGGCGGCGGTGACGTGGGTGCCCTCTTCGAGACCCTCGACGTCGACCTCGATGTGCTCGGGGATGTGGGTCGCCTCGACCTCGAGCGTCACCGTCTGGGCGTCGAGGTTGACGATGGTGCCGGCGACGGGCTCGCCCAGGACCACCACGGGGACGTCGACCTGGATCTTCTCGCCCTTCTTCACGACGAGGAGGTCGATGTGCTCGATGATCTGGTGCACCGGGTCCTTCTGGACGTCCTTGACGAGCGTCAGCTGCTCCTTGCCGTCCAGGTCGAGCTCGAGCACCGCGTTGGCGCGGCGGACCAGCAGCGAGACCTGGTGGCCCGGGAGGGCGACGTGCACGGGGTCGGTGCCGTGACCGTAGATGACGGCGGGGATCTTGCCGGCGGCGCGGAGGCGGCGGGCGAAGCCCTTGCCGAAGCTCTCGCGGAACTCGGCGTGGACCTTGGTGTCGGGCTCGTTCGACATGACGTTCTCCTTGCGGGCGCGATGGCCCTTTTCTGAGGCGGCGCGGGGCCGTTCCGAATCGGCCTGCACGATGGCGGGCCCGGGTATTGGGGATGTCTTCGACTCGAACGCGCACGCGTGAGGAAAGCCCGTGAGGCCGGCATCACCGCGTCGATCACGGATGCCGCAGCCCGCCGCGATCGGCGGGCGCGAGGCATCCCTCGCCGAAGTTCGGACAAGAGTCTACCAGCGCCCCCGCTACGATGAGGAACGCCCCTGCTTCGCGCTTCCCACGGAGGACCCCATGGACTACGGCTTCTGGAGCCACGCTCTTCTCTGGCTCATCGGCGCGATGGCCGCGGTCGGCGCCCTCGGCACGGTCCTCGCGTTCTGGAGCCTCGGCCGCCAGGGCTACCGCAAGGACTGACCCCGCTGCAGCGCCGCCACCGCCGCATCGACCACCTCGACGAGCGGC
The DNA here is from genome assembly GCF_042793475.1 of Microbacterium sp. NPDC056569. Lineage (NCBI taxonomy): Bacteria > Bacillati > Actinomycetota > Actinomycetes > Micrococcales > Microbacteriaceae > Microbacterium > Microbacterium sp. NPDC056569. The sequence continues at coordinate 303,622 of NZ_JBHTUV010000002.1, read as the reverse complement.
GGGTCCCCCTCGACGATCACCCCCGGCTCGTCGGGCTCGAGGTGCTCGAGGGTGCGCAGCTGCGAGTCCAGCAGCGACGACGGCATGAAGTGCTCGCGAGCGTCCATGCGTCGCGCGAGCTCGCTCTGCGGCACCCGCAGCTCCACGAACACAGCGTCCGGCGCTCCCCGGAGGATGCGGTCGCGGTACCGGCGCGCGAGCGCGGAACAGGCGATCACCGCGCCCTCCGGCGCATCCGTCAACGTCGCCGCGACGACATCGAGCCACGGCATCCGGTCGCCGTCGTCGAGCGGCGTGCCCGCCGCCATCTTCGCGACGTTCGCCGGCGGGTGCAGGTCGTCGGCGTCGACGAAGGGCAGGCCCAGCCGCACGGCTGTGGCGGCGCCGACGGCCGACTTTCCGGAGCCGCTCGGGCCCATCACCACGATCCGGGAAGGCGTCAACACGGGATCACGCTAGTGCATCTCCGGCGGTGGCCTGGGCGCGTGCGGCCTGTGCGGCTCCCGCCTCCTCGTGCCCGCCGAACGAGAGCAGCACCTTCGAAGAGGCGGCAGGATCGGCCGCGATCGCGAAGGCGTCGAGGGCGCCGGCGGCGGGCAGAACATGCGTGACGATCCCGTCGACCTCGAGTGACCCGTCGCCGAGCGCGGCGATCACGGCATCGAACTCGTCGCCGAAGCGGAAGGACCCGACGAGCGTCAGCTCCCGGGTGATCGCCGTCGCGAGCGGAGCCGCGACGTCGCCGCTGCGCTGCAGCCCCAGCAGGACGACGGTGCCGCCCCGCCGCGCGGCCGAGATCGCGGCCGCGAGCCCCGGAACGGTCCCGCTGGACTCGACGACCACGTCGGCATGGAGCGAGGCGATCTCGGCGGTGTCGGCCGCGTCGACCGCGCGGGCGCCGAGCGAGGCTGCGAGGTCGCGCGGAAGCTGCGCGAGGTCGGTCGCGACCACCTCGGCGGCGCCGTGATGACGCGCGACCGCCGCCACGAGCAGTCCGATCGGCCCCGAGCCGATCACCGCGACGTGCGCGCCGCGCACGTCGCCGGCGCGCTCGAGCCCGTGCCACGCGACGGCCGCCGGCTCGGCCAGGGCGGCGCGTTCGAGCGACAGTGCGTCGGGGATCGCGTGGAGCATGCGCGCGGGTAGCGCCACCCGCTCCGCGAACGCGCCCTGGGTGTGCGGCAGGCGCATCGCGGACCCGAGATACGTGGAGCCCGGCGCGAGGTTCGGCCGGTCGTGCGGCCAGGGCGTGTCGCCGTCGGCGAGCGGGGTCAGCGGGTGCACCGCGACACGGGTGCCGACAGCGGGACCCGTGCCGTCGGCCGCCGCGGCGGTCACCGTGCCCGAGGCCTCGTGCCCGAGGACCATCGGCTCGCGCAGCACCGAGAGTCCGGCGGCGCCGTGGCGCCAGTAGTGCAGGTCGGACCCGCACACTCCCCCGTACGCGACCTCGACGACAGCCTCGTCGGCGGCGGGGACGGGTTCGCCGAGGGCGGCGATGCGCAGGTCTCCGGCGCCGTGGGCGACGATTGCGAGGTTGGTCATGGGGTTCCTTCTGCCGGGTCGTGCGCGGTCGACTTCGTGCCGTGCACGGTCACCGCGTGGGAGTGACGAGGATGACGTCGCCGACCTGCACCTCGACGACCGCGCCGGGGGCGATGGGCACGTTGGTGAACGGCGCACCGGTCATCACGACGTCGCCCGGGCCGAGCGGCGCCCACGAGGCCAGGTAGGCGAGGCAGTCGCGAATGGGGACCGGGAGGGCGGCAGCATCCGTCTCGGCGACCGTGAGGCCGTCGATCCGCAGCGTGAGGGCGACGGTGTCGATGTCGGCGTCGGTGTCGATCCACGGGCCGAGAGGTGTGTAGCCCTCGCCGGCCTTGGACTCGAAGTTGCGCGGGTCGACGCCGACGCGGTCGGGGCTCGACAGGTCGTCGACAGCCGTCACGCCGAGAACGTACTCGTGCGCGGTCGCTGCGGTGAGGCCCGTGGTGCCGCGGCCGATCACGACCGCGATCTCGCCCTCCGCCACCGTCGTGCCGGCGTCGCGGCGCAGCGTCACGGGGACGCCGCTGCCCACGACGCCCCGCGGCGACTTCAGCCACGCCTGCACGGGCGACGGGTGCGCGGGTCCGTTCTGGGCGATTCCCACCACGACGAGGGGCGCGCTGGGCGGCACGAGTTCTCCCTGCACCCGGGTGCCGAGGTCCGCCGGCTCGCGGCCGTCGGCGAGAGCGGCGTACGGGTCCTCGATCGCGATCCAGCCGACGCCAGGATCGCCGGTGCCGGGGTCTCGCACCCAGACGGGGGTGTCGCCGTCGAGGGCGCGTCCGATGCGCATCACACCACCGCCGTCATGCCGCCGTCGACGTACAGCGTCTGCCCGTTGACGAAGTCGCTCGCGGGGCTCGCGAGGAACACGAGCGCGCCCACGAGGTCGGCCGTGTCGCCCCAGCGTCCGGCGGGCGTACGGCCGCGCACCCACGCGGAGAACTGCTCGTCGGCCACCAGCGGCGCGGTCAGCTCGGTGGCGAAGTAGCCGGGCGCGATCGCATTCGCCTGGACGCCGTGCGGTGCGAGGTCGGCGCAGAGGCCCTTGGTGAGCATCACGATCGCGCCCTTCGTCGCCGAGTACGGGGCGATGCCCGGGCGCGCCAGCTGCGACTGCACGCTGCCGATCTGCACGATCTTGCCGGAGCCGCGCGACACCATGCCGCGCGCGACGCGTCGAGAGAGGTAGAACGCGCTCGACAGGTTCGTGCGCACGAGGTCGGCCCAGTCGTCGTCGGTGAACTCCGTGATGGGCGCGCGGCGCTGGATCCCCGCGTTGTTGACGAGGATGTCGAGCACCCCGTGCTCCGCCTCGATCGCGGCGATGCCGGCGTCCACCGCGGCCGGGTCGGTCACGTCGAACAACGCGGTGAAGGCCTCGCGGCCGGATGCCTCGGCCACCTCCTGCGCCGCACGTGCGGCCTTCGCCGCATCTCTGCCGTGCACGATCACCGTGGCGCCGGCGTGGGCGAGCCCTTCGGCGAGCGCTCGCCCGATGCCCTGGCTCGAACCGGTGACGAGCGCCGTCAGCCCGGTGAGGTCGAATGCGGCGGTGCCGGTGCGGCGCACCGCACCGGCCCCGCCCAGGGTGGCGCCCGTCACCACTCGACGGTCCGGATGGTGACGGTCGTCGCGCTGACGTCGTCGCCGACCTCGTCGCGCGAGACCTTGACGGCGTCGTCGAGCCGGGTGAGGTCGCGGCGCAGCGTCTCGGGCACGAGGAACGTCGAGGCCGTCGTGATCACCGCGAGCGTCGCCATGTACAGCGCCAGTACGAGCCAGTTGCCCCCGGTCACGGCGATCAGGTACGCGCCGAGCACACCGGCCAGGCCGCCGGCGAGCACCGCCGAGAGCTCGCGGGCCATCGCGACCCCGAGGTAGCGGTGTCGGTTGCCGAAGAGCTCGGGGAGCATGGCGCACTGCGGTCCGAGCATCGAGTTCACCGCGATGCCGATGCCCACGCCGATGACGGCGATGGAGATGACGTAGTTGCCGAGCGACAGCAGCCACCAGGCGGGGAACGCGTAGAGCAGCATGAACACGGCGCCGAAGCGGTACACGGTGCGCCGGCCGAACCGATCGGACAGCGCGCCGGTCAGCGGAACGGAGAAGATGCCGATCAGCGAGCCGATCGTCACGCCCCACGTCAGCAGGCTGCGGTCGGCCTCCTGGCCGACGATCGAGACGAAGAACGCGAGGGCGAGGGTGTTGAACATGTACGAGCCGCCGTTCTCGGCCATGCGCAGGCCGATGCCGACGATGACGCCCGGAAGGCCCCGTGTGAAGATCTCGCGGATGGGGTGCTCGGCGATCTGCTCGTGCTTCTCGAGCTCGATGAACGTGGGGGTCTCGCGAAGGCGCATGCGGATGAACATCGCGACGAGGATCAGCACGAACGAAGCCAGGAACGGGACCCGCCATCCCCACGACAGCAGGGCGTCTTCGGGGAGGAGCGTGATCAAGCTGAACACGACCGCGGCCAGCAGCGTTCCCGCCTGGATGCCGATGAACGGCAGTGCCGAGAAGAATCCGCGGCGACGCACCGGAGCGTACTCGGCCATGAGGACCGTCGCACCCGCCTGCTCGGCCCCCGCACCGAAGCCCTGCAGGAGGCGCATCGTCACGAGGAGGATCGGAGCCCAGATGCCGATCGCCGCGTACGTCGGCAGCAGGCCGATCGCCGTGGACGCCCCGCCCATGAGCAGGATCGTGATGACGAGCACCCATTTGCGGCCGAGCCGGTCGCCCAGGGTTCCGAAGAACAGGCCGCCGAACGGACGAGCGAGGAACCCCACGCCGTAGGTGGCGAAGGCTGCGACGGTCGCCATCGCCGGGTCGTCCTGCGGGAAGAACAGCACGTTGAAGATCAGTGCGGTCGACAGGCCGTAGAGCGCGAAGTCGAAGTACTCGAGTGCGCTGCCGACACTCGAGGCGAGTGTCGCGCGCCGCAGATTCGCGGCGTACTCCGGGTCTTCGGAAGCGGCCTCGGCCTGAACGGTGGTCGGGGTGCTCATGCCATCTCCTTCGATCGGCTTACCTTATGGCGCACCCATCGTATCAACCCGTTGTACGCAGTTCAATATGTTGAACTGTTTGTTTCCGCGCGAGTCTGTCCCCGGCACTACGCCCTTCGCGCCGCCGCGCTGAACGGGTTCGTCAGTCGCGCGGCGGCATCCGCCAGTGCCGCCGCGACGCGTTCGATGCGCGCCGTGTCGGTCGCGGCGGCCGCCATCCCCACCCCGAGCGCGAGCTGCGGGTCGCCCGGCGCCCACGGCTCCAGCGGCACGGCCACGCCGACGATGCCCGGATACGACTCCTCGGCGTCGAGCGCCCAGCCTCGCTGCCGTGACTCGGCCAGCCGCTCCAGCAGCGACGCCATGTCGGTCGGGGAGTTGTCCGTGAGCTTCGGGAACGGCACCCGGTCGGCCAGCAGCTCGCTCACGCGCGCGTCGTCGAACGCCATCAGCAGAGCACGGCCCGTCGCCGACAGCGCCGCTGGAAGCCGCGAGCCGAGCGGGGTCCCGAGCCGCACGCGCGCACTGCCCTCGTGCCGCGCGAGGTACAGCGCGTCGGGCCCGTCGAGCATCGCCACCTGCACCAGCTCGTGGCGCAGCACCGGAGAGGCGTCGCACACCGTGTAGAACTCTCGCACCTGCTGGAACTGGGCGGCGTACGCGCCCCCGAGCTCGGCCGTGCGGCGGCCCAGCCGGTAGCCTTCGGCGACGCGCTCGACCATGTCGGCCCCCTCGAGCGCCAGGCACAGGTTCGCCGTCGACGACTTGGCGAGCCCCAGCCCGCTCGCGAGCTCGGTCAGAGTGAGCGGGGCGCGCTGGGCGAGCAGATCGAGCAGACGGATGCTGCGCGTCACCGCGGGCGCGGGATCCCGGCCGGTGCGGTCCTCCTGGTCGTCGGACATGGCTTCCCTTCCTCGGGGAGGCCGGCCTCCCACTGTCAGTAGAACTCGACCGTATCGACCACCGCGTGGAGCGCGCGACCGTCGAGGAACCGTGTCGCGTCCGCGGCGAAACGCCGTGCGATGCGCTCCTCCTCCTTGCTGCTGAGCGCGGCGGTGTGCGGGCTCACCAGCACACGGGGGTGGCGCCACAGCGGCGAGGCCGCGGGAAGCGGCTCGACCTCGAAGACGTCGAGTGCCGCGAACGCCACGCGACCGTCGTCGAGGGCTGTCAGGAGCGCCGCCTCGTCGACCACGGTGCCACGGCCCACGCTGGCGAGGATGGCGCCGGGCTTGACGGCCGAGAGCACCCGCTCGCCGACGAGGTGATGCGTCTGCTCGGTGCCGGGCAGGGTCACCACGATGGCGTCGACCTCCGCGACGGCCGACTCCAGCTCGTCGAGCGGCACGAGCTGGTCGACGCCGTCGACGGGCTCGCCCGACCTCGTCGTACCCCACACCTGCGCGCCGAGGGCGCTGAAGCGGCGAGCGCACTCGGCGCCGATCCCACCGAGCCCGACGACGAGCACCGTCATCTCGTCGATCTGGCGCATCTCCCAGCGCTCGGGCCACGCGCGCTCACGCTGGTCGGCCCGCAGGCGCGGCAGGTCCTTGGCGCCCGCGAGCACGCCGAAGACCGCGAACTCCGCGAGCGTGCCGCCGTGGACGCCCGCACTCGTGGTGAAGAGGACGCGATCGAGCACATCGCGGTCGAGGCCGGCCGCCTTGATCTGGCTTCCGCCGCCGGCGGCCGTCGTCATCACCCAGCGGAGGCGCGGGTTGGCCGCGGCCGTGCGGGCCAGGGCGGCGGGATCGACGTCGGGGATGCCGAACAGCGCGTCCGCGGAGTCCACCAGCGCCTCGAATGCGGCCTGCTCCTCGGGCGTGCGCACATGCTCGGGGTCGCCCGACCAGTCCGCCGGACCACGCATCGGCCGCAGGAGCGAGTGGTCGCGCACGACCTCCACGCGCGGCTCGAGGGTCTCGATGAGACGGCACAGCTCCTCGCGGAGCGGCACGGCGACCACGACACGGAAGTCGGCGACGGGACGGGCCCCGTTCACGGCGGGGCGCGCGTCGGCTGCGGCAGGGCGAGCGGGGGCGAGCGATTCGGTCATCCGGATTCCCTTCGTCGGGCCTGCGGGCACGTGGCTGCAGCGCCGACTCGATTGTCTCACATGTTCAACTCATTGAACAGTGTTCGCCTGGCTGAACACTCGCTACACTCAACCCATGAGCATCAGCGACGACCTCGATGACGAGACCGCAGTCCCTGCCACCACCACCATCGGCTGCATCGGGCTGGGCGCCATGGGCGCGCCGATGGCGCGTCGACTGATCGCCGCCGGCCGCCGGGTGGTGTTCCACGGGCGACGGCGCTCCTCCGAGCTCCAAGCCGCCGGCGCGGAATGGACGGACACTCCCCGCGCTCTCGCGGAGCGCGCCGGCGCCGTACTCGTCATGCTCCCTGATCTCCCCGAGCTCGAGGCGATGCTGGACGGACCGGATGGACTCCTGGCGGGGGCGACCGACCTCCTTGTCATGATCGGCTCCACCTCGTCGGCCACCGCGGTGCGCGAACTCGCCGGACGCCTGCGCGCCGAGACCGGCGGCCGCGTGCGGGTCGTGGACTGCCCGGTCTCCGGTGGCGTCGACGGCGCGACGGCCGGCACCTTGTCGATCATGCTCGGCGGCGACCCGGACGACACCGCGCGCGCGGCGAAGCTGCTCGCGCCATGCGGCCGGCCGGTTGTTCTCGGGCCTCTCGGCGCTGGAGAGGTCGCCAAGGCGTGCAACCAACTCGTGGTCGCAGCGACGATCCTCGCGCTCGGCGAGGCCACGGTGCTGGCAGAGCGATCGGGGATCGATCCGCGCGCGCTGTGGGACCTCCTCGGAGGCGGCTACGCGGGCTCGAACCTCCTCGCGAGCCGCAAGGAGAAGCTGATCACAGGTGATGACGAGCCGAGTGGCCTGGCGAAGTACATGGTCAAGGACCTGAGGTTCGCGACCGCGGTCGCCGAGGCGACCGGCACCAACGCCGTCGTGCTTCCCGTGGTCAGATCGGCGTTCGACGAGATCGTCGCCGCCGGGCTCGGAGATCGCGACATCGCGGTCACCCGCAGGTTCGTGGCCGCGCGCGGCTCCGACGCACCCTAGGCGGCACCGGGCTAGGCTCGTTCCGTCAGCCGCGAGCAACAACGCCCGGTACCTGCTCACATCCGGCACCCGCGCTGCGTGAGCACTCGGCCATGCCGTGTAACACGGACGCGCCAGACTTTAGGCTGAAACGACGACTTTAACCCCAGGAGTGCGTGTGTCTTCCCACAATCCTTCAGCGACCGGCAACCCGAGTCAGACCGACATCTCGACGGATCAGGACCAGGCGCCTGACGAGGCGACGAAGGCGCACGAGGCGGCGCCCGCGCCCGAGGACGTGCCCCGGCCGACTCCGGAGCCCGAGGGCCCGGAGGGTGTCGCGGTCGCGACGGCGAACATCGGTGTGGTGGGCCTTGCGGTGATGGGATCGAACCTGGCCCGCAACCTCGCCTCTCGTAAGGGCAACACCGTCGCGGTGTACAACCGGTCCCGGTCCAAGACCGACGAGCTGACCGAGGCGCACCCCGAGGCCGAGTTCGTGCCCGCGTTCTCGTACGAGGAGTTCGCCGCGTCGCTGCAGAAGCCCCGCGCCGCGATCATCATGGTCAAGGCCGGCCGCCCCACCGACGCGGTCATCGACTCGCTGGTCGAGGTGTTCGAGCCCGGCGACATCATCGTCGACGGCGGCAACGCGCTGTTCACCGACACCATCCGCCGCGAGAAGGCGGTCCGCGAGACCGGCATCAACTTCGTCGGCGCCGGCATCTCCGGTGGCGAGGAGGGCGCCCTCAACGGCCCCTCGATCATGCCGGGCGGCTCGGACGAGTCGTGGGTGACCCTCGGCCCGATCCTGAAGTCCATCGCCGCGGTCGCCGAGGGCGAGCCGTGCGTCACGCACGTCGGCCACGACGGCGCCGGCCACTTCGTGAAGATGGTGCACAACGGCATCGAGTACGCCGACATGCAGCTCATCGCCGAGGCCTACGACCTGATCCGCCGCGGCACCGGCAAGACCCCCGCCGAGATCGCCGACGTGTTCGCCGAGTGGAACCGCGGCGAGCTCGAGTCCTACCTCATCGAGATCACCGCCGAGGTGCTCCGCCAGACCGACGCCGCCACCGGCCAGCCGCTCGTGGACGTCATCCTCGATCAGGCCGGCGCGAAGGGCACCGGCGCCTGGACCGTGCAGACCGCACTGTCGCTCGGCGTCCCCGTCTCCGGCATCGCCGAGGCTACCTTCGCCCGCTCGCTGTCCTCGCACCCGGAGCAGCGCGAGGTCTCCCGCGACCTGCCCGGACCCGCCGAGGGCCTGAAGGTCGACGACGCCGACGCGTTCATCGAGGACGTGCGACTCGCGCTGTACGCGTCGAAGATCGTCGCGTACTCGCAGGGCTTCGACGAGATCCGCGCCGGCGCCGCCGAGTACGACTGGACCATCGACCTCGGCGCCGTGTCGAAGATCTGGCGCGCCGGCTGCATCATCCGCGCCCAGTTCCTCAACCGCATCGCCGACGCCTACAACGCCCAGCCCGAACTGCCCGTGCTGCTCACCGCACCGTACTTCGTCGAGGCCCTCGGCCGCGCGCAGGGCGCGTGGCGCCGCATCGTGTCGGCGGCCGCCGGCGCCGGCATCCCCGCCCCCGCGTTCTCGTCGTCGCTGTCGTACTACGACGGCCTGCGCGCCGAGCGACTGCCCGCCGCCCTCATCCAGGGCCAGCGCGACTTCTTCGGCGCCCACACCTACAAGCGCATCGACAAGGACGGCACCTTCCACACCCTGTGGTCCGGCGACCGCACCGAGATCGAAGCCGAAGACACCCACTGACGCATCGCGCAGACGGTCCGAGGGCGGATCCCCATCGCGGGGATCCGCCCTCGGCGTCTCAGCCGGCGTGCATTCGCGGGCGGCGGCCCAGCCTCAGCCGCCCTGGCCGTTCGGTCCGGGCTTCACGTTGTGATTGCGGCAGAAGACGTTGCCCGGGTCCCACTCGCGCTTGACGGCGGCGAGACGCGCCATGGTCGCGGGCGGGTACATGCGCTCGGCGAACGACGCCTCGGTCGAGACGGTGAAGTTGCCGTACACGCCCGAGCCCTTCGCCTCGATGGCGTCCCACTCGGCGACCACCTTCGCGCGGGCCGCCTCGTCGAGCATGCCCGGCACGTCGAAGGCGCCAGCCATCGCGAACCACGTCGCGTCGCGCGCCGGGAACGCCGAGTCGTCCTGCGTGACGTCGCCGTATGCTCCGCCGAGCGAGCGCAGGAAGGCGACGGATGCCGGATGCTGCTCGCGGAACGAGACCAAGCGGTCGATCGCGTCGTCGTCGAGCACGGGCAGCAGCGTGTTGCCGCCGACGAACCCCGGCATGGGCTGCTCGGGATCGAACTCGGGCGCCTCGAGCAGCACGTCGGGGTAGTCCTGCACTCCGAACTCGCGCTCGGTGACGCCCGGCGCGCCCGCCAACGGCGCCAGCACGCGACGCGCCGCCTCTTCGTCGGTGCCGATCCACACCGCGGTGATCGACGCGCCCGCCGGCGCGCTCGGATCCATGGCAGGCACGTCCATGTAGGTGAGGGTGAGGTCGCGCGGGGCGCCTGTCATCAGGTCGCGCAGCACGCGGATGACCGGGCGGGCGTCGCCCTCGATCCCGTACACCGCGTGCACCACGCCGTCGAGCGGATGGGCCTCGAAGTCGAACCGGGTGACGACGCCGAAGTTGCCCCCGCCGCCGCGGAGCGCCCACAGCAGCTCGGGGTGCGAGGCATCCGTCGCCTCCACCACGTCGCCGCGCGCCGTGACGAGCTGCGCGCCCACGAGCTGGTCGGACGCGAGGCCCCACGCCCGCACCATCCAGCCGATGCCGCCGCCGAGGGTGAGTCCGCCCACCCCGACCGACGCGGTGTCGCCCGAGCTGATGCCCAGCCCGCGCTCTGCGAGCACGTGCGCGACGGAGCCCCACTGCGCTCCCCCGCCGACACGGACGCGGGTGCCCTCGACCTCGATCTCGTCGAGAGCGGAGATGTCGAGGGTGAGGCCGCCCGGCACCCCGCCCCATGCGCTGTGACCGCCGCCGCGGATCATGATGTCGAGCCGCTCGGCCGACGCGTAGCGGAGGGCGCCGCGCACGTCGTCGACGGAGGCGGCGCGGATGACGGCAGCAGGCGAGCCGATGCCGGAGTGGAAGCGACGGGCGGATTCCCATTCGGAATCGCCCGGACGGATGACGGTGCCGACGGAGCCGGCGCTGAGGTCGTCGTTGCTCATGACGGCCACGCTAGGGGGCATCGCCGACATCGACCAGGGTGTTCGCAGTCAGCGAGCCCCCGCGCCGACGGCGAGACGCCCGCGCGCCGACGGCGAGCCGCCCGCCCGCCGCGGGGCGTCGCCGGTCGGGCGTAGGCTCGCGAGGGTGACGAGCATCCTGTACATCGGCGGCACCGGAACCATCAGCGCGGCGTGCGTGCGCCGCTCCGTCGCGCTCGGGCACGACGTCGCGGTCCTCAACCGCGGCAGCGCCCGGCGCCCCCTCCCGCCGGAGGTCGAGCTCATGGAGGCCGACATCCGCGACCCCGCGGCCGTACGCGCCGCGATCGGCGATCGGCGGTTCGACGTGGTCGCAGAGTTCCTCGCGTTCACGCCCGAGCACATCGCCACGGACCTCGCCCTGTTCGAGGGCCGCACCGGCCAGTACGTGTTCATCAGCTCGGCCTCCGCGTACGAGAAGCCGCCACGCCGCCTCCCGGTGACCGAGTCCACTCCGCTGCGCAACCCGTACTGGCAGTACTCGCGCGACAAGATCGCCTGCGAGGACGTACTCGTCGGCGCCTTCCGCGAGCGGGGCCTGCCGGTGACGATCATCCGCCCCTCGCACACGTATGACGAACGGATGCTGCCCACCCTGGGTCGTTGGAACGACATCGCCCGCATGCGCTCGGGTCGTCCGGTGATCGTGCACGGCGACGGCACGAGCCTCTGGACGATCACGCACGCCGACGACTTCGCCGTCGCGTTCACCGGCCTGCTCGGCAACCCCGCCGCGATCGGCGAGGCCTTCACCATCACGGGCACGCACGCGCCGACGTGGAACCAGATCTACGGCTGGCTGGCCGAGGCCGCGGGTGTCGCCTCGCCGGATCTCGTGCACGTCGCGTCCGACACCATCGCCGCCTTCGACCCCGAGCTCGGGCCGACCCTCGTCGGCGACAAGGCCCACTCCGTGGTGTTCGACGTGTCGAAGGTGACGCAGCTCGTGCCCGAGTTCCGGACGACGGTGACGTTCGACGAGGGCGCGCGCCGCATCCTCGCTTACTACGACGCGAACCCCGAGGCCCAGGTGATCGACGAGGGCCGCGACGCGCTGTTCGATCGCATCGCGGCCCACGCCCGCTCGGCGGGCTGACCGGCGGAGAGCGCCGGTCAGCGGGTGATGTCGCGCACCGTGCCCTTGTCCAGGCGCAGGCGGCGGCGCGCGCGTCGCGCGACGGCGGAGTCGTGCGTCACGACGATGAGCGTGAGCCCCTCGTCGTTCAGCGACTCGAGCACCGCCAGGATCTCGTCGCGCATGCTCTCGTCGAGGTTGCCCGTCGGCTCGTCCGCCAGGAGGACGCGCGGGCGCTTGACGATCGCCCGCGCGATCGCGACACGCTGCTGCTGACCGCCCGACAGTTCGCCGGGACGGTGGTCGGCGCGCTCGACGAGTCCGACGTGCGTGAGCGCCTCCGTCACCCTGGCGGCGCGCTCGTCCTTCGACAGCCCCAGCGGCTCGAGCGCCATGTCGACGTTCTCGTGCGCGGTGAGCGTCGGGATGAGGTTGAAGCCCTGGAACACGAAGCCGATCTCGTGCGCGCGGATGCGTCCGAGCTCGCGGTTGTCCGCGGTCGCGATGTCGATCTCGCCGAGGTGAACCGACCCGGCGGTGGGACGGTCGAGCGCGCCCAGCAGCTGCAGGAGCGTCGACTTGCCGCCGCCGGTGGGTCCCTGAATCGTGACGAAGTCGCCCGCCTCGATCGTGAGGTCGACGCCCGCGAGCGCCTTCACGACCCTGCCTTTCTGGGTGTAGGTGCGCGTGACGCCCTCGAGGCGGTACTGCGCCGGCGGCGCAGCATCCGGAACCGCGTGGGGCTCGGTGTCGATCATGGTCATGACGTGCTCTCCCGTCGGTGAGGTGGGGTCGGGTGCGGTGGGGGTGGTGTCGGACATGGGATGCCTCAGCCGACCGATCGGAGTGCTTCGGCAGGGCTGAGCCGTGCCGCGCGCCAGCCGCCGAACGCGCCGGCGACGAGGCCGCCGAGCACCGCGATGCCGACCGCCGCGACGATGACCCACGGGGTGACCGGCGCCGAGAGCACGATGTCGGTGCCTGCGGGCTGCAGCATCGCGTCGCCGAACGACCCGCCGCCACCTCCCATCGGGCCGCCCTGTGCGCCCGGGCCGAAGCTCTGCACCGACGGCGCGGTCGAGATCGTCGGCGAGAGGAGGTTGATCGCCAGGATGCCGGCGAAGCCGATGACGAGACCGATGACGCCGCCGATCGCGCCCTGCACGACGGACTCCCCCGCCACCTGGCCGACGACGCGGCCGTTCGACCAGCCGATGGCCTTGAGCGTGCCGAACTCGCGTGTACGGCGCGAGACGCCCGAGATCGTGAAGAGCACCGCGAGCACCAGTGCGACCGCGAGCACGATGAGCGAGAGCCACGTGCCCAGGTTCGTGACGAGTGCCGAGGCGCTCGAGAGCGACCCCGACACGGTCGACGCCAGGTCGGCCTGCGAGCTCACCGTGGCGTCCGGAAGCTCCTCCTGCAGCGCGGTCTGCACCGACGCGATGGCGTCTGACGACTCGGCCTGCACGTAGACCGTGGAGACCACATCACCGGCGCCCGAGAGCTCCTGCGCCACGCCCAGCGGGATGTAGACGTTCGAGGCGGTGTCGGCCTCGTCCGAGGTCGAGGCGACGATGCCGACGACCTCGAAATCCTGGCCGCCGACGTCGATCGTGTCGCCCACCGCGAGTTCCGTGGTCGAAGCGTAGGTCGCGTCGAGGACGGCGACGTACTCGCCCTCGTCGGACGCCTCGAGCCCGCGCCCGTCGGAGAGCTCGACCGCCGAGAGCGGACCGACGGCGTCCACCGAGGGGTCGATGCCGAGCACGGTGAACGAGTCGACGCCGAACGAGCCGCCGCCGAAGCCGCCGCCTTCGCCCTGCTGCGGCGGCTGCCCCTGCGTGCCCGTGCCGGAGTCCGTCGAGTCATCCGGACGCTGCGGCAGCTCCCCCGAGAACGTCATGTTCGTGAGGCTGAGGGCGGCGGATGCGGCCTGCACGCCGTCGACGCCCGCCACGGTGTCGAGGGTCGCGGCGTCGAGCGTCGAGCGCATCGGCTCGGTGATCAGGCGCGATTGGCTCAGCTCCGTGGTGCCGTCGTCGGTGGTGGATCCGCCGTCCTCGCCGAAGTCGAATCGCGCGGGGCCGCCCTCGCCCGGCTCCGCCTGCGCGCCGGTCACGGTGAGGTCGGTGCCGATGCCGTACACGGACTCGAGCGCCTGCGCCTGCGCCGCGCTGACCCCCGCGGCGAGCGAGTTCACGATCATCACGAGCGCGATGGCGATCGCGAGACCGGCGGCCACAATGATCGTCTGCTTCTTGCGGCCGGCCAGCTCCCGCCGCAGATAGGTCACGTACATGGGTCTCCTCTTGGGCGGGCGGAATGCCGGCCGTCGAGGGGACGCTACGGAGCGCCCTGATGCGCCCCGCCAGTGGGAGCTATGAGGAAGTTATGGAACGCCGCATCCGTGTCACTCCAGACCGTCGCGGATTTCACAGCCGGCGCATAGCGGGCTCCATAGGAATCGCATAGGAAGCACCACACAATGGACGCATGACCAACCCCGCACCCGCCCTGCTGCGTCCCGACGGCTCGAACCTCCGCGTCCTCGTGGTCGACGACGAGCAGATGCTCACCGACCTGCTGTCGATGGCGCTGCGCATGGAGGGATGGGAGGTGCGCACGGCGGGCTCCGGCTTCGAGGCCCTGCAGTCGGCGCGCGAGTTCGAACCCGACGCCATGGTGCTCGACGTCATGATGCCCGACCTCGACGGGATGGCCGTGCTGCAACGGCTGCGTCAGGCAGGCGACGACGTGCCCGTGCTGTTCCTCACGGCGAAGGATGCCGTGAGCGACCGCGTCGCCGGCCTCACCGCGGGCGGCGACGACTACGTCACCAAGCCCTTCAGCCTCGAAGAGGTCGTCGCGCGGCTTCGCGGACTCATGCGTCGCGCCGGCACCGCCCACGCCGCGGGCGCCGAGCCGATCCTCCGCGTCGGCGACCTCACCCTCAACGAGGACAGCCACGAGGTCGAGCGCGCGGGCACCGAGATCGAGCTCACCGCCACGGAGTTCGAGCTGCTGCGGTACCTCATGCGCAACCAGCGCCGCGTGGTCTCGAAGGCGCAGATCCTCGATCGCGTCTGGAACTACGACTTCGGCGGCCGCTCGAGCGTCGTCGAGCTCTACATCTCGTACCTCCGCAAGAAGATCGACGCCGGCCACGAGCCGCTCATCCACACCGTGCGCGGCGTCGGCTACATGATCAAGGCGCCGCAGTGACGGACGAGAAGACCCCCACCCCTACGGCGGAGGGGACGGATGCCTCGACCGACGCGACCGCGCCGGCCGAGGCATCCGAGTCCGCCGTCGAGGACCCGCACGACGCGCTCCCCCGCCGGGCGCCCTGGACGCTGCAGCGCAAGCTGATCGTCACGGTCGTGAGCATCACGTCGCTGATCATGGTGCTCGTCGGCGTCGCGACCAGCGCCATTCTGGGCACCGTCCTCGAGGACGGGCTCGCGAGGGATCTCAAGTCGCAGGTCGCCCGCACGGCGAACGGCGTGCACGGCTACGTCATGGCCGGCATGACGGCGGAGGAGATCCTCACCGAGCAGCCGCTGCCCCCGGGGACGCTGCTGGTGGTCGAGACGTCGCCGGAGCCGCCCTCCGCCGCCTACATCGACGATGACAGCTCCGTCGTCGCCCTCACCGACGCGCAGATCGAGCAGCTCATCGAGAGCATCCCGCAGGAGGGGCCGCTCGTCGTGACGGTGGACGGCGTCGGCACGTTCCGGGTGGAGGGCGAGCGCGTCGGCCCATCGTCCATCGTCGTCGTCGGGCTCTCGCGCGACGACGTCGCATCGACGATCGGACGGATGCTGACGACCATCGGCCTGCTCACTGCGGGCGGCCTCATCCTGCTGGCGGTCGCCACCGCGTGGACGATCCGCCGCGGGCTCGCGCCGTTGCGCGCCGTCGCCGACACCGCCGCGCGCGTGTCGACGCAGCAGCTCGACCAGGGCGAGGTGTCGATCGCCGAAAGGGTGCCGGTGCGTCAGGCCGACCCGCGCACCGAGGTGGGCCGCGTGGGCGCCGCGCTGAACACGCTGCTCGACCACGTCGACGAGTCGCTCACCGCGCGCCAGCGGAACGAGGAGCGCATGCGCAGCTTCGTCGCCGACGCCAGCCACGAGCTGCGGACGCCTCTCGCCTCCATCCGCGGCTACTCGGAGCTCTCGCTCACGGCGCTCAGCCGCGGCCAGGGAACGGCGCTCGAGACCACCGAGGCGTCGCTCGAGCGCATCCAGGCGCAGTCGCTGCGCATGACCTCGCTCGTCGAGGACCTGCTCCTGCTCGCCCGCCTCGACGAGGGCCAGGAGCTCGTGTACGGCACCGTCGACCTCACCCGGCTCGCGATCGACGAGGTCGGCGACGTCACGCCGACGGGTCCCGATCACGAGTGGGTGCTCGACGTCGGCGATGAGCCGGTGCTCATCGCGGGCGACACCGGGCGGCTCCACCAGGTCGCCGCGAACCTGCTCGCGAACGCCCGCACGCACACGCCGGCCGGCACGACGGTCACCGTCGGCGTCTCGCGCAACGGTCGCGACGCGATCCTCCGCGTGCATGACGACGGGCCGGGCATCGACCCGTCCATCACGGACGAGCTGTTCGAGCGCTTCTCCCGCGCCGACCGCTCCCGCGCCCGCCAGACCGGCGGCACCGGCCTCGGCCTCTCCATCGCCAAGGCCATCGTCGATGCGCATGGCGGCAGCATCCGTGTCACCAGTGAGCCGGGCGACACGACCTTCGAGGTGCGGCTGCCGGCCCGGCCGGCCGACCCCGTCGCCCCCTGACCGCCGACCCCACCCCCGCCCGTGTTTCGCGAGACTCCAACGGGGTGCCGAGACTGCAGGCGGCGGATGAAGTCTCGGCCCTCCGATGGAGTCTCGCCGAAGGACGGGCGGGCGGGCGGACACCGGCCGGCGGACGACGGACGGGTGGACGGGCCGACGGACGGCGGACGGGCCGACCGACGGCGGGCGGACCGCAGACGGACGACGGGGCAGCGATCGGGCGCGGGACCGGTCAGTAGCCGCTGAAGGCGTCGGTCGTGATAGAGCGGGCCTTCTCGAGCGCCGGGGCCAGTTCGGCGATCAGGCCGGCGGGCCCGGAGATGTAGGCGTGGCGCGAGGCGATGTCGGGGACCACGCGCACGAGGCCCTCGGCATCGAGGCGCACGCCCTGTGCCCAGACCCAGTGGGCGGGAAGATCCGCGGGCCGGTCGCGCGTGAACACGACGACGCGGGCTCCGGATGCCTCGATCTCGTCGCGGTACGCCAGCTCCGAGGCATCCGACGCCACGTAGACCAGGACCACGTCGCGGTCGAGCCCCTTCGCCGCCGCCTGGCCGAGCTGCGATACGAACGGCGTCACGCCGATGCCGGCGGCGACCATCAGGATCGGCGCGGCATCGCGCTTGGGGAGCAGGAAGTCGCCCCACACGCCGGTGATCGCGAGCTCGTCGCCGGGCTCGACCAGTGCGAGGGCCTTCTTGTAGGAGCTCACCGGCTTGGTGGTCTTGCCCTCCTTGAACGCGACCTTGACGAACGGGAGGTCCGCCGGTGCGGACGCGATGCTGAACTCGCGGCGCGTGCCGCGCGCGTCGGGGTGCCGGTGCGGCACCTCGAGCTCGAGATACTGTCCGGGCAGGAACGCGAGGCGGTCGTGCACGCGGAAGGTGAGCTCCTGCACGGTCGGGGTGGGCTCGGAGCGCGACACCAGCGTGAGCCGCACGGCGGTGCGGACGGCGAACGCGAAGGCCACGAGGTTGCCCACGAGGAGAGCACGCTCCTGGCCGAGGGTGATGTCGCCGATCGCGATCGGCCACCCCGCGAGCACGCCGACGACGCCCGCGACGACGAACTGCTGCCAGCGGCGGGGAGGCAGCGTCAGCGGCTCGGACAGCATGAACGCGCCGAGGAAGAGGAAGGGCGACGACCACAGCACCGGCCACAGGAGGTCGAGCGCCTCGATCTCCAGGCCCGCAGCCTGGTACTGCACCGAGGTGCGGATGACGGCGACCGCCACCGCGACCACGAGGAACACGGCGATGACGCGCACCTTCTCGGTGCGCACGAGCACGGCGAGGCCCAGCAGGATCACGGGCGCGGCGAGCGCGGGCGTGCCCACCCACCAGGCCGAGGCTCCGAGGTCGGCCCACATCAGGCTGAGCAGCGTCAGCACCGTCGCGCCGACCGCGGCGGGGTTGAAGATATGGCGTCCCCGCCAGGCCAGCACGTACTTCGACAGCGAGGCGACGGCCGCGGCGATCGCGATCCCGACGAGGGGGACGAGCTCGTACGTCGGACGCAGCACGAACAGCAGGATGTGCGCCGTGATGAGCGACGACTCGAGGCGCCACGGGAGGTTCAGCACGCGCTGGGCGGCGGCATCCACCCCCACGCACACCGCCGAGAGCACGGCGAGGGTCGCGATCAGCTGGAGCGGGTCGGGTCCGACCAGATCGAACAGCGACAGCAGCAGCGCCACGACGGCGAGCGCCGCCAGCGCGAAGTAGACGAGGCGGTACATCGACATGCGGCCGAGCACCGCGAAGACGCGGTTCCAGAGGGCTGTGAGGTTCGTCATCGGGTCACACCGGCTGCAGCGGCTCGAGACGACCCGCAGGCGGGATGACACGGATGCTGTCGCCCGGGCGCACGACGCCGCCCGCGAGCACGACCGACATGACGCCCGCCAGGCGCACCGTGGCACCGGCGTCGTCGACGTAGACCAGTTCTTTCATGAGCCCTTCCGAGAGTCCGTTGATCTGCGTGCAGGGGTTGCGGAGGCCGGTGATCTCGATCACCGCGTACTCGCCGAGCTCGAGCCGCGTGCCGCGTGCGAGGCCGAGCAGGTCGACACCGGCCGTCGTGATGTTCTCGCCCAGGGCGCCCGGTGTCACGTGGTGCCCGCGCGCGGCCACGGCGTCGAACAGCTCGGCGTGGATGAGGTGCACCTGCCGCAGGTTGGGCGTGGACGGGTCTCGCCGGATCCGCGAGAGGTGCTGCACGGTGGCGCCGGCGTGGGCGTCGCCCTCGACGCCGATCCCGGCGATCAGGGTGATGCTCTCGCGCGACGGCTTGCTGAAGCGATGCGCGTCGTCGCGGGAGACGGCGACGACGTGTCCGGAGGGAGACTCGGTCACCGTCCTACGCTATCCGTTCGGACGAACAGGTCGGCGCGGCAGCCGGGCGACCACTCGACGCGGCCGTCGGTGGTCATGCGCACCCATTCGACGCCCCAGTCGTGTGCGAGCCGCGGGCCGCCGTCGAAGAACAGCGCGGTCGCGGCCGCGTCGGCCGTCATCGCCTCGGGCGCCACCGTCCACGTCGCCGCGATCGTCCGCACGGGCTGCCCGGTGCGCGCGTCGAGCACGTGGTGCAGCGTCGCGCCCGTCGCCGAGGGCCACGCACGCCGGTTGATCGCCGACGCGCAGAGCGCGGCATCCGTCACCTCCCAGACGCCGATCGCGCGACGCGGATCGAACGGATGCTCCAGCCCGATGCGCTGCGGGCGTCCCCGTACCGCGAGGTCGCCGCCGGCGTCGACGGTGATGTCGCCCGCCTCGGTGCGGGCGAGGGTGTCGAGCACGAGGTCGACGAGGCGACCCTTGCCGAGGGCGCCTACGTCGATCGTCGCCGGCCCGGCGAGCGCGAGGCGGCCGTTCTGCCAGCTGAGGCGCTCGCGCCAGTCGCCCGGCGCGGCGACCGGCCCGCGATCGCGCAGCGAATAGCCGGCGTCGTAGCCGAGCGCGTCGAGCGAGGCGCCGACGAGCGGGTTGACCGCTCCCCCGGTCGCATCCGACACGGCGGCGAGCGCCTCGAGCATGGCGGCCGCGTCCGGCGGCGCCGGCATCGATCCGCCGCCGTGCGCCAGGGCGCTCACGACGGAATCCGGCCGGAACCGCGACCACGCCCGGTCGAACGCGTCGATCCGCGCCGTCACCTCGTCGCGCACCGGCGCCGGCAGCTCACGCTCCGTGACGATCTCCCACGACGTGCCGATGGCGTCGAAGCGCCACGGCGCCGGCGCCGGCATGGCTAGCTCGCTGCTTCGGTCTTGATCGTCTCGATGGCATCGTTGAAGCCGCCGCTCGTGAGCGACGATCCGGCGACGCGGCTGACCTGGATGTCGTCGATGGCTTCGCCCACGACTTCCTCCGCGATGCCGCCGATGAACTGGCTCTGGTACTGCTCCGACTCGCGCTTCTGCGGGTCGCCGGTCACCTCGACGGCCGTGATGATGTCGTCTTCGAGGGTCACCGTGACGCTGATGGTCTCGACCGACTCGGGCGTCGCGTACGAGCCGTCGGCGGTGTAGGTGCCGTCGGCGTAGGAGCCGGAGGCGCCGTCGGAGCCGGTCGCGCCGGTGTCGGTGGACGACGACCCGGTGTCGGTCGTGGCGGGCTCTTCGGCCTCGGAGGCGGTCGGGGCGCAGCCGGCGAGAAGGGCGATGCCGGCGACGGCGGTGAGGGCCGCGCCGGCGCGGACGGGGCGGGAAGCGAGTGCGGTGCGGATCATGATGGTCCTCCTGGCTCGGGTCGGGCTCGTGGCGTCGACGCTGGCTGCGTCGAACACGATCCTGTCAACCGGTCCTATGAGCCGCCTTTGAGTGACGCAGCGGTGCGCGATGAGGCGGACCGCGCGCGCAGCACCGCCTTCAGCGCCTCCACCGCGAGGAAGATGCCGATCGAGGCGAGGATCGGGAGGATCCAGGATGCCGCGGGCAGCGGCCGCGATTCGAACAGCACGTTCATGAACGGCACGTAGGTGTAGATGAGCTGCAGCACCACGAGCGCCAGCGCCGACCACCACACCACCCGATTGCCCCGGAGCACGTCGATCGTGAGGCTCGAGCGGGTGAGGAACCGGCAGTTGAAGAGGAAGGCCAGCTGCCCGAGCGCGAGCATGAGCACCGCCTCGGTGCGGGCCACCTCGATGTCGACACCGGTGGCGGCCACTCCGTAGAAGACGCCCATCGCGGCGCCGCCGATGAGCAGCGACACGATGAGCACGAAGCCCAGCTCGCCACGATTGATGATCGGCCCGCCGGTCGCGCGCGGGGGCCGGCGCATGATCCCGCGCTCCGCCGGCTCGTACGCGAGCGCGAGCGAGAGGGTGACGGCGGTGACCATGTTGACCCACAGCACCTGCACGCTCGTGATCGGCAGCGCCAGGCCGAAGACGACCGCGACCAGGATCACGAGCGACTGCGCGCCGTTGGTGGGCAGCAGGAACACGATGGACTTGCGCAGGTTGTCGTAGATGCGCCGGCCCTCGGCGATCGCGCTGCGGATCGTCGCGAAGTTGTCGTCGGCGAGCACGAACTCCGCCGCTTCCTTGGTCGCCTCGGTGCCCTTGATGCCCATCGCGATGCCGACATCGGCGCGGGTCAGGGCGGGGGCGTCGTTGACGCCGTCGCCCGTCATCGCCACGACCTCGCCGTGCGACTGCAGCGCGCGCACGATGCGGATCTTGTGCTCGGGGCTGGTGCGGGCATAGACGTCGACGTCGCGCACGACTTCGCGCAGCTGCTCCTGGCTGAGCGCCTCGAGCTCCGCACCGGTGAGCACCTCGGCGTCGGCGCCCGCGAGGCCCATCTCGTGGGCGATCGCCAGCGCGGTTCCGGCGTGATCGCCGGTGATCATCTTCACGCGGATGCCGGCAGTGTGGCAGTCCGCGATGGCATCGACCGCCTCGGGCCGGGGCGGGTCGACGATCCCCCACAGGCCGATGAACTCGAGGTCGACGAGGTCGTCGAGCGCGAACTCCTCGGTCGTCGGGCGCACGGGTTTGCGCGCGGCCGCCAGCACGCGCAGGCCCTGGCCGCTGAGCGCTGCGACCGCCTCGTCCCAGCGGGCGAGGTCGAGCGGCTCCGACCCGTCGGCGCCGCGCTGCGTCAGCGAGCGCTCGAGCAGCCGGTCGGGCGCGCCCTTCACAAGGATCGCACGCGACACCTCCCCGGCCTCGCCACCGGAGCGGGCGCCCTCGTTGAGCGTCGCCATGAGCTTGTTGGCGGAGTCGAACGGGATGACCGCGACGCGGCGCCCGCCGGCGCTGCCGACGCCGCCCTTGATCGCGACGGCCTTGAGCGCGCCCTCGGTGGGCTCGCCCACGAGGGTCCACGTACCGTCATCACCGCGCACGATGTGCGCGTCGTTGCACAGCGTCGCGATCGCGAGGATCGCGGCGAGATCGCCCCGGGCGGCAGCATCCGCACCACCGCCGACCGGCACGATCTCGCCCTCAGGGGCGTAACCGAGCCCGGTGACGTCATAGTTCGCAAGCGGGGTGACGATGTGGCGCACCGTCATCTCGTTGCGGGTGAGCGTGCCCGTCTTGTCGGAGCAGACGGTGGTGACCGACCCGAGCGCCTCGACCGCCGGGAGCTTGCGCGTGATGGCGTTGTGGCGCGCCATCTGCTGCACGCCGATGGCGAGCGTGATCGTCACGAGTGCGGGAAGCCCCTCGGGGATCGCCGCGACGGCGAAGCCGATGGCGGCCGAGATCAGCTCGTCGAACGGCATCCCGTGGAGGAACCGGCCGATCATCAGCATGACCGCCGCCATGCCGAGGATCACGACGGTGAGGACGCGGCCGAAGCTGTCCAGCTGACGCGTGAGCGGGGTGGCCAGCGCGTCGGCCTCGTCGGCCAGGCTCTGGATGCGGCCGAGCTCGGTCGCCGGCCCCGTCCCTGTCACCACGCCGCGGCCCTGCCCGGCGCTCACGATCGTGCCCGAGAAGGCCATCGAGCCGCGGTCGCCCACGCCCGCGTCGGCGACGACCGGATCGGTGGTCTTGGACGACGGCACCGACTCCCCGGTGAGCGCGGCCTCGTCGATGCGCAGCTGGTGCGCCTGCAGCAGGCGGAGGTCGGCGGGGACCTTGTCGCCGGGCATCAGCCGCACCACGTCGCCGGGCACGAGATCGGCCGCGGGGACCGTGACCCAGCCGCCGTCGCGACGTGCGCTGGCGTCGGCCGACAGCATCCCGCGGATCCCCGCGAGCGCCTTCTCGGCGCGCCCCTCCTGGACGTACCCGATGACGGCGTTGATGATCGCGACCACCATGATCACCCAGAAGTCGAGCCAGTCCCCCATGAGCGCCTTGATGACGGCGGCGCCCAGCAGGATGTAGATCAGGGTGTCGTTGAAGTGGGCGAGGAACCGCAGCCAGCCCGGCTTGCGCGCGGGCTCGGGCAGCCGGTTCGGCCCGGCGATCTCGAGCCGCTCCGCCGCGTCCGCGGCGCGCAGGCCGCCGGCGTCCGCCTCCAGTTGCGCGAGCACGTCGTCGAAGGGCATCGCCCACGGGCGCGCGACCGTCAGCCTGGCCTCCGTCGGCGGTGCGGAATCGAGCGGCTGCGACATTCTGCTTCGTCCTTCCGTCGCCTCCGCGGAGCCGGTGCCTCGACTCGATGTCGGCGTCAGGCGGCCCCGTCGAACATGCTGGTGACGGAGCCGTCCTCGAACACTTCGTGGATCGCACGTGCGAGCAGGGGTGCGATAGGCAGAATCGTAAGCGTCGCGAAGCGCTTCTCGGCGGGGATCGGCACCGTGTCGGTCACGACGACCTCGTCGATCGCCGGGCTCTGCAGGCGCTCGGCCGCGGGATCGCTGAAGATCGCGTGGGTCGCCGCGACGATGACCTTGACCGCGCCGTTCGCCTTGAGCGCCTCGGCGGCCTTCACGATCGTGCCGCCGGTGTCGATCATGTCGTCGACGAGGAGGCAGACGCGCCCGTCCACGGCGCCGACGATCTCGTTGACGGTGACCTGGTTGGCGACGTTCGGGTCGCGGCGCTTGTGGATGATCGCCAGCGGCGCGCCCAGGCTGTCGGACCACTGGTCGGCGACGCGCACGCGCCCGGTGTCGGGCGACACGACGGTGAGGCGCTCGCGGTCCTCGGCGCTCAGCGTGTTCTCGAAGTACTCGAGCAGCACGGGCTTGGCGAACAGGTGGTCGACAGGCCCGTCGAAGAAGCCCTGGATCTGCGCCGCGTGAAGGTCGACGCTCATGACGCGGTCGGCGCCGGCGGTCTTGAAGAGGTCGGCGACCAGGCGGGCGCTGATCGGCTCGCGGCCGCGACCCTTCTTGTCCTGCCGGGAGTACGGGAAGTACGGCGCGACGACGGTGATCCGCTTGGCCGACGCGCGCTTGGCGGCGTCGAGCATGATGAGGGTCTCCATCATCCACTCGTTGACCGGCGGGCCGAAGCTCTGGATGAGGAACAGGTCGCAACCGCGGATCGAGACCTCGAAGCGGGTGAGGATCTCGCCCGACGCGAACGTGCGGTACTCGGTCGGGACCAGCTCGGTGCTCAGCTGTGCGGCGACCTCGGCCGCGAGCTCGGGGTGGGAGCTTCCCCGTGCGACCACGAGGCGCTTCTTCGTCTTCGCGACGAGTCCCGGGGCGATGTCGTTCGCCCGGTCGAGCTCAACGGTCTTCTTCTTGCGCGCCATCGTCCGCCTTCTGTGCGCTGCGGGCCTTGGCGGCGACATCCGCCGCTCCGGTACCCGGTCTGTTCTTCTCGACCCACCCCTCGACGTTGCGCTGAGGGGCGACGCTGAGAGCGAGGGCACCGGCGGGCACATCCTTGCGGATGACCGCCCCTGCCCCGGTCTTCGCGCCGTCTCCGATCCTAACGGGCGCCACGAAGACGTTGTGCGAGCCGGAGTGGACCTCGTCGCCGATCTCGGTGCGGTGCTTGTTCACGTCGTCGTAGTTCGCGGTGATCGCGCCGGCGCCGAGGTTGACGTGCCTGCCGATCGTCGTGTCGCCGATGTACGAGAGGTGCGGCACCTTGCTGGCCTCGCCGATCGTCGAGTTCTTGGTCTCGACGAAGGTGCCGATCTTGCCCTTGTCGCCGAGGTACGTGCCGGGGCGCAGGTAGGCGAACGGGCCCACGGTCGCCTTCGCGCCGATGACCGCGAGCGTCGCGTCGGTGCGGGTGACGGTGGCGTCCTCCCCCACCTCGCAGTCGACGAGGCTCGTGTCGGGGCCGACGATCGCCCCGGAGGCGATCACGGTCGCACGGAGGATGTGCGTGTTCGGCAGCACCGTCACGTCGGGCGCCAGCTTCGCGTCGACGTCGATCCACGTCGTCGCGGGGTCGAGGATCGTCACGCCCTCGAGCTGCCAGCGTCGCACCGTGCGCGCATTCAGCACCCGCGCCGCCTCGGCGAGCTGCACGCGGTCGTTGACGCCCAGGGCGGCCGCAGCATCCGGAGCCGTCTGAGCGGCGACCAGGAGGCCGTCGCCGCGCAGCAGCGCCACGACGTCCGTCAGATACTTCTCGCCCTGTGCGTTCGCGGTGCCGACGAGCGCGAGCTCGGTGCGCAGCGCCTGGACCTGGAAGACGTACACCCCGGCGTTGATCTCGGTGACGGATGCCTCGTCCGCTGTCGCGTCCTTCTGCTCGACGATGCGCGACACGGCGCCGTCGGCATCGCGGATCACACGGCCGTAGCCGGTGGCGTCGTCGAGCGCCGCGCTGAGCACGGTCGCGGCCACGGCGCGGTCGCGGTGCGTGCGCACGAGCGCCGCGAGCGTGTCGGCCTCGAGGAGCGGCACGTCGCCGCTCAGCACGAGCACGTCGCCCGCGAAGTCGCCGAGGGCGTCCAGCGCCACCTCGACGGCGCGGCCGGTGCCGGGGATGTCGTCCTGATCGACGACGACCACGCCCGGCACGGCGTTCACGACGGCGTCGGCCACGAGGTCGCGCTCGTGCCGGACGACGACGACGACGCGCTCGGGCCCGAGGGCGATCGCGGTGTCGAGCACATGCCCGACGAGCGGGCGCCCGCCGATGCGGTGCAGCACCTTCGGCATCGCGGACTTCATGCGGGTGCCCTGGCCGGCGGCCAGGACGATGACGGCCAGTGCGCTGTCGCGGGTCGTGTCGGTCATGCTCCGCCGCCAGGACTCGAACCTAGACCTCACAGCTCCAAAGGCTGTCGTGCTGCCATTACACCACGGCGGACCGCGGCGCTCCCGGGTGCCGGGCGCCGCCCGTCAAGTCTGCCAGTCCTTCGACGGGCTCAGGAACCGATGGCCGGTCGCTGAACCTGTCGAAGCGCCTCGGCTCGGGATAATGGGGGCATGACGGCGCAGAGCGACGAGGTGGACCGCATCGTCGAGGCGTGGACCACGCAGCGCCCCGACCTCGACTTCTCGCCCCTCGGCGTGCTGTCGCGCGTCGACCGGCTGTCGCGGCACCTCGACCGCGCGCGCCGCGACGCGTTCAAGCGCAGCGAGCTCGAGCCCTGGGAGTGGGACGTGCTCTCGGCGCTCCGCCGCGCGGGCGAGCCGTTCCAGCTCAGCCCGAAGCAGCTGCTGCTGCAGACGCTCGTCTCGAGCGGCACGATGACCAACCGCATCGACCGCCTCGTGGGCCGCTGGCTGGTGCGCCGGGAGTCCGATCCCGACGACGGCCGCAGCATCCTGGTCACCCTCACCGACGAGGGGAAGATCCGGGTGGATGCTGCGATCACGCGTCTGGTCGACGCCGAGGCCCTCCTGCTCGAGGGGCTGTCGCGCGGCGACCGCGACCGGCTCGCAGCCCTGCTGCGCAAGCTCAGCCTCGGGTTCGACGCGGCCGACTGATGTCGCGGTCAGCCGATTTGGTCGGTGAGCTCGAACCAGCGCTCCTCGACGCCGTCGCGCTCCTTCTCGAGCTCGCCGATGCGCGCCATCTCGGCGCCGAGGCCGACGTAGTCGGACTGGTCGTGGTCGGCGAGAGCGGTGCGGGCGGCGCCGATCTGCGTCTCGAGCTTCTCGAGGCGGCGTTCCAGCGACGCGACCTCCTTCTGCGCGGCGCGCAGCTCCTGCCCCGACAGCGACGGCGTCGTGGACGGCACGGATGCTGCAGCCGCGGCATCCGTCGTCCTCGATGTCGTCGGCCCCCCGGCACGCTCACGCTCGCGCAGGCGCAGGTACTCGTCGACGCCTCCGGGCAGGTGCCGGAGGTGGCCGCCGAGGATCGCGTACTGCTGGTCGGTGACGCGCTCGATGAAGTACCGGTCGTGCGACACGACGAGGAGGGTGCCCGGCCAGGAGTCGAGGAGGTCCTCGATGGCGGCGAGCATGTCGGTGTCGAGGTCGTTCGTGGGCTCGTCGAGGATGAGCACGTTCGGCTGCTCGAGGAGGATCAGCAGCAGCTGCAGGCGGCGCTTCTGGCCGCCGGACAGATCCTTGACCGGAGTCGAGAGCTGTGCGCTCTGGAAGCCCATGCTCTCGAGCAGCTGGCCGGGCGTGAGCTCCTGCGCCTTCGACCCGCTGCCGAACGTGTACGTGGTGCGCAGGCGCGAGATGACGACGCGCACCGGGTCGTCGAGGTGCTCCTCGAGCTCGTCCAGGCGCTGCGTGAGAGTCGCGACCTTCACCGTCTTTCCGCGCTTCACGCGGCCGGCGGTGGGTTCGACGTCGCCCGCGACGAGGCCGAGCAGCGTCGACTTGCCTGCGCCGTTGACACCGAGGATGCCGGTGCGCTCGCCCGGTGCGATGCGCCACTCCACCGGGTGCAGCACCTCGCGCCCGCCGTACGAGACCGCGGCGTCGAGGAGGTCGACGACGTCCTTGCCGAGACGCGAGACGGCGAGGGAGCGGAGCTCTGTGGCGTCGCGGATCTCGGGCACGTCGGCGATGAGCACGTTGGCGGCGTCGATGCGGAACTTCGGCTTCGACGTGCGTGCGGGCGCGCCGCGGCGCAGCCACGCGAGCTCCTTGCGGGCGAGATTCTGGCGGCGCTGCTCGATCACGGCCGCTTGACGGTCGCGTTCGACGCGCTGCAGGATGTACGCCGCGTAGCCGCCCTCGAACGGCTCGACGATGCGGTCGTGCACCTCCCACGTGGTGTTGCACACCTCGTCGAGGAACCAGCGGTCGTGCGTCACGACCAGGAGGCCGCCCTGATTCGCCGGCCACCGGCGTTTGACGTGCTCGGCGAGCCACGCGATCGCCTCGACGTCGAGGTGGTTCGTGGGCTCGTCGAGGAAGAGCACGTCATGGTCGCCGACGAGCAGCGCCGCGAGCGACACGCGCCGGCGCTGCCCGCCCGACAGGCCCGCGACGGGACCGTCCCACGCGAGGTCGCCGAGGAGGCCTGCGATCACGTCGCGCGTGCGCGCGTCGCCCGCCCACTCGTGATCGGGGCGGTCGCCGACGACCGCCTCGCGGATCGTGAGGGCATCGTCGAGGGTGTCGGCCTGGTCGAGCACGCCGACGCGGACGCCGCCGCGCACCGTGACCCGGCCGCCGTCGGGCTCGAGCCGCCCGGCGAGCATCGCCAGCAGGCTCGATTTGCCGTCGCCGTTGCGGCCGACGACGCCGATGCGGTCGCCCTCGTCGATGCCGAGCGACACGCGGTCGAAGACGACCTTGGTCGGGAACTCCAGGTGCAGGGCCTCGGCCCCCAGAAGATGTGCCATGTCCCCTCAAGGCTAGGCGAGGGCGCGCGCGCCGGCCGACACGCCCGGACTCAGTACCAGATGCTCAGGCGCGGCGCCGTGTGCCAGCCGAGCACGCGGGTCGCCATGGCGAGCGCGGTCACGGATGCCTCGGCCGCGGTGTCCGTCACCGTCACACGCCCGGCGGCCGCCAGGGTCGCGAGCGACACGCCACCCAGGTACGTGGCCGACAGCTCGGTCACGCCGAGCGTCACCGTCACGGCGTCGACCGTCTCGCCGCCGAGGCTGCGCACGCGCCCGGCACCGGACTCGTCGACCTCGAGCAGGTAGCGCCCCGCGGCGATGCCGAGCGGATCGGAGACATCGAGCACCAGCGCTCCGGGGCCGCCGTAGCGGCGCGTCTCGAGGCAGGCGACCACATCGAGGATCCGCACGTACTGGTGGTCGCGCACGGTGATCTTGGCGGCACGCTGGTCGGCGATCATCCACAGCAGCGGCTCGTCGACCGACAGCTCGCCGGCATGCACCTCGCCGACGAGGTCGAGCTCGAGAAGGAACCGCCACAGCGCCGCGTACGCGTCGTCCGTCTCGGCCAGCAGGTAGTGCACGCTGACGGTCGCCTTGGTGAAGTCGTCGTGGTTCTCGCGCACCGCGTACACCGCCGCGCCGCGGACATCGCCGGCCGCATCGGTGTACTGCACCGCCCGCTTCTCGCCCGTCTTCTCGGCGGCCGGGTTCGTGCCGGCGAATCCGTCCCAGTGGCTGTGGGGCACGTCGATCTCGCCGGCCCGGCGGTGGCGCACGCGGTTGTGCAGCGCCGGAAGCAGCTCGCGCACGCGCTCGCGGCTGACGAAGTCGATCCTCCCGGCCGGCTGCGGACCGATCCAGCCCGCCCGCTTCGTCTCGATCTGCCACGACGCACCGGCTGCCGCCGGAGCGAAACCGTAGCGGCCGTAGAGCGGCGACTCGCTCACCGTGAGCATCGCCATCGGGATGCCGGCCGCGTGGGCGGCGCGCAGCTCACCCTCGAGCATCGCCCGCGCGACACCCCTGCGGCGGTGCGTGGGGGCCACCGTGACCGCCGAGATCGCGCAGGACGGGATCATCGCCTCGCCTGGCACCGTGAGCTCCCCGAGCCATGAGGCGATGGTGGCCACGGGTGCGTCCATCGGCGACTCGGGGTCGAAGACGCCGGTGAGCCGGCGGTAGCCGCTGCGCTCGCGGGACGCCGCGATCTGCTCGCCGGAGCGCTCGCCGTCCTGGAAGCCGCGGGCGACGGACTGCAGCCAGCCGACGTACTCGTCGCCGTCGACGGCCAGCCGGCGGTAGTCGAGCCCGTTCGCCGCGAGCCGGTCGGCGGACTCCTCGTCGACGGGGCCGGCGCGGAAGGACGCGCGTTCGGTCTCGCCGACGCGGCCGTGTGTCTTGTCGAGCGTGCTCATGGGTCTTCCTCTCCGTACCCGCGAACGGGCTCAGGTGGGTCTGCGGCCGGCGAGGCCGAATCAGGTGATCACGCGGGCGCCCGCCACCGGTCCGTGCACGTGGAGCGCCTCGTAACCGGCGGCGGACAACGTGATCTGCAGTTCGAGCGCCGACTCGGGGTCGACGGTGAGGAACGCCAGCGTAGGGCCCGACCCCGACACCATCCCCGCCAGGGCACCGGACTCCTCGCCGAGCTCGAGCACGTCTCGCAGTTCTGGCCGCAGCGACAGCGCGGCGACCTGGAGGTCGTTGCGCGTGTGCTCGGCGAGCGCGATGGGATCGCCCGCCCTGAGCGCCTGCAGCACGCCGGGCGCGACGGCGGGCACGCGCGCGCCGGCGATGATGTCGGGCCGCGCGCGCAGCTCGTCGAGGTGCCCGTACACGTCCGGGGTGGACAGGCCGGCGTCCGACGGCACGACGACCCAGTCGAAGCGACCCTTCGCGAGAGCGGGGCTCAGCTCGTCTCCTCGCCCGGTGCCGACCGCCGTCCCGCCCATGAGAGCGAACGGCACGTCGGCGCCGAGCCGCGCGGCGAGCTTGTGCAGCTCGGCCGTGCCGAGCTCGGCCCCCCACAGCGCGTCGCACGCGACGAGGGCGGCTGCAGCATCCGCCGATCCGCCCCCCATGCCGCCGGCGACCGGCACGTGCTTGACGATGTCGAGGTGCACGCCGCCGGCGTGCCCGACGCGCTGCGCCACGAGGCGCGCAGCGCGCACCGCGAGGTTGCGGTCGTCGGCAGGGACCCCCGTCACGTCGACCGTGCCCGAGATCGACACCGTGAACTCGTCGGAGGGCGAGGCCCACACGTCCTCGTACAGCGACACTGCCTGGTACGCCGACGCGACGTCGTGGTAGCCGTCGTCGTGCACGCCGCCGACCTCGAAGAAGAGGTTGAGCTTGCCCGGCGCCCGCACCCGGACGCCGGAGGCGGCGAGAGCCTGGCTCACCGGTTCGCCGATTCCGCCCAGAGGTCCACGTCGATGCCGTCCGACAGCGCGTCGATGCGCTCCTGCTCCTCCATGGTGAAGGCGGGACCCTCGAGCGCCTTGAGGTTCTCGTCGAGCTGCGCCGGACGCGACGCGCCGATGAGCGCGGACGCGACCACCGGGTCGCGCAGCACCCACTGGATCGCCATCTGCGCGAGCGTCTGTCCGCGCTCCTTCGCGATGACGTCCAGCGAGCGCAGCGTCGACACGCCCTTCTCGCTCAGCGAGCCGTTCGGCAGCGAGCCGCGCTGCTGCGCGCGCTCGGCCGAGCCGTCGGCGAGGTACTTGTCGGTGAGCAGACCCTGCGCGAGAGGCGTGAACGCGATCGCCCCCATGCCCTCCTGCTTGAGCACTCCGGTCAGCCCGTCCTCGACCCAGCGGTTCAGGATCGAGTAGGCCGGCTGGTGGATCACGAGCGGGGTGCCGAGCGAGCGGGCGACGGATGCCGCCACCGCCGTGCGCTCGGCGCTGTAGGACGAGATGCCGACGTAGAGGGCCTTGCCCTGCCGCACCAGGGTGTCGAGCGCTCCCACCGTCTCTTCGACGGGGACGTCGGGGTCGACGCGGTGCGAGTAGAAGATGTCGACGTAGTCGACGCTCATGCGCTTCAGGGACTGCTCGGCGCTGGAGATGAGGTATTTGCGCGACCCGCCGTTGCCGTACGGCCCGTGCCACATGTCGTAGCCCGCCTTCGACGAGATGATGAGCTCGTCGCGGTACGGCGCGAAGTCCTCCCGCATCATGCGGCCGAAGTTCGTCTCGGCCGTGCCGTACGGCGGGCCGTAGTTGTTCGCCAGGTCGAAGTGGGTGATGCCGCGGTCGAACGCGTGGCGCAGCAGCGCCCGCTGGTTGTCGAACGGGATGTTGTCGCCGAAGTTCCACCAGAGTCCGAGCGACACGGGCGGCAGCGTGAGCCCGGACGTGCCGACCCGGCGGTAGTCCGCGCCGTCGTAGCGGTCGGCGGCGGCGGTGTAGGGGCGGTGGAGGTCTCCTCCACGGGACAGGTAGCGCGCGTCTTCGGTCACCGGTCCAGGCTAGCGAGGTCGGCCCACGCGCGCAGGAGGCGCGACACGGCATATCGGCGTGCCCGGTGTCAAGG
This sequence comes from Microbacterium sp. NPDC056569, assembly GCF_042793475.1. Taxonomy (NCBI): domain Bacteria; kingdom Bacillati; phylum Actinomycetota; class Actinomycetes; order Micrococcales; family Microbacteriaceae; genus Microbacterium; species Microbacterium sp. NPDC056569. The sequence continues at coordinate 271,666 of NZ_JBHTUV010000002.1, read as the reverse complement.
GTCTACGTCCGAAACGTCGTCGTAACGGACGCTCCTTATCGTGGCGACACGGGAAGCACGCTCGCACCGGAGCGCCGCCCGCCCGACGAAAGGAGGACCGCATGACCCTGCTGTCCGCACTGCCGCGCGCGACGGACCCCTGGAGCGTGCTGATCGAGCGGGGCGACGTGGTCGTCGACCGCGGCATCCTCCATCTCGTCCACGACGACCTCGCCCCGCACGAAGCCCGCGAGGCCGATCTGCTCCTCGTCGCATCGACGCTCGCCGAGGCGGGCCTGGAGACCCTGCTCATCCGCCACGACCACACGGTGCCCGCGCTCGTCGTCGACGTCCGCGATCGTGCGGCCGCGCACGCCGCCCTCGCCGCCGTCTGCACGCGCGAGCCGCTGTATGTGAAGGCGAAGGGACGCCCGCCCATCCTCGCGTGCGATGCGCCGGCGGTCGCCGACACGCCCTCGGTGGTGCGCCTCTACCGTCCGCGGGTGACGCCGTCGGGAGCGCTGCGGTACGGACCGGCGCTCGGCGTGCCGCTCGAGTTCTGGAGCTTCGCCGACGACGTCGTCGAGGCTCCGCGCGACAACGCCCTGCTGCGCCGGCGCACGGCGACCGAGGACGTCGCGTACGCCACCGTGGAGCGCCACGGACGCGCGTGGCGCACGATCGCGGGCATGTTCGACGCGCACCCGCTGGAGGTCACCGACGACATCGACATCGTGTTCTCGTGGGTCGACGGATCGTCGAGCGACTTCCAGCGTCAGCGTGCCGCGCAGCTCGCCGAGTACGTCGTCGGAGAGGGTGACGACGGGCCGGCGCGCTACCGCCACGTCGATGAGCTGCGCTACGCGCTGCGCAGCGTCCACATGTACGCACCCTGGGTGCGTCGCATCTTCATCGCGACGGACTCCCCCGCGCCGGCCTGGCTGCTCGACCACCCGAAGGTGACGATCGTGCGCAGCGAGGAGTTCTTCGCCGATCCCTCGGTGCTGCCGACACACAACTCCCACGCGGTCGAGGCCCAGCTGCACCGCATACCGGGCCTCGCCGAGCACTTCCTCTACTCGAACGACGACATGTTCTTCGGGCGCCCGCTCGAGCCGGAGATGTTCTTCACCCCGGCCGGCGTCACGAAGTTCGTGGAGTGCGAGGTGCGCATCGGCGCCGGCGAACCCGCCCTGCAGCGCAGCGGCCACGACAACGGCCTGCGCGTGAACCGCACGCTCCTGAAGGAGCGGTTCGGCCGCACGATCGTCCGCGACCTCGACCACTGCGCCGCGCCGCTGCGCCGCAGCGTCATGGCGGAGCTGGAGGAGGCCTTCGCCGACGACTTCGCCCGGACTGCGGCATCCCGTTTCCGCTCCGCGACCGACATCTCGGTGACCAACAGCCTCTACCACTACTACGCGCTGCTCACCGGGCGCGCGGTCGCCACCCGCGCGCCGCGCGTGAGCTACGTGCAGACGACGCTCGCCGCCGGTCTGAGGCGCATGGAGCGGCTCACCGAGCGCGCAGACGTCGACATGTTCTGCCTGAACGACGGCGGCGATTCCGAGGTGCCGGAGGAGCTGCGCGTGCAGGCGATCCGCAGCGCGCTGGAGCGCATGTTCCCGGTGCGTGCGCCGTGGGAGCGCGACGAGCTCAGCGAAGCACGGCGATCGGCGCGGTCGGCGCATCCTTCCGTGCGGCGGTGAGCGGCGCGATGCCGGCCGCCAGGAGCCGGCGTCGCGCCTCTTCGGCGTCGATGTGCTCGAGCGTGCGGGGGGCGTCGACGGGCACGACGGAGTGCACGACGGTGTCGTCGTACACGTGCACGAGGTTGAACGCCTGCGCGCCGTCCTGAGGACGCGTGCCCCCGACGGGCACCGTGAGGTCCTGCGCGTAGCAGGTCGACGACGCCACCGACACCGGGATGCCGGCGAACGTCGCGAACGTCGAGTAGTGGAGGTGGCCGGCGATGATCGCCCGCACGTCGGTGCCGCGCAGCACCGCCGCGAGACGGCGCTGCTCACGCAGCTCGACCGTCGCGGCGAGGGGAAGCACGCTCGGCACGGGCGGGTGGTGCATCGCCAGGATCGTGCCCAGCGGCGCGGGCGTGGCCAGCTCGTCGGCGAGCCACGCGAGCTGGTCGTCGCGCAGCTCGCCGTGGTGGTGGCCGGGCACACTCGTGTCGAGCGTGATCACGCGCAGGCCGTCGAGCTCGTCGACGCGGTCGACGGGGCGCGCGTCAGAGGCCTCGTCGTACAGGCCCGCGCGGAACGCCCCGCGCTCGTCGTGGTTGCCCATCACCCAGAGCACGCGTGTGCCGATGCGCTCGGCGAACGGCTCGACGAGCGCGCGCAGCGCGGCGTAGGCGCCGGGCTCGCCGAGGTCGGCGAGGTCGCCGGTGACGACGATCGCGTCGGGGCGGATGCCGCTCGACTCGATCACGCCGATCGTCGCAGCGAGCTGAGCCGCACCGTCGACCGCATCGAAGAGTCGCGGCGTCGCGGGCGCTCGCAGGTGCGTGTCGCTCAGGTGCAGCAGGGTGCGTTCAGGGGCCGGGTACTCGGCGGTGCGCATGTCGGGTCACTCCGGTCCGCCGCGAGGCGAGGTGCCGTGTAACCGGACGGCGGACGCTCGAATGTTACCGGCATGTTTCGTGCGTTCCCCGACGGCGCGGTGAAGATCCGCTGAAAATCAGCTTTCGGGGATGTGTCCCGCGGCCTCCGCGATGCGTACGTAGTCATCGATCGAGAGGTCCTCGCCGCGCGCGGTGGGCGCGACCCCCGCGCGCTCCAGAATCACGGATGCTGCCGCCGCCGATCCGCCGAGCACACCGGCCGTCGCCTGCCGGAGCATCTTTCGCCGCTGTTGGAACGCGGCATCCACGATCGCGAACGTGCGCGCGCGGAGCTCCTCATCGCCGCGGGGCTCGGCGGCTCGGTGGAACCCGACCAGCACGCTGTCGACGTTCGGGACCGGCCAGAAGACCTGACGCGACACCGTGCCCGCCAGGCGCCACGGCCCGTACCACGCGGCCTTGACGCTCGGTGCGCCGTACACCTTCGATCCGGGCGGCGCGGCGAGACGCTCCCCCACCTCGGCCTGCACCATCACGACGCCGCGCTCGAGACCCGGGAAGTGCTCGAGGAAGTGCAGCAGCACCGGCACGCTGACGTTGTACGGCAGGTTCGCGACGAGCACGGTCGGCTCACCCGGCAACTCCGTGACGCGCAGCGCGTCGGCGTCGACGACGGTGAGCGCCCCGTCTGCGACGCCGTGTGCGGCCGCGGTGGCGGGCAGCCGCTCGGCCAGCCGGTGGTCGATCTCCACCGCGGTGACGGATGCCCCGGCCTCGAGGATGGCGAGGGTGAGCGATCCGAGACCCGGCCCCACCTCGACCACGCGGTCGCCGGGCTGGACCTCTGCGACGTGCACGATCTTGCGGACGGTGTTGGCGTCGACGACGAAGTTCTGCCCGAGCTTCTTGGTCGGCGTCACGTCGAGTTCGGCGGCCAGCGCGCGGATCTCGGCCGCACCGAGGAGTGTCACGGGCATGCGCACCACTGTACCGAGCGCCGATGCGGTGCATCCGCCGACGAGCCGCCGATGCCCTCGTGCTCGCCGCGACCGAACGCTAGCGTGACCAGCATGAACTCGACCGGCTCGATCCCCGCAGACGCGTTCTCCCTCCGCAGTCCCTACGGGCGACGAGCGATCGGCCTCTCCGTCGCCGCCGCCGTGGGCGGTTTCCTGTTCGGCTTCGACTCCTCCGTCATCAACGGCGCGGTCGACTCGATCTCGAAGGACTTCGGGCTCAACGACGTCATCACCGGGTTCGTCGTGGCGATCGCGCTGCTCGGCTGCGCGGTGGGCGCGATCATCGCCGGCAACCTGTCGGACCGGTGGGGGCGCCTCCGGGTGATGTTCCTCGGGGCCATCATGTTCTTCGTCAGCTCGATCGGAGCCGGCCTCGCGTTCTCGGCCTGGGACCTCGCCCTCTGGCGCGTCGTGGGCGGTCTCGGCATCGGCATCGCGTCGGTCGTCGCCCCGGCCTACATCGCCGAGATCGCGCCGCGTCAGATCCGCGGCGGACTCGCGTCGCTGCAGCAGCTCGCGATCACGATCGGCATCTTCGCCGCGCTCCTGTCGGACGCGCTGCTGGCGAACGCCGCGGGCAGCGCCGACAACGTGCTGTGGTTCGGGCTCGAGGCGTGGCGGTGGATGTTCCTGGTCGGGGTGATCCCCTCGGCGGTTTACGGCATCCTGTCGTTCACGGTGCCCGAGTCGCCGCGCTACCTGCTGGCGAAGGGCCGTACGGACGAGGCCCGCGCGATCTTCGCGCGCCTGATGCCCCCCGCCGACCTCGACCAGACGATCCGCGAGCTGCAGAACGCGATCGAGACCGACCGGAAGAACGCCGGCGTCTCGATCCGCGGACCGGTGCTCGGGCTTCAGCGCATCGTGTGGGTCGGCATCATCCTGTCGGTGTTCCAGCAGTTCGTCGGCATCAACGTGATCTTCTACTACTCGACGAGCCTCTGGCAGTCGGTCGGGTTCGACGAGAGCGACTCCTTCACGATCAGCGTCGTGACCTCGATCACGAACGTGCTCGTGACGCTGATCGCGATCTTCCTGGTGGACCGTGTCGGACGGAAGCCGATCCTGCTCACCGGGTCCGTCATGATGACGCTGTCGCTCGGGCTGATGGCCGTCTCGTTCCTGTTCTCCACGACGGATGCCGAGGGTGCGGTCGTGCTGCCCGCACCGTGGGGCCCCATCGCGCTGATCGCGGCGAACGTGTTCGTCGTCGGGTTCGGCGCGTCGTGGGGACCGCTGGTGTGGGTGCTCCTCGGCGAGATCTTCCCGAGCCGCATCCGCGGCAAGGCGCTCGGCGTCGCCGCCGGCGCGCAGTGGATCGCCAACTTCCTCATCACGATCTCGTTCCCGGCGATGTCGGCGTGGTCGCTGCCGCTCACGTACGGCATTTACGCCGTGTTCGCGGCACTGTCGTTCATCTACGTCGCGTGGCGCGTGCCCGAGACCAAGGGCATGGACATCGAGCAGACCGAGACCCTGTTCGTCCATCCGAAGGACGCGCCCGCCGCCCGGTGAGACGACGGTGTGCGGACGCGACGCCGGGGACTCCAGGGTCTCGTCCTCCGGCTGTCGCCTGGCCGCCGCCGTTCTAGGATGGCGGGATGCCCTCGCTCGGCGAACTGATCGCCCCACGGCGCCTCGGAACCGATTTCCGGTGGCTGCTCGCGTCGTCGTGGACGAGCAACCTCGGCGACGGCATCGCTCTCGCCGCGGCCCCGCTGCTGATCGCCTCGCTGACGTCGTCACCGGTCCTCGTGGCCGCGGGCGCCATGATGCAGTTCCTTCCCTGGCTGCTGTTCGGCCTGGTCGCAGGCGCCGTCGCCGACCACCACGACCGGCGCCGCCTGGTGATGCTGGCCAACGGCGCACGCGCGGTGATCGTGGCCGTGCTCGTGGTGTTCCTCGTCACCGGGCAGGCGACCGTGTGGCTCGTGCTGGCGACGGCCTTCCTGTACGGCACGGCGGAGGTCTTCGCCGATTCGGCCGGCAGCACGCTGCTGCCGATGCTGGTGAAGCCGGCCGACCTCGGCATCGGCAATGCGCGCATGCAGGCCGGCTATCTCGTCGCGAACCAGCTCGCCGGCCCGCCGCTGGGCGCCTTCCTGTTCGCGGTCGGGTCGTTCTGGCCGTTCCTGCTGCAGGTGCTGTGCGTGTCGCTGGCCGTGCTGCTCATCTCCCGCATCGCCCGCACGCCCGTCCCCGAACACCCGGAGTCGGCCCGCGGCACGAAGGCGCACGCCATCCGCGAGGGACTGCGCTGGCTGCGTCACAACGCACCGGTGCGCACGCTCGTCATCATCATCCTGGTCTTCAACGTCACCTGGGCGGCGCCCTGGGGCGTGCTCGTGCTGTACGCCACGGAGCACCTCGGCATGGGGCCCGTCGGCTACGGCGCATTGACGACCGCGGCCGCGCTCGGCGGCATCATCGCGATCTTCAGCTTCGGCTGGCTCGAGAAGCATCTGTCGTTCGCGACGCTCATGCGGGTGTGCCTGTCGCTCGAAGTGCTCATGCACCTCTCCTTCGCGCTCACCACCTCCCCCGCCGTCGCGTTCGTCATCATGTTCGGCTTCGGACTGTACGCGTTCGTGTGGGGCACGATCTCGACGACCGTGCGCCAGCGCCTCGTGCCGATGGAGCTGCAGGGCCGCATCGCCTCGGTGAACATGGTCGGCGTCTTCGGCGGCCTCGTGATCGGGCAGTTCATCGGCGGCATCCTCGCCCAGGTGTGGGGACTCACCGCGCCGTGGTGGTTCGCCTTCGGCGGCTCGCTCATCACGCTGCTGCTGGTGTGGCGCTCGATCTCGCACATCGCGGCCGCGAAGCCGGTGCTCGACCAGGGCGAAGCGGAGCAGGTCGCAGACGAAGAAGAGCCCGGCGCGGGCGGGCTCCCGCTGATCGACTGAGCCGGCGGAACCCTAGAGGGACTGCGCGCTCGCGAGTTCGGCGAGGCGCGCTCCGAGCTGCGTCAGGCGGGGAGTCCACGGGCCCGCCATCTCGCCGGCGTCGCCGCGACGCATCGCTTCGGCGAGAGGCACCCATGCGCTGTCGCACACCTCCGCCGGGTCGAGGGCGAGGACGGGGTCGCCGGCCACCTGCGCGACGTACACGTCGAACAGCGCGGTCCGCTCCGTGAGGCGGCCGACGAGCCGGAGGTCCGTGGTCCGCACCCGCACGCCGGTCTCCTCGTGCAGCTCGCGCACGGCCGCCTGCTCGCTCGTCTCACCGGTCAGGGCGCTCCCCGCGGGGAACTCCCAGGTGAGGCCCCAGTCCTTGCCCTGGGCACGCCGCGTGAGCAGCACGAGCCCGTCGCCGCGAACGACGCACACCGACGCCACGATGTGGAAGAGCCCCTCGGGGAACGTCGGATCGCCACGGCGGTGGGTCCGGCCGATGGGTGCGCCCGCGGCATCCCGCAGGTCCCACAGCTCGTCGTCCACCGCTGCCTCCCGAGTCCGCTCAGCCCTCGAACGCCCCGTAGACCTCGAGCGTGTTCGCCGCGATCCGCGCGCACAGCTCGTCGAGATCCACGCCGAGCTCTGCGGCCATGTACCGCACCGTCACCGGGATCAGGTACGGCGCGTTGGGGCGACCGCGGTGCGGGGTCGGCGTGAGGAACGGGGCATCCGTCTCCACCAGGATGCGCTCGCGCGGGATCACCGCGAGCGCGTCGCGGAGGTTCTGGGCGTTGTTGAACGTCACGTTGCCGGCGAACGAGAGGTAGTACCCGCGCTCCCCCGCGATCCGCGCCATGTCGGCGTCGCCGGAGAAGCAGTGGAACACCGTGCGTTCGGGGGCGCCCACGCGCTCGAGGGTCTCGAGCACGGCGTCGTGCGCGTCGCGATCGTGGATCTGCATCGCGATCGCGTGCTTCTTCGCGAGCGCGATGTGCGCCTCGAAGCTCTCGAACTGGGCGGGCCTGCCGTCCTCGTCGGTGCGGAAGAAGTCCAGGCCGGTCTCGCCGATCGCGCGCACCCGCGGCTGCGCGGCGAGCTCGTCGATCACCGCGATCGCCTCGTCGAGGCGCCCGGCTGCCTGGTACGCCGGTGCCTCGTTGGGGTGGATCGCCACCGCGGCGAGCACGCGAGGATGGGATGCTGCCGCCCACGCCGACCAGCGGCTCGAGTCGATGTCGCCGCCGGCCTGCACGACGCCGGCCACCCCCACCGCGCCCGCGCGTGCGAGCTGCTCGTCGAGCGACAGACCGACGCCGTCCTCGATCTCGAGGTGGGCGTGGTTGTCGTACACCGGCACCGCGAGAGGCTCGGGCGCCGCCGGGTACGTGACGTCACGCGACCCCTTCTCGCGGGTGCGCACGTATTGCGACGGGTCTGACCCCGCCTCGGGGTACGGGACCGGAGGTGTCGCCATCAGACCGACTGCTCGACGCGCGGGAAGAGCGGCGCGAGGCCGTTGACGCTGGTGCCGGGGTTCAGCACGCCCCACGCCCCCGCTTCGCGGATCGGCTGATCCTGCAGGCGCCCGATCGACTCGGCCGCGCCGAGCGCGATCCACAGCTTCTCGGTCGAGACCGGCATCACCGGCGACAGCAGCACCGCGAGGGCCCGCAGGCCCTCGGCCGCGGTGTAGAGCACCGTGCCGAGACGCTCATGCTGCGCGTCGTCCTTGGCCAGCGCCCACGGCTCGTTCTCGGTGATGTACAGGTTCAGCGCGTCGACGATGGTCCAGATCGCGTGGATCGCCTCGTCGATGCGGAACCGCTCGATCGCGGCGTCGGCGTGGGCGGCAGCATCCGCCACCGTCTTCTGGATGTGCAGGTCGGCCTCGGTGTACGCGCCCGCGGGAGGCACGATCCCCTCGAAGTACCGCTCGATCATCGCGGTCGTGCGCGACGCGAGGTTGCCGAAGCCGTTGGCGAGCTCGGCCTGGTAGCGGGCCGAGAGGTCCTCCCACGAGAACGAGCCGTCCTGGCCGAAGGCGATCGCCGACAGGAAGTAGAAGCGGTACGCATCCGACCCGAAGACGTCGGTGATCTCGGTCGGCGCGATGCCGGTGAGCTTCGACTTCGACATCTTCTCGCCGCCGACGAGCAGCCAGCCGTGCGCGAACACGCCGCGCGGCACCTCGAGCCCCGCGGCCATCAGCATCGCCGGCCAGATGACGGCGTGGAAGCGGAGGATGTCCTTGCCGACGATGTGGTACGCGGGCCAGCGGCGCGCGAACTCCTCGGGGTCGGTGCCGTAGCCGATCGCGGTGGCGTAGTTGAGGAGCGCGTCGACCCACACGTAGATGACGTGCGACTCGTCCCACGGGAGCGGGATGCCCCAGTCGAACGCCGAGCGCGAGATCGACAGGTCCTTGAGACCGTTCTTCACGAACGACACGACCTCGTTGCGCGCCGACTCGGGACGCACGAAATCGGGGACGGACGAGTAGAGCTCGAGGAGCTTGTCCTGGAACTCGCTGAGCTTGAAGAAGTAGTTCTTCTCCTGCAGGAGCTCCAGCGGCTTCGAGTGGATCGCGCAGACCTTGAGACCCTCGAACGCGCCGGTGCCGTCGACGATCTCGGACTCGGGCTTGAACTCCTCGCACCCCACGCAGTAGAGCGCCTCGTACTCGCCGGCGTAGATGTAGCCACGGTCGTAGATGGCCTGCACGAACTGCTGCACGCGCTCTTCGTGGCGCTGCTGCGTCGTGCGGATGAAGTCGTCGTTGGCGACGTCGAGCGTGTCGAGCAGCGGGAACCACGCCTCGGCGACCAGCTTGTCGACCCACTCCTGCGGCGTCACGCCGTTCGCCGATGCGGCCCGCATCATCTTCTGGCCGTGCTCGTCGGTGCCCGTCAGCATCCAGGTGTCGTCGCCCGCCTGGCGGTGCCAGCGCGCGAGGGTGTCGACCGCCACGGTGGTGTAGCCGTGGCCGATGTGGGGCACGTCGCTCGGATAGTAGATCGGCGTCGTGATGTAGAAGGACGAGGGGCCGGAAGTCACCCGACGAGTCTAGCCAGCACGGATGCCCCGCCCGCCGCTGTGACCGGACGCCTCCGTCCGCCGGCGGCGAGGTGCCCGAATGTAACACTCGGGCGTGTCCGTCACGCGCTGTCGCGGACCACGAGCGTCGTCGGGAGCGTGACCGGCCCGGGACGTGCGCCGCCGATGACCTCGATCAGCAGCGAGACCATGCCGTCGCTGATGCGCTGCCACGGCTGGCGCATCGTGGTGAGGGCGGGCTCGTGCGTGGCGGCGAAACCCGAGTCGTCGAACCCCGCCACCGCGATGTCCTCCGGCACGCGCAGCCCGGCCTTGCGCAGGGTCGCGATCGCACCGGCGGCCATCAGGTCGCTCGCGGCGAAGACCGCGTCGATGTCGCGGGTGCGCTCGAGCAGGCGCGCCATCGCGACCGCGCCGGACTCCTGGCTGTAGTCGCCCTCCTCGACGAGTAGCGGATCGAACTCGTCGCCCATCTCCTGCTCGAACCCGACGAGGCGGAACTTGCCTCCCGGCGTGTCGTGGGGTCCGGCGATCATCGCGATCCGCCGGTGACCGCGCCCGCGCAGATACCGGGTCATCTCGCGCGCCGAGCCGATCTCGTCGACCGATACCGTCGGCACCTGGGATTCGTGACCGAGCGGGATGCCGCAGCACACGGTGGGCACGCCGGCCTCGAGCAGCTGGTCGACGAGCGGGTCGGACTCGTGCGACGAGATGAGGAGCACGCCGTCGACGTGGCCCGCGCTCACGAAGCTGGCGACATTGGCCCGCTCCGCCGGGGTGCCGGCGACCAGCAGCACGAGGGTCATCGAGCGCTGCGCGAGAGCCTCGGCGGCACCGCGCAGCAGCAGCGCGAACGTCGGGTCCTGGAAGAGCAGGTGCTGGGGCTCGGTCAGCAGGAACGCGAGGGATCCCGCGCGCCCGGTGGCCAGGCTGCGCGCGGCGTGATTCGCCGTGTACCCGGTGCGGCGGATCGCCTCCTCGACGGCCTCCCGCGCATCGGGCGAGACCCAGTGGCCGCCGTTGATGACGCGCGACACGGTGCCGCGCGAAACGCCTGCCACCGCCGCGACATCGCGGATGGTCGGCTTGCGCCTCACGGACGTCGTCTCCTCCACGACGAGCGACTCTACCCCCGTCACGGCAGGGAACGCGCGCCGACACGATCAGGACTGTGACCGGTCACAGTTCGGTAACGGTTCCCGGCCGAGCCCGTGCCGCGGCGGTGGTCCGGGTAAGACTGTGACCGGTCACAGTCGCCGACGTGACCGACACCGCACTGCAGCACGACCCTGCACCGACCCGATGGAGCGTCCATGACCTCGCCCGACCGCTGGCCCGAGATCCGGGGAATCGCCTATGGCGGCGACTACACCCCCGAGCAGTGGCCCCGGGAGGTGTGGCGCGAAGACGTCGCGCTCATGCGCGAGGCCGGGGTCAACCTCGTCAGCGTCGGCATCTTCGCGTGGGCGCTCATCGAGACGAGCGAGGGCGTCTTCGACTTCTCTTGGCTCGACGAGCTGCTCGATCTGCTGCACGAGAACGGCATCTCGGCCGACCTGGGCACCCCCACCGCTTCTCCCCCCGCGTGGTTCTTCGCCGACCACCCCGACGCGCGCGTCGTCACACGGGACGGCGTCACGATGGGCTTCGGCGCGCGCGGCATGGCCTCGCACGCCTCGACGGCGTACCGCGAGGCGATCGTGCGCATCGCCTCCGCGCTGGCGGAGCGCTACGGCTCGCACCCCGCGGTCGTCATGTGGCACGTCCACAACGAGTACGGCGTGCCGGTCGGCGAAGACTACTCCGAGCAGTCGGTGCGCGCCTTCCGCGAGTGGCTGCGCGAGAAGTACGGCACGCTCGACGCCCTCAACGCCGCGTGGGGAACGACGTTCTGGGGCCAGCGGTACGGCGAGTGGGATCACATCGGCGCCCCCGCAGCCGCGCCCTCCGTCGTGAACCCGGCGCAGCGCCTCGACTTCGTCCGCTTCACCGACCACCAGCTGCGCGCGTGCTTCGTCGCCGAGCGCGACGCGATCCGCGCCCACGCCTCGCAGCCCGTCACCACGAACTTCATGGCCAACCAGAGCTGGACGACGGACCTCTGGGCCTGGGCCCGCGAGGTCGACATCGTGTCGGACGACCACTACCTGTGGGCGGCCGACCCCGAGGGCGAGATCGGGCTCGCGATCGCCGCCGACCTCTCCCGCTCGGTCGGCGGCGGGAAGCCCTGGATCCTCATGGAGCATTCGACGTCGGCCGTCAACTGGCAGCCGCGCAACGTCGCCAAGCGCCCCGGCGAGATGGCCCGCAACTCGCTCGCGCACCTCGCGCGCGGCGCGGATGCGATCCTCTTCTTCCAGTGGCGCGCCTCGCGCTCGGGCGCCGAGAAGTTCCACTCCGCGATGATCCCCCACGCCGGCACTTCGTCCCGCGTGTGGCGCGAGGTGGTCGAGCTCGGCGGCGCGCTCGGGCGGCTCGACGAGGTGCGCGGCTCGCGCGTCGCCGCCGACGTGGCGATCCTCTGGGACTTCGAGTCGTTCTGGGCGCAGGATCTCGAGTGGCGCCCGTCGGTCGACGTGACGCACGCCGAGCAGATCCGCGCGTTCTACGAGCCGCTGTGGCGCGACGGCATCACGGTCGACTTCGCGCTGCCCGGACAGGACCTCTCGGGCTATCGGCTCGTGGTCGCCCCCGCGCAGTACCTCCTGAGCGCCGCCGACGCCGCGAACCTCACGCGTTACGTCGAGGCCGGCGGAACGCTGGTCGTCTCGTTCTTCTCCGCCATCGTCGACGAGAACGACGCCGTGCATCCGGGCGGCTTCGTCGCTCCGCTGCGCGACGCGCTGGGCGTCACGGTCGACGAGTTCCTGCCCCTGCGCGAGGGCGCCCGCCAGGCCGTCCGGTGGGAGGGCTCGGCCCCGGGCGTCCTCGTCGCCGACGCCTGGCAGGAGGACCTCGTGCTCCGCGGCGCCGAAGTGAAGGCGACCTACGTCGACGGCCCCGGCGCCGGCAAGGCGGCGGTCACCCGTCACGCGCACGGCACCGGGCACGGCTGGTACATCAGCACCCGATTGGATGCTGCGGCCCTGCGGACCGTCATGTCCGACGTGTACGCCGACGCGGGCGTCTCCGCGTCGAACCACCCCGAGGGCCTCGAGGTCGTGGTGCGCCGGGGCGACGACGCGGACTACGCGATCGCCGTCAACCACCGCGACGACGACGCGACGCTCGCGGCGTCGGGCGTCGAGCTGATCACCGGCGCCGATGTCGCCGGCGAGCTCGTCGTGCCCGCCGGCGGCGTCGCGGTCGTCCGCACGCCGCGCACCCCCTGATCCACCCGGACCCTGCAACACACCACATCACCGAAAGGGAAACCATGCGAAAGCAGATCGCACTCGGAGCGCTGGCGCTCACGGCAGCGGTCGTCCTCGCCGGCTGCGCCGGCGGAGGCTCGTCCGACACCGGCGACGACGCGGCCGACAGCAGCGCCGAGCTCGTCATCTGGACCGACGAGGAGCGCCAGACGGCCGTCAAGGACGCGGCGAAGGCCTTCGAGGAGGAGACCGGCGCCACCGTCGAGATCGTCAAGAAGAACTTCGAGGACCTCCGCAACGACTTCATCGCGCAGGTGCCGACCGGCGAGGGTCCCGACATCACCGTCGGCGCGCACGACTGGCTGGGCGCCCTGGTCGCCGCAGGCGTCGTCGACACGATCGACCTCGGCGACAAGGCGTCGGAGTTCGAGCCCGTCGCCCTCGAGGCCATGACCTACGACGGTCAGCTCTACGCCCTCCCCTACTCGCTCGAGACCATCGCGCTCGTGCAGAACGTCGACCTCGTCGGCGCCGAGGCCCCGGCCACGTGGGACGAGATGATCCAGAAGGGCCTGGCGTCGGGCGCCGAGCGTCCGTTCGTCATCAACACCGCCGGCGAGACGGGCGACGGCTACACGATGTACGGCTTCCAGACGTCGTTCGGCGCCCCCGTCTTCGTGCAGGACGCGTCGGGCTCCTACACCACCGAGGTGGGCATGGGCGGAGCGACGGGCGAGGCCTTCGCGACGTGGCTCGGAGCGAACGGCACCGCCGGCACCGGCTACATCTCGACGACGGTCGACTACGACATCAACAACGAGCTGTTCAACAGCGGCAAGGCGCCGTACACGATCCAGGGCCCGTGGGCGATCAGCGCCTACACCGACGTCGCGAACATCGCGGTGAACCCGATCCCGTCGGCGGGCGGCGAGACGGCCGCTCCGTTCGTGGGCGTGCAGGGCTTCTACCTCAGCTCGCAGTCGAAGAACGCGCTGCTCGCGCAGGAGTTCCTCGTCAACTACCTCGGCACCGAGGACGCGCAGCGCGCCCTCTACGAGGCCGACCCCCGCATCCCCGCGTGGTCGACCCTGGCTGCCGAGGTCTCGTCCGACCCGATCATCGCGGGCTTCCTCGCGTCGGCGCAGAACGGCGTCCCGATGCCGAGCATCCCCGAGATGGGCTCGGTGTGGGACCTGTGGAACGCCGCGCAGTCGCAGATCATCAGCGGCGCCGACCCCGTGTCGACGTGGAACACCATGGTCGCCGACGTCCAGGCCGCGGTCGAGGGCTGATCCCGGCCGCGTGAACCCGGTCACCGCCACGGTGGCCGACATGCTCCGGGAGGCGGGTGAGTGCCTCTCCCCGCCTCCCGGATCCCAACACCTTCCCCGATCGACCCATCGATCCCCTCACGCCCGGCGATGAGGCCCCGTGACAGGAGCAGACGCATGACGGTGGACGCACCCACCCTCCCCCAGGCGCCGGCGGAGACACCGCCCCCGCGCGAATCGCATGCCCGCCGCTGGCGCGGCCTCGGCTGGGGCTTCCTCGCGAAGCTCGCCCTGATGGCCCTCGTCAACGCCTTCGGCGTGATGACCCTGCTGAGCGCGTTCCGCGTCGAGTCCTGGGTCGTGTTCTCGGCGACGCTCGTGCTGCTGCTCGCCGCCGACATCGTCTACTTCACCAAGCGCGCCCTGCCGCTCAAGTACCTGCTGCCGGGCCTGGTGTTCCTGCTCGTCTTCCAGGTCTTCATCTTCGGCTACACGGCCTACATCGCCTTCACGAACTACGGCACCGGCCACGCCGGCACCCAGGAGCAGGCCGTCGAGGCGGCGCTCGTCCAGGGCGAGCGCCGCGTCGAGGACTCCCCCACCTATCCGCTCTCCGTCGTGGAGCGCGTCGGCGAACTCGGCTTCGCGATCGTCGACGAGAACGGCGACGTGCTCGTCGGCTCGGCCGAGCAGCCGCTCGAGGAGGCCGCCGACGCAGCGGTCGGCAGCGGCGGGGCTCCGTCCGACGTCCCCGGTTGGGAGGTCGTGCCCCGCGCCACCGTCATCACGGACGCCGCCCTGCAGGAGCAGATCGCGAGCCTGCGCGTGCCCGTGTCGGAGGATCCCAACGACGGCTCGATCCGCACGCGCGACGGCTCTTCGGGCGCCGTCTACGAATCGACGCTGGTCTGGGATGCCGAGGCCCAGACCATCACCGACACCACGACCGGCACCGTCTACGCCGCGAACGACAAGGGTTCGTTCGTCGCCGAGGACGGCTCCGCGCTCCCCACCGGCTGGTACGTCAACGTCGGCTTCGAGAACTTCTTCCGCCTGTTCACCGACCCCGCGCTCGCGCAGACGCTGCTGTCGGTCACGGTGTGGACGTTCGTGTTCGCCACGCTGTCCGTGGTGCTGCCGTTCGCCCTCGGCCTGCTGCTCGCGCTCATCTACAACGACGCCCGGCTGAAGGGCCGGCGGTTCCTGCGGACGCTGTACATCCTCCCGTACGCCTTCCCGGCGTTCATGTCGGCGCTGCTGTTCCGCGGCATGTTCAACGCCGAGTTCGGCGTCATCAACGACCTGTTCTTCTTCGGCGCGAACATCAACTGGCTGGGCGACCCGTGGCTCGCCCGCGCGGCGGTGGTGTGGGTCAACCTGTGGCTCACGTACCCGTACTACTTCCTCGTGTGCACCGGCGCGCTGCAGGCGCTCCCCCAGGACACCCTCGAGGCGGCGTCCCTCGACGGCGCGGGCCGCTCCCGGCAGCTGCGCTCGATCATCCTGCCGCTGGTGCTGGTCGCCACCGCGCCGCTGCTGATCTCGTCGTTCGCGTTCAGCTTCAACAACTTCACCGTCATCTACATGTTCAACAACGGCGGGCCCGCGATCCCCGGAGCCCCGTACGCGCTCGGTGCCACCGACATCCTGATCTCCGCCATCTACGACATCTCCGGAGTGTCGGGCGGTGCCGCGGACTACGGCCTCGCCAGCGCGCTGTCGATCCTCGTGTTCGCCGTCGTCGGCGGCATCTCCGCGATCGCGTTCCGTCAGACCCGCAAGCTCGAGGAGTTCCAGTGATGTCCACCGCCACCGATGTCGCCGCTGGATCGACCACCCGCACCGCCGGTGCTCCCGACGACCGCCGCTCGGCGCGCCGCCGCCGCTGGCTGCTCGAGGTCGGCTGGAAGTACCTGCTCGCCGTCGTGGTGATCTTCTACGCGATCTTCCCGCTGGTGTACGTGCTGTCGGCGTCGCTCAACCCGAACGGCACCCTCGCCGCCAGCAACGCGCTGTTCAGCGTCATCGACCTGTCGAACTACGCCGCCCTCGGCGAGACGAGCTTCTGGATCTGGGCGGGCAACACCCTGCTGATCGGCGGCATCGCGTCGGTCGGTGCGGTGCTGATGGGCGCCGCCGCCGCGTACGCGTTCTCGCGCTTCCGGTTCTCGGGCCGCCGCGCCGGGCTCACCGGCCTGCTCATCATCCAGATGTTCCCGCAGGCGCTCGCCTTCGTCGCGATCTTCCTGATGCTGCTCGGCCTCGGCGAGGTCGTGCCGGCGCTGGGCCTCAACTCCAAGATCGCGCTCATCTGCGTGTACCTGGGCGGAGCGCTCGGCGTGAACACGTTCCTCATGTACGGGTTCTTCAACACCGTGCCGATCGAGATCGACGAGTCCGCCAAGATCGACGGCGCCTCGCACGCCCAGATCTTCTGGCGGCTCATCTTCCCCCTGGTCACGCCGATCCTCGCGGTCGTCGCCCTGCTGGCCTTCATCGCCGCGTTCGGCGACTACATCATCGCCAAGATCGTCCTCGTCTCTGAGGACAACTGGACCCTCGCGGTGGGCATGTACCAGTGGGTGTCGAACCAGCTCGCCTCCAATTGGGGTCTGTTCGCGGCGGGCGCCGTGATCGCCGCGATCCCGGTGCTCGTCCTGTTCCTGTCGCTGCAGCGCTACATCGTCGGCGGCCTCACCGCGGGGTCCGTCAAGGGCTGATCCCGCCCGCCCCTTGATCAACGTCGATCGGAGAACACCGTGTCCCACCATCCCCGACCCGCGCGCCTCGCGGCGGTCGCGGCATCCCTCGCCCTCGTCACCACCGCGCTCGCGGCGGCACCCGCCGCGGCCGCCGACGGCCCGGCGGACGCCGGCATCACCGTGCCGAAGGTCGAGAACCTTCCCGCGGACTTCCTCAGCGGCGTCGACGTGTCGTCGGCGATCGCGCTCGAGGAGTCGGGCGTCGTCTTCCGCGACGCCGCCGGGCAGCCCGCCGACCTGTTCGACGTGCTCTCGGACGCCGGCATCACCGACGTGCGCGTGCGCGTGTGGAACGACCCGTTCGACACGGCCGGAAACGGCTACGGCGGCGGCGACAACGACGTGGCGCACGCCGTCGAGATCGGAAAGCGGGCGACGGATGCCGGACTCGGCGTGCTCGTCGACTTCCACTACTCCGACTTCTGGGCCGACCCCGCGAAGCAGCAGGCTCCCAAGGCCTGGGCGTCGATGACGGTCGCGCAGAAGGCGGTCGCTGTGAAGGACTTCACCACCGACGCCCTCCAGGAGCTCGAGACCGCGGGCGTCGACGTGCGCACGGTGCAGGTCGGCAACGAGACCAACAACGCCGTCGCGGGAGTGAGCGGCTGGGACGGCATGGCTCAGATCTTCTCCGCCGGCTCTGCGGCGGTGCGCGCCGTCTTCCCGGACGCGCTGGTCGCGGTCCACTTCACCAACCCCGAGACGAGCGGGCGCTACGCCGGGTATGCCGCGAACCTCGCTTCGCGCAGCGTCGACTACGACGTCTTCGCCTCGAGCTACTACCCCTTCTGGCACGGCACGCTGTCGAACCTCACGTCGGTGCTGAAGAACGTCGCCGACACGCACGGCAAGAAGGTCATGGTCGCCGAGACCTCGTGGGCGTACACCCTCGAGGACGGCGACGGGCACGGCAACGTCATCGACCTCCCGTCGGAGGCGACGCAGTACCCGGTGAGTGTGCAGGGACAGGCGACCGCGGTGCGCGACGTCATCCAGGCGGTCGCGAACGTCGGGCCCGCCGGCATCGGCGTCTTCTACTGGGAGCCCGCGTGGCTGCCGGTGGGCCCGCCCTCGGCGCTCGACGCGAACAAGGCGCTGTGGGAGGCCCACGGCTCCGGCTGGGCCTCGAGCTTCGCCGGCGAGTACGACCCGCATGACGCCGGCCAGTGGTACGGCGGTTCGGCGTGGGACAACCAGGCGCTGTTCGCGCACGACGGCACGCCGCTGGAGTCGCTCAACGTGTTCGCGTACGCCCGCACCGGCGCCGTCGCGCCGCGCGAGGTCACGGGGGTCGCGCCCGTGCACCTCACCGTCGCCGAGGGCGACGCGGTGACACTGCCCGCCACCGTCACGGTGTCGTACAACGACGGTTCGTCGGAGGTGCAGGAGGTCACGTGGTCGGACGCCGCCGAGTGGATCGACGGCCCCGGCACCTATTCGATCGCGGGCGTCACGTCGTCGGGTCTCGCGGCGGCCGCGACGGTCGTCGTCGCGCAGAGGAATCTGCTCCGCAGCCCTGGGTTCGAGGGCGACAACAGCCCCTGGACGAAGACGGGCGCGGCGCTCACGGTCGGCGCGTGGGACGACCCGCACTCCGGCGAGCGGTCCGCGCACTTCTGGGCCGCGGGTTCCTACTCCTTCACGCTGTCGCAGCGCGTGGAGGGCGTTCCCGCCGGATCGTACGTCGCGCGCGCCGCACTGCAGGGCGACGGAGAGGATGCCGCGAGCAGCGTGCGCCTGAGCGTCTCGAGCGGGTCCGCCGAGGCATCCGTCCCGTTCTCGATGGACGGCTGGCGCAACTGGTCGATGCCGGCGACCGCACCGATCGACGTGGCCGCGGGTGGCAGCGTGACGGTGACCGTGACCGCGACGCTCGCCGGCGGCGCATGGGGCACGATCGACGACCTCGAGCTGGTGCGGGCTGCCCCGACCGGCGTCGACACCTCCGCCCTCGCCGCGGACCTCGCCGCCGCGGAGCAGATCGACCGGTCCGCGTACACGCCGACGACCGCGACGGCGCTGCAGACGGCGATCGAGCGGGCGCACATCGTGCTGTCGGCGGATGCTCCGTCCCGCACCGCCGTCGACGGCGCTACGGCCGCGCTGACGGATGCCGCCGACGGGCTCGTCGTGGTCGACGCCGCGTCCCGAGAGCCGGGCCGCGGCGTGCTGTCGCACGACAACGGCTGGGACACGGGCCTGCAGGACGGCGCGTACACCGTGCGGATGAACCTGTGGTGGGGCGAGAACGGCACGAAGCTGCGCGTGTTCGAGAACGGCGAGCGCATCGCCACCGTGCCGCTCGGGTACGGCGGCGTCGCCGCCCAGTCGGCCGAGATCCCGGTCACGGGCAGGAAGAACGGCGTCTACGTCTACACCGGGGAGCTCGTGAACTCACAGGGCACGACCGCGCTGCAGCCGGTGACCGTCACGGTCACGGACGCGAACCCGGGCAAGCCCGTGCTGAGCCACGACAACAAGGACGGCGACGGCACCTACACACTGACCGCCGATCTGTGGTGGGGCACCAACGCGACGACCTACCGTTTCTACGAAGGCGAGATCCTCGTCGGCGAGGGCGCACTCGTCGCGGCGACCCCCGGCGCGCAGCGCGCGACGCTCGCCGTCACGGGGGCCGCCCGCGGAACCCGCACCTATCGCGTCGAGTTCGCGAACGACGCGGGTGCGACGTCGAGCAAGGACCTCGCGGTCGCGGTGCGCAAATAGGACTGATCACGCGCCGATAAAGCGCACGGACGGATACGGATGCCGGGGGTCGCGCCGACCCCCGGCATCCGGTATGTTCTCGCTCAAGCCGGCGATCGGTGCGCTCTCACCGATCGCCGACGGGTGTGTGGGCCTTCGGCAACCCCCGGCGATGGCCCTCTTCCTGGGGAGGAGAAAACGCCATGTCGAGTACCCGTGTCGTCTCACTGATCGGGATCGGAGCGCTGGTCGGCGCCCTGCTGGTGCCGTTGGCCGGCGCAGGAGCGGCCACAGCCGCCACCCTGCAGCCCTCGGGTCTGCAGACCGGGTTCGAGATCGACGGGGACAAGACAGGGGGAACGCCGCCGGACACCTTCGACTGGAACTCGTTCCTCACCGCCCCGGTGCCCGACGGCAGCTACACGTTCACTCCCACGGGGCCGTACACGACCGCGGCCGGGCTGGCGTCCTCGGGGATCCTCGACGCCACGTTCGACTGGGACAACGGCAGTCTCGAAGGCGCCTGTCCGGCCACCGCCCAGGATGCGACCGGGTCGCCGGGATCCCAGACCCCCGACACCATTCCGTGGGCGCCCGGCTCGGCCAACGTCAACGACAAGGGCAACATGTGCAGCACGGGAGCTGCCTACGAAGTGGTGGTCGACGCGCAGGGAACCCGTCACGCCATCCTCTACGCGTACTGGACGCGCCTGGTCGGCAACGGCAGCCTGAGCCTGCTGCAGAACCTCGAGGGTCCGGCGGCCGGTCGCTGCGACGACGTGCTCGTGGTGTTCGACTACGAGTCCAGCCTGGGCACGGTGACCGTGCACTTCCGCCGCTGGACGCCGAACGCGAACGACGCGTGCGCGAATCCCAACGGCGCCGGCCAGTGGCTGCCCACCGGGCAGCCCATCGACTTCGCCTGGGCGGTCGGGGCCCGGACCGAGGGGCCGCCGCTCGGCAACCAGCCGCAGGCGACGTTCGGCGAGTTCGCCGTCGACCTGACCACCGCGGGCCTGTTCAGCCCCGAAGAGTGCACCACGTTCCAGGTGTCGACCGAGCTCTCGCGCACGGGATCCGACTTCGGCGCGCAGACCCAGGACTACCTCGACTCGGAAGATCCCCTCGTCCTGTCGAATTGCGGTTCGCTGAGCGTCACGAAGGACGTCGTCCCCGCGGGGTACGACTCGGACGACCGCTTCGACTATCTCGTCGACCGCGCGAGCGGCGGCATCGTGCTCCCCGACACCGGTGCCACACAGATCGTGGACGACCTCGGAATCGGCGAGACCGACACGTTCCAGAACGTGCTGGGCGCGACCGACTACCGACTGTCGGAGACGGTGGCCGCCCCGTGGCAGCAGCAGTCGGCGATCTGCACCACGACGCAGCCGGGCACCGGCGAGGAGGTCGTCTTCACGCTGACCAGCCCGACCGACCTCTTCACGGTCTTCCCGAGCACGCAGACCGACTGCGTCATCACGAACGCGACCTCGACCGTGACGGTGACGAAGCAGACGCTGCCGGACGGCTCGCCGCAGCAGTTCTCGTTCGACGTCGGCGGCAACGCGGCGACACTCACCGACGGGCAGAGCGCGACGTTCGCGTTCGCTCCGGGCACCGAGGTCGACATCAGCGAGGTCGTGCCGGACGGCTGGATGAGCGAGCCCGACATCGTCTGCAGCGACGACGGGGCGCAGATCGACCCCGCCACGGCGTCCGCGACCGTGACGACCGTCGCAGGACAGGACGTCTCGTGCACCTTCACGAACAGCCAGCTCGGCAACATCGTCATCAGCAAGGAGGCTTTCGGGACCCCCGACGACTCCGTCTTCGAGTTCGAGGGCGACTGGACGACGGGGACGCCCGCGCTACCCGACGACGGCGCATTCTCGATCAACGCCGAGACCGGCGACGGCGAGAACTACTTCACGTCGTTCGAAGGCGTCGAGCCCGGCACCTACACGGTGACCGAGCTGCCGAACCAGCACGGAACCGTCCTCGGGTCCTTGATCTGCACCATCGGCGGGCAGGACGTCGACTTCGACGACTACACGGCGGAATTCGAGCTCGCCCCCGGAGACACCGTCACGTGCTACTACGCGAACGTCACGCCCGGGCGCATCCTCGTCGTCAAGTCCACGGATCCGTTCGAGTACGACCAGGACTTCGACTTCGTCTTCACACCCGCGGAGGGTGAGCCGGTCGACTTCACCCTGAACCCGCTGCCAGGACAGGCGACATGGGACAGCGGGACGCTCGATCCCGGACAGTACGACATCTCGGAAGTCCTCGACCTGCCCGACTGGGAGCTCACGGACATCACGTGCGACACGAGCGAGGGCACCACGTGGACGCCGAATGTGAGCGGCGGCG
The DNA here is from genome assembly GCF_042793475.1 of Microbacterium sp. NPDC056569. Classification (NCBI taxonomy): domain Bacteria; kingdom Bacillati; phylum Actinomycetota; class Actinomycetes; order Micrococcales; family Microbacteriaceae; genus Microbacterium; species Microbacterium sp. NPDC056569. The sequence continues at coordinate 249,707 of NZ_JBHTUV010000002.1, read as the reverse complement.
TCGTCACGGTCGAGCTGGGTGCAGCGGGCGTCGCCGAGTGCGTGTTCACCAACACGGCGGCACCGGTCTCGCTGCAGCTGGAGAAGACCGCGGTCGACGTCGCCGACGGCTTCCCGTGGTCGTTCGACTTCGAGCTGACCGATGAGAGCACCGGCGACGTGCGCACCCTGACCCTGTCGTCGGAGAACCCGTCGATCGAAGTCACCGACATCGTGCCCGGCGCGGACTACAGCCTCGTCGAGGTCGCGAAGGCGGGCTGGGCCGGAACGCTCGACTGCGAAGTGGTCGACAACCGCGCCGAGGACGGCTGGCAATTCACCCTGACGCCGGGCACCTCCTTCTCCTGCACCGCCGAGAACACGGCGGCTCCGGCATCCGTGTCGGTGACGAAGACCGTCACGGGCGTGACGGACGACTACGAGTGGTCCTTCCCGTTCACGCTCACGCCCTCCGAGGGCGTGACGCCGGCGGGTGGCGCCCAGGCGATCTCGGGCACCGGCCCCGGCGCCGAGACGGCGACATGGACCGGCCTGCTCGCGGGCGAGACCTACACGATCGCCGAACAGCCCGTACCAGGGTGGACGGCGGGCGCCCTCACCTGCACCGGCGTCGACGACACGAACCCCGACCCGGTGGCGGTCACCTTCGTCGCCCAGCCGGGTGGCGAGATCGACTGCGACATCGAGAACACCCCCGACTCGATCGACATCACGATCCACAAGGCGGCCCGCGGTGGGGACGCCACGTTCCAGTACGTGCTCACGCCGATCGACCCCGCCGGCGAGGCCATCGTGTCGTCCGTCGTCACCGAGGGAGGCTTCGGCACAGCCACGTTCACAGGCCTGACGGCACGCACCCTGTACTCCCTCGCCGAGCGAGATCTGCCGGGCTGGATCGAGGGCGAGCTCTTCTGCACCGTCGCCCACGCCGGTGGTGACGTCGACAGCCTCGACGTCACGGGCTTCCGCGTGGAGCCCGGCGACCAGATCGAGTGCGAGATCGAGAACTCCGCGGTCGGCCGCATCGTCGTGGTCAAGAACGTCGAGGGCGCCGATGCCGTGTTCGACTTCACCGGCACGTGGCTCGATCCGGAGGACTTCTCCATCGAGACGTCCGAGGGCACCGGGTCCGCGACCTTCGAGGACGTCACCCCCGGCGAGTACGAAGTCACCGAAGTCACGCCCGACGGCTACGACAACACCGACCTCGTCTGCGTCGACGGCGACCCCGAGGGCGGGGCGTCGACCGACGTGGACCTCGTCGGGCTGATCGTGCTCGATCCGGGCGAGACCGTCGTCTGCACGTTCACGAACACGCAGTGGGGCTCGCTGGTCGTGGACAAGACGACGCTGCCGTCCGGCTCACCGCAGGAGTTCGACTTCGAGTGGGGTCCCGGCGGTGAGGCGTTCACGCTGACCGACGAGGCCGACCCGTACTCGACGGGGCTCATCGCTCCCGGCGAGTACACGGTGACCGAGACGAGCGAGCTCGAGCGCTGGCTGCTCGACGACATCGAGTGCGTGGGCTCCGCCGGCGATCCGGTGATCGAAGGCTCGTCGGTATCGGTCGAGGTGCCGCTCCAAGCGGCCGTGTACTGCACCTTCGTCAACGCCTACCTGGCACCCCTCGAGATCGACAAGACGGTGACGTCGGGCCCGACCGAGCAGGCGGACGGAACGTTCGCGGTCGCGTACTCGGTGACGGTCACCAACCCGGGCGGGCTCTCCGACGCGTACGACCTCGACGACGAGCTCCGCTTCGGCACCGGCATCACCGTCGTCGAGGCGAGCGTCTCGTCGGTCGAGGGCTTTCCCCTGAACGCGGGCTGGGATGGTCTCACCGACCTGCGGATCGCCACGGGCATCACGATCGACGGCGGCGCGACGCACACCTACGAGGTGCATGCCATGACGCGGGTCTCGTCGACGATCACGACCGATCAGGCCGACTGCACGACCGGATCCGGCACCGAGGGCACCGGGCTCCTCAACGCCGCCACGGTGCTCTTCACCGACGGCGAGGCCACCTCGACCGCCTGCGCGCCGGTGCCGGCGGCCCTCCCGCCGACGGGTGTGACCCTCACCGCGCTGTGGGTGGGGCTCACGATGCTCGCGGGCGGTGCGATCCTGTTCGCGATCCGGCGGCGGCGCTACCCGCGCACCGACAGCGCGGCCTGATAGAGCTCGCGGCTGGAGTGTCCGGTGAGGCCGGACACTTCAGCCGCCGCCTCCTTCAGCCGCGTCCCGCCGCGGACGAGCTCGAGCACCTGGGTCACCGCGTCGGGGAAGGGGACCCCGCGGGCGGGCGCGCCCTCGACGACGATCACGAGCTCACCGCGCACGCCGGTCTCGGCCCAGGCGACGAGCTCGCCGAGGGGGGCGCGCGCGACCTCCTCGTGCAGCTTCGTCAGCTCACGGCACACCGCGGCGCGGCGGTCCGCGCCGAACGCGGCCGCCATGTCGGCCAGCGTCGCCGCGACACGCGACGGCGCCTCGAAGAAGACCATCGTGCGCGGTTCCGAGGTCAGCGCGCGGAAGGCCGCGGCGCGCTCCCCCGCCTTGCGCGGCACGAAGCCCTCGAACGTGAAGCGGTCCGTCGGGAGCCCCGACACGGCGAGTGCCGTCACGACGGCGCTCGGCCCGGGGATCGCGGTGACGTCGACGCCGGCCGCCGCTGCCGTGGCGACGAGCCCGTAGCCGGGGTCGCTCACGGTCGGCATCCCGGCGTCGCTCAGCACGAGGACGTCCTGCTCGCGTGCGAGCTCGACGATCTCGGGCGCCCGCTCCTTCTCGTTGTGGTCGTGCAGCGCGATGAGCCGCGGGCGATTCGCGATGCCCAGGGCCGCCAGCAGGCGCTGCGTCGTGCGGGTGTCTTCGGCAGCGACGACGGTGGCCTCTTCCAGGGCCTCGACGAGCCGGCGGGACGCGTCCCCGAGGTTTCCGATCGGGGTCGCCGCGAGGATGATCACACCCTCAGCCTAAACTTGGCCGGGTGACGGATGCCCCGCGGCTCGAGGCCGATCAGCCCGCCGCGCCGCTGAACCCCCCGGCACGACCGAGCCTGTACGACCGCTTCGCCCGCCGGCTGAGCGAGGACGCGCGCGCCCGCCGGCTGTACCGGTGGCTCGGCCCTGCGATCGTCCTCGTCATCGCCGCGGTGCTGCGGCTGTGGAACCTGGCCACCGCGCGCGACCTGATGAACCAGTTCGACGAGACGTACTACGTCAAGGACGCCTGGACGCTGCTCAACCTCGGGTACGAGGCATCCTGGCCCGGCGGCGCCAACGAGAGCTTCCTGTCGGGTGACGTGAACGTCTTCACGACCAACCCGTCGTTCGTCGTGCACCCGCCGCTCGGCAAGTGGATCATCGCGCTCGGCATGGCGGTGCTCGGCCCCGGCTCCGGGTGGGGCTGGCGCATCACGACCGCGCTGCTCGGCATCGCCTGCGTGCTGGTGCTGATGCTCATCGCCAAACGCCTCACCCGCTCGACGACCTTCGCCGTGGTCGCGGGCCTGCTCATGGCCGTCGACGGTCTCGCGATCTCGATGAGCCGCATCGCGCTGCTCGACACCTCGCTGACGTTCTTCGTGCTGCTCGCCTTCCTCTTCGTGCTGCGTGATCGCGAGCGCACCATGACGCGGATCGCGCAGACCGTCGCCGCCGGGTACGACGGTGATCGAGCGCCCTCGTGGGGACCCGTCCTCTGGAACCGGCCGTGGATCATCGCCGCGGGCGCCGCGCTGGGCGCCGCGAGCGCCGTGAAGTGGTCTGGCGCGTGGGTGCTCGCCGGGCTCGGAATCTACCTCGTCGTGACGGACGCGCTCGCGCGGCGCCGGGCGGGCGTGCTGTTCTGGCCGACGGATGCCGTGCGCCAAGGGTTGGTCATCTTCGTGCTGTTCGTGCCGGTCGCGGTCGTGGTCTACCTCGCGTCGTGGACCGGCTGGCTCGTGACCGACGGCGGGTATGACCGCCACGCGGGGAGCAATCCGCTCGAGAGCCTCTGGCTGTACCACGTCGCGATGTACAAGTCGACGGCGGGGATCACCTCGGGCCATTCGTATGCGAGCCCGGCGTGGCAGTGGCCGCTGCTGTGGCGCCCCACGGGGGTCTACTACCACCACGATGCGCTGGGCGTGAACGGCTGCACCGCCCCGAGCGGCTGCGTCGACGTGATCTCGACGATGCCGAACCCGCTCATCTGGTACGCCGGCGTCGCCGCCGTGCTCTACCTCGCATACCGCTTCGTCGTCGTGCGCGACTGGCGCTACGCGCTCGTGCTCACCGGCGTCGCCGTCACCTACGTGCCGTGGCTGTTCCTTCCCGGGCGCACGATCTTCCAGTTCTACACGGTGCTGATCCTGCCGTTCATGCTCCTCGGGCTGACCTTCGCGCTGAAGGACATCGCCGGTCCGCCCGCGGCCGACTCGTACCGACGGCTCACGGGTCAGCGGCTCGTCCTGGTGTTCCTCGTGGTCGCGCTGACACTGTCGGCGTTCTGGTACCCGATCATCTCGGCGATGACGGTGCCCTACGACTTCTGGCACATGCACATGTGGTTCAACAGCTGGGTCTGAGCCCGCTTCACGCCGGCAGGTCGGCGACCTCCGTGACCGGGAGCCGGCAGGCGAAGTCCCGGCAGTCGTACGCCGTGGGCAGTCCGTCCCGCTGGGTCTTCTCGGCGAACAGCTCGAATCCCGCACCGGTCCACGAGGTCGCCTGCTGCGGAGAAACGATGCTCACGACGTCGGCACGGATGCTGCGCGCCGCCGTCGCGAGCGCGGCCCGGGCGTCGTCCGTCACGACGACGACCTGCCGCGGCGCAGCGGCGAGACTCGCGGCGACCCGCAGCAGCGCGCCGTACGCGAGCGGCTGCGCGAGGGCAGCGGGTGCGTGGGAGGAGATCAGGCTCTCGGCGATGCCCCGGTAGGCGTCGCCGGCGCCCAGCATCCAGAGCGCCGCGGCGGCCTCCGCGACCGCGGCGGGACCGGACGGCTCGTCGGCGTCGGAGGCGGCATCCGGTGCTCCGATCCCCTGGCGCGACAGCACCGGGTCTCCGCCACCGGGAACCGCCACCCGCCCGTCGGGGCCGACGCACGCATCGACCAGCTCGCGCGCCCGCGCGGCGTACGCGACCTCGCCCGTCGCGACGGCGAGGGCGATCAGGCCCGCGGCGAGCTGGCCGTGGTCGGCGAGGGTGGCGTGAGCCCGCGACGGCACCTCGTCGAGTGACGCGCGCAGCAGACGACCGTCCGCCGTGACGTTCGTCTCGAGCACGGCGTCGGCAGCCCACCGCGCCGCCTCGATCCAGGACGCCTCGCCCAGGCGCGCACCGGCGCGTGCGAGGGCGCCGACGGCGAGGCCGTTCCAGCCGCTGACCACCTTGCCGTCGACGGCCGGGGCCTCGAGACCCGCGCGGTCCGCGGCCACCCGTGCGTAGTAGCCGCCCTCGCTGCGGGCGCCGCCGATCCAGGACTCCGAATCCTGCGCCGCACCGAACCCGCCGCCGGGCTGCTGCAGCACGTCGCGCAGGAACGCCGCGCTGCCGCGGGCGATGTCCTCGCGCGCGGGGACCGCGTCCATCGCGACGTCGAGCAGCTGGGCGTTGTCGGTCAGCATGCGTTCGTAGTGCGGCACCGTCCAGTCGGGTCGCGTCGCGTACCGGAAGAACCCGCCCTCGACGGCGTCGCGCAGCGGCGACGCGGCCATCGCGCCGAGTGCCCGGTCGGCGACGACGGATGCCTCGGCCGCGTGTTCGCGGACGACCCGCGCCTGGAGGAAGCGGAGTGCCGTCGCGACCGGGAACTTCGGCGCCCCGGCGGAGGGGTCGCCGAATCCGCCGTGGAGGGGATCCTCGCGCGCGGCGAGCGCACGCGCGGCGCCGGCCAGGTCATCGGCCGAGGGGACGGAGGAGTCCTCGGTCGGCGCGGATCCGCGGACCTCCGCGAGCGCGCCGGCTACGGCATCCGCCGTCTCGTCGATCTGCTCGCGCCGCTCGGTCCAGGCCTCGTGCACCGCGGCCAGCACCTGCCGGAAGGCCGGGATGCCGGCGCGCGGCTGCGGCGGGAAGTACGTGCCGGCGTAGAACGGCCGCCCTTCGGGCGTCGCGAACACGGTGAGCGGCCAGCCCAGGCTCGGCGAGAACGCCGAGGCCGCGGCCATGTACGCCGCGTCCACCTCGGGGTGCTCTTCGCGGTCGACCTTGATGGACACGAAGCCGGCGTCGAGCTCGGCCGCGGTCGTCTCGTCCTCGAACGACTCCCGTGCCATGACATGGCACCAGTGGCACGTCGAGTAGCCGATCGACACCATGACCGGCACATCGCGGCGTCGCGCCTCGGCGAACGCCTCCTCGCCCCACGGGAACCATGCGACCGGGTTGCCCGCGTGGGCTCTCAGGTACGGGCTCGTCGCTTCCGCGAGGCGAGGGTTCACGGCATCCGCTCCTGCCGCTCGCCCGCTTCAGTTGACCTCGTCGGGGTGCGCGCTGACGCGACCCGTGCCGTCGCCGGGCTCCATTGCGTCGATGGCGGCGATCTCGTCGGCGGTGAGCTCGAAGTCGAACACGTCGAGGTTCTCTTCGAGGCGTTCGCGGCGCACCGACTTCGGGAAGACGATGAAGCCCTTCTGCAGGTGCCACCGCAGCACCGCCTGCGCCGGCGTCTTGCCGTGGGCCTCGGCCGCAGCAGCGACCGGCGCGGCGCCGAAGAGGTCGTACTTCCCCTGTCCGAGGGGACCCCACGACTCGATCTTCACGTCACGGGCGGCCGCCCAGTCGGTGATGTCGCGCTGCTGGTGAGCCGGGTGCAGCTCGATCTGGTTCACGGCGGGCACCACCCCGGTGGCCGACACGATCTTCTCGAGGTGCGGCACGAGGTGGTTCGAGACGCCGATGCTGCGGGTGAGACCGGCGTCGCGCAGTTCGATGAGCTTCTCCCAGGCGTGCAGGTAGTTGTCGTGGGCGGGCGTCGGCCAGTGCACGAGGTACAGGTCGACCTGCTCGAGACCCAGCTTCGCGAGGCTCTCGGCGATCGCGGCGTTCGGCTCGTCGCCGTCGTGGCGGTCGTTCCAGAGCTTGGTGGTGATGAACAGCTCGTCGCGCGGGATGCCGCTCGATGCGATCGCCGCGCCCACGCCCTCTTCGTTGCCGTAGATCGCGGCGGTGTCGATGTGGCGGTAGCCGACCTCGAGCGCCTCGGCGACGGCGCGCTCGGTGTCGGTCGGCGGGACCTTGAAGACGCCGTAGCCGAGCTGCGGGATGGTGTTGCCGTCGTTGAGGGTCACGCTGGGGACTGTCATGGTTCCCAGCCTATGCATCCGACGAAGTGCCGGGTCCGGCTTTCCCTCGCGGATCGGTCGGAGGCGGTGAATACGTCACAGGGATCGGAGGCGCCGGCGGGGCGATGTCGTCCGGCGTTCCGTGGACGTCGAAGGTCCGCTGACGCCCCCTCCGGCCGCGCCGGGGCGGCTTTCCCGGGCCGCGGAACGGGACCGGCGCATACACCGGCATGACGGCGAGAGGGTCGTGCTTCTGCCGAGCGTCCGGGTCCCACCCGATCGCCCGGTCCAGCTTCGACCGGAGTTCGGCGACCGAATCCTCGAGCGCCTCGAATCCGGTGCGATCGAGCCGGTACCACCGCCATTTCTCCTCCGCCCGCACGTCGACGTATCCGGCGTTGCGGAGCAGTCGCAGGTGCTTGGAGACCGCTGTTCGGCTGATGCGGAACTCCGCGCCTACCGCGTCGGCCAGCTGACCGGATGTGTGCTCCCCGCTCGCGAGGATCTCGATGACGCGGCGGCGCACGGGTTCGGCCAGAGCTTCGAACGGGTCCATGGCTGGACGCTAGAGGCGGGGGCGGCCGGCGGTCGTTGCGATGCGCGCTATCTGTGCAGAGGAGGCGCGCGCCCGATGTCTGGGAGGAAGCTCGGGTGCGCCTGGGCGACTGCTCGCCCGGGCCGGCCGCGTGACTTCCTCAATGCCGGGGCAGCCGTGGTTGCCACGGGCAGACACCTTCTTTGTCGACCGATGAACTTCCCACTCACACGACCCAAGGCACCACCGCCCCCTCCCGATGAACTTCCCACTCACACGACCCAAGGCGCCACCGGCCACTCCCGATGAACTTCCCGCTCACACGACCCAGGGCACCACCGCCCACTCCCGATGAACTTGCGACTCACACGACCCGTCCGCTGCGGTCGCGCCTGTCTTCGAGCTCTGCGGTCTCGTGGTGATCCGTAGCTGGTCCCGCGCGGCCTACGTGTGCCGCCGCTGTGCTGATCTCGTGTGAGCCGGAAGTTCATCGTTGTTTTCGAGAGGTGGCGGAGGCCGGAGGTCGGGCACGGCAGATGCGTGGAAGACGCGGCCGGTCGCACTGCGGCCGCAGACCGGGCGCGGCCGCACTCAGCGGTAGCGCTTGCCTTCGTCGCGACGGTACAGCGCGAGCGAGGCCGCGAGCATCGCGACGGTCCACACGAGGATGCCGACCCACACCCACCACTCGACCGGACCGCCCTCGACGGCCCAGATCACGAACTCCCGCGCCTGCCGCGACGGGGTGAACTTCGACAGCTCGTTCAGCCAGTCCGCGAACAGGATCGGCGGAAGGAACAGCCCGCCGATGAACGCCAGTGCGAACATCACGATCTGGATCACGGCGATCGCCGCCTTGAACGGCAGCGCGTAGCCGATCGCCGTCCCCATCAGCATGAACGGCACGGCCGCCACGGCCAGCGCCAGGATGCCGGCGAGTATGCGCGCCGGCGTCGCGTGGGCCGCCGTGAAGACCCCGCCGACGAGGACCACGGGGAGTATCGCGACCAGCCCCAGCGTTCCGGTCGACAGGATCTGCGCGAGCACCCGCGCGATGCCGGGCGCCGGAAGCGTGCGCAGGTACGGATCCCACGGCTTCTCGCGGTTCTCCGAGATGGTGAGTCCGAACGAGAAGAGCGCGTTCGTCATCACCGCGAACACGCACAGCGAGATGACGGCCTGGGTCGCGTAGAGCGGGTTCTCCGCCACCGACCGCTGCGGGACGACGAAGAACAGCAGCGCGAGCGCGGGGAAGACCACCGTCCCGATGACGGCGATCGGGACCCGGAAGGTCTCGATGAGCCCGTACTTGGCGTGGAGCGCGGTCAGTCGCAGCGTCGACGGCGCTGGTGACGCGGCCTCGGGTGCGATGGTCATGACAGGTCCCTTCCGAACGGTGCGGGGGTCGCGCCGGCGACCGCGCCGGCTGCCACGGATGCCTCGGTGAGAGCGAGGAACGCCTCCTCGAGCGTGGCGCCGCGCACGGTGAGTCCGCGGAAGTCGGCACCGGTGCGGACGAGCGCGCGGACGAACGAGTCGGCATCCGTCACCGTCAGCACTTCGATGTCGTCGTCCTGTTCGTGCCGCACCACGCCGGGCAGGCGCGCGATCGACGTGGCGTCGTCCGAGGCGAGCTCGACGCGGCTCACACCGACCCGCGCGACCACGCTGGCGACCGTGTCGTCAGCGAGGACGCGGCCCTCGGCCAGCACGACCACGCGCTGCGCCAGCGCTTCGATCTCCTCGAGATAGTGGCTCGTCACCACGACCGTCGCACCCGCCTCGTGCTGGCGGCGGATCGCGGCCCACAGGGTCCGGCGCGCGTCGACGTCGAGCCCGGTCGTCGGCTCGTCCAGCAGCACCAGCCGGGGGCGCCCGACGAATGCGAGCGCCACCGCCACGCGCCGCTTCTGCCCGCCCGACAGCGAACCGCACTGCCGTCTCAGCAGCTCCGTCAGTCCGAACTCCGCCGCCAGTTCGGAGGTGGGGACGCGGTCGGCGAAGTGACCGCCGACGTAGTCGAGCACCTCGCCCACGCGCAGCGTGTCGGGCAGCGCCGTCTCCTGCGGTGTCGTACCGAGCCGACGGCGGGTGCGCGGATCGGCGGGATCGCCGCCGAACAGGCTCGCCCTGCCCGCGGTGGGACGCCGCAGACCCTGCAGCAGCGACAGGAGGGAGGTCTTGCCCGCCCCGTTCGGCCCGAGGAGTCCGACGATGACGCCGGGATCGAAGACGAGGCTGACGTCGTCGACGGCGACGAGATCGCCGTAGCGACGCGTCACGTGGGCGAACTCTGCGATGCTCATGACAACTCTCCCAGCAGGGAACGCAGGGCCTCGGTGTAGTCCTCGAACGCGCGGCGGCCCTGCCTGGTCAGCGCGAGATAGGTGACGGGTGTGCGCCCGCGGTGCGTCTTCTCGACCGTCACGTAGCCCGCGTCCTCGAGCCTTCGCACGTGCGTTGAGAGATTGCCGGCGGTCATGTCGAGCAGTTCCTGCAGTCGGGGGAAGGCGATGCTCTCCCCCGGGTCGAGCGTCGCGAGGGTCGCGGTGATCCGCAGGCGGGCGGCCGCGTGGATCACGGGATCCAGCTCCGTCATCTCCGCACCCACAGCCACACGACGACGGCGGCGACGAGGAAGACCCCGCCCCCGGCGACCGAGAAGACGAGGTAGTGCGTGGGATAGCCGAAGAACGGCGCGATCAGCGCGACGACGATGATCCAGCCGCCGAGCCACAGCAGCGGCTTCGCGTGCCAGATGCCGCCGCCCACGAAGTACAGCAGCCCCACGAGGAGCGTCGACGCGGTCGGGTAGTAGATGTTCGCGAGGTCCGGCGGCATCCCGTTGCGGATGAGCGCGGTGCCCAGGACGAACATCGCGACGAAGGCGATCGTCCAGCTCCAGCCGTAGACCGCGCCGGTGAAGGCGGCCTCGGCGGAGGGGCGGATGCCGCGGCCGCTGCGGATGCCGAGGATCGCGGTGGACACGAGGGCGCCGACCATCAGCACGATGAAGACGGCGACCGCGACCGGCAGGGGCACGGAGACCGCCGGCTGCGCGCCATCGATGAGCCAGAGCAGCCCGAAGCCCACGAACCACGCGATCCCCCAGGCCAGGAGGATGAGCGGCACCTCGGCGGCGAGCTGCTTGCTGACGCGGTCCTGCTGACTGCGGACGAGGTCCAGCATCGCAGCGGCGTCGCGCTGCTCTTCACCTTCCGACTCGGGGACGCTCGGCAGGTCGGGCGGGTCGGGGATGCTCATGCGACTCCGTTCGCGAGGAGGAAGGGGACGACGAGTGCCGGCAGCGTGGTCAGCAGGTTCACGAGTCCGTGCGCGATGATCAGCGGCAGCAGCCGGCCCTGGCGCCAGGCGACGATGCCGGAGCCGATCCCCCACACGAAGAAGGCGCACGCGTAGACGACGACCGCATCGGGCGTCGGCGCGTACCAGACGTGCTGCAGGCCGAAGAACGCCGCCGAAACGACGATGGCGCCGATGACCGGCATCCGTGTCGCCAGATCTCGCTGCGCCGTCCCCCGATAGAGGAGCTCCTCGGTCGGCGCATTCAGCGGCGCGAACGTGATGACGGCCACGATCGCGAGCACGGCGGCGACACCCGGCGACAGGGGCGGGATCGTCGCGGGGTCGAAGAACACGGTCTCGAACGCGGTGAACATGTCTGCGCTGTGCAGCGCCCACATGACCAGCATGATCGTCAGCGCGAAGGGCACGTAGAGCACGGCCAGCCACAGCAGACCCCACAGGATGTCGCGGCCGAGGCGTCCGCGCCGGTAGCCGATCAGGGCGGCGACGGTCGTGCCCATCGAGTGGGTGCGCCGCACCACGAGCACGAGGCACAGCACATTGACCGGCAGCATCGCGACCACGGCGACAAGCGGCGACGGCGGGAAGGCGGACGGACCGACGGCGGCGACGAGCAGCAGCCACGCGAGCGTGCATGCCGCCGCGACGAGCAGCACGCGCAGCGCCGGCAGTCCGATCCCCCAGGCGAGCGCGCCGTGGTCGCGGCGTCGCCCGGGTCGGGACGGCGGTGCGACGGGGTGGGTGTGGATGGACATGGCAACTTTGTATCGCAAAGTTGTTTGCTCGTCAAGACTCTTTGTGATACATCGCACGTCGCCTGCGACGCCGGGACACGAGCGGCACGGGATACGATCGAAGGCTATGTCCGCGCCCGAACCCGTCATCTCGTATCCGCCGGAGCTCCCCGTCAGCGCCGCGCGCGACGAGATCGCGCGTGCCATCCGCGAGCACCAGGTCGTGATCGTCGCGGGCGCCACCGGCTCGGGCAAGACCACACAGCTGCCGAAGATCGCCCTCGAGCTGGGACGCACGCGCATCGCGCACACCCAGCCGCGACGTATCGCGGCGCGGACGATCGCCGAGCGCATCGCCGAGGAGCTGCAGGTTCCGCTCGGCTCGACGGTCGGCTACAAGGTGCGCTTCACCGACAAGGTGTCGGAGGACACGCGCATCGCGCTGCTCACCGACGGCATCCTGCTCAACGAGATCCACCGCGATCGACTCCTGCGCCGGTACGACATGGTCATCGTCGACGAGGCCCACGAGCGCTCGCTCAACGTCGACTTCCTCCTCGGGTACCTGCGCCGGATCCTGCCCAAGCGTCCCGACCTCAAGGTCGTCATCACGAGCGCGACGATCGACCCCGGGAGCTTCGCGAAGCACTTCGCCGAGCCCGACGGCACGCCGGCGCCGATCATCGAGGTGTCGGGCCGCACGTATCCGGTCGAGATCCGCTACCGGCCGCCGGCTCGCCCCGCGAAGGGCGAGGACGAGTCCGACGACGTCGACGGCATCACGTCCGCCCTGCGCGAGCTCGACCGTGAGCCCGCCGGCGACGTGCTCGTGTTCCTGCCGGGCGAGGCCGAGATCCGCGACGCCGCAGATGCGGTGCGGGGCATGTACGCGAAGGATGCCGCGCCCACCGAGGTGCTCCCCCTCTACGGGCGCCTCTCCGCGGCCGAGCAGCACCGGGTGTTCGAGCGGTCGCAGGTCGCCGGCATCCGTCGTCGTGTCATCCTCGCGACGAACGTGGCCGAGACGAGTCTCACGGTCCCGGGGATCCGCTACGTCGTCGACACCGGCACGGCGCGCATCTCGCGCTACAGCAACCGCAGCAAGGTGCAGCGGCTCCCCATCGAGGCCGTCTCGCAGGCGTCCGCCCAGCAGCGCTCGGGCCGGGCCGGCCGCACGAGCGACGGCATCGCGATCCGGCTCTACGCCGAGGAGGACTTCGACACACGGCCGGAGTTCACCGAGCCGGAGATCCTCCGCACGAGCCTGGCCTCGGTCATCCTGCAGATGCTCTCGCTGGGGTTCGGCGACATCTCGTCGTTCCCGTTCCTCACCCCGCCGGACTCGCGCGGCGTCAAGGCGGCGCTCGACCTGCTCGTGGAGCTCGGGGCGGTCCGCGCCGGACGCGATCACCCGACGCTCACCGACCTCGGCCGCGAGATCTCGCGTCTGCCGATCGATCCGCGCTTCGCCCGCATGCTCGTCGAGGCCCGCCGCACCGGCGTGATGCGGGATGTCCTCGCGATCGTCGCCGGGATGTCGATCCAGGACGTGCGCGAACGCCCTGAGGACCGGCGCGAGGAGGCCGATCGCCTGCACGCGCGGTTCACCGACCCGTCGAGCGACTTCCTGAGCCTGCTCAACCTCTGGAACCACCTGCAGGAGAAGCAGGCGGAGCTCGGCTCGAGCGCGTTCCGGCGCCTCTGCCGCGCCGAGCACCTCAACTACGTGCGCGTGCGGGAGTGGGCCGACGTGCACCGCCAGCTGAGCGCGCTCGTCAACGCTCCCCGCAAGGCGCCGGCGGAGACAGCCGATCCCGACGAGCTCCACAAGGCGATCCTGTCGGGCCTGCTCTCGCACCTCGGGATCCTCGACGACCGCACCGCCTCCACCGCCGCGCGCGGCCGCACCGGCACCGACCGCGCCGACCAGCGGCGCGGCGCCGAGTACCTCGGCTCGCGCGGCACGCGCTTCGCGATCTTCCCGGGCTCCGGCCTCAAGAAGAAGCGGCCGAGCGCCGTCATGGCCGCCGAGGTGGTCGAGACCAGCCGCCTGTTCGCCCGGACGGTCGCGGCGATCGACCCGGCGTGGGCGGAGCCGCTCGCGGGCGACCTCGCGAAGCGCTCGCTGAGCGAGCCGCACTGGTCGAAGGCGTCGGGCGCGGCATCCGCCTACGAGAAGGTCACGCTGTTCGGCCTGGAGATCGTGCCGAAGCGCCGGGTGCAGCTCGCCCGCTTCGACCGGCCGTTCGCGCGCGAGCTGTTCGTGCGCCACGCGCTGGTCGAGGGCGAGTGGGACTCGTCCCACCTCGACAAGAAGCTGACGGCGTTCGAGCGGCGCAACCTGGAGCTCCGGCGCCGCCTCGAGAAGATCGAGGAGCGCGAGCGCCGCCGCGACATCCTGGTCGGCGACGAGGCGGTGTTCCGCTTCTACGACGCGCGCATCCCCCGCGACGTGTTCGACGCGCGCTCCTTCGAGGCCTGGTGGAAGGATGCCTCGGCCCGCACGCCGCGCCTGCTCGACATGACTGAGGCCGACCTCGTCGACGAGGCGTCGCGCGGCGACGAGCGCGACTTCCCGGCGCGGTGGACCCAGGGCGATCAGGTGCTCTCGCTCGCGTACCGGTTCGAGCCGGGCGCGGCCGACGACGGCGTCACGGCCGTCGTGCCGCTGGCCCTCCTCGCGCAGCTGCGTCCGGACGGCTTCGACTGGCAGGTGCCCGGGATGCGGGACGAGCTCATCACCGCGCTGCTGCGCTCGCTCCCCAAGGCCATCCGCCGACACGTCGTGCCCGCCGCGGACTGGGCGGCGACCTTCGCCGCCGACCTCGCGGGTCAGGGTCCCGAGGCCCACGACGGCCTGCCGCCGACACCCCTGCGCGAGGCTCTGGCGACGCGCATCCAGCGGGTGGCGAGCCAGCCGGTGACCGCCGCCGAGTTCGAGATGGAGAGGGTGCCCGGACACCTGCAGGTGTCGTTCCGCGCCGTCGACGAGCGCGGGCGCGCCGTCGGATCCGACCGCGACCTCGCGGCGCTGCAGTCGCGGCTCGCCGACCGGGCCCGGGCCTCGGTGTCGCGCTCGCTGACCGCACCGGCGTCCACGACCGGACGCGGTGACCGCAGTGCGGCGCGCCCCGGTCCCCGGCCGGCGGACACGCCGGGCGCCGCACGGCCCGAGTCGACCTTCGCGGAGCGCACCGGCCTGACCGACTGGACGTTCGGCGACCTGCCCGACGTCGTCGACACGAAGGTCGCGGGCGGCGTCGTGCGCGGCTACCCCGCGATCGTCGACGAGGGCGCATCGGTCGCGCTCCGCATCGAGACCACCCCTGAAGCGGCGGCCCGCGCGACGAAGGCCGGCGTGCGGCGTCTCGTGCTGCTGTCGGTCGCGTCGCCGTCGGCGTACGTGCTCGAGCACCTGACATCGACGGAGAAGCTCGCGCTCGCGGCATCCCCGTATCCGTCCGCGAAAGCACTCATCGAGGACTGCCGGGTAGCGGTGGCGGATGGCGTCATCGCACGCACCGCCGTCGACGCCGTCGTGCGCACCCGGGCCGGCTTCGAGGCGGTGCGCGACGCGTTCTCGGGTGCGGTGGTCGACGAGCTCTTCCAGACGGTGTCGCTGACGGCCCGCATCCTCACGGGCGCGCGCGACGTGGAGCGGTCGATGCGCGACGCGAACTCGCTGACCCTCCTCGGCGCTCTGAACGACGTGAAGGGGCAGCTCGCCGGCCTGGTGTTCCCCGGGTTCGTGTCACGC
Organism: Microbacterium sp. NPDC056569; assembly: GCF_042793475.1. Taxonomy (NCBI): domain Bacteria; kingdom Bacillati; phylum Actinomycetota; class Actinomycetes; order Micrococcales; family Microbacteriaceae; genus Microbacterium; species Microbacterium sp. NPDC056569. The sequence continues at coordinate 234,078 of NZ_JBHTUV010000002.1, read as the reverse complement.
ACCGGCACGGCGCGCCTCGCGCACCTCCCCCGGTACCTGCGAGGAGCCCTCGACCGCGTGCTGGCGCTCGCCGACAACCCCGGACGCGATCGCCAGCGGATGACGGAGTTCGAGCGCGCGGCCACCGTGTTCGCGGAGGCGGGCGGTGCGATCCCCACCGCGGATGACGCTCCGAGTCCGCTCGTGCACGCCCGGTGGCTGCTCGAGGAGTACCGTGTGAGCCTGTTCGCGCAGTCCCTCGGCACGGCCGAGCCGGTGTCGCTGCAGCGGATCCAGAAATCCCTGAGGGATTAGCCCCCTCGACGACAGGAGTCGCCCCGTCATGACCACTGCGATCGCGTACACCGAGTTCGGGGGCCCTGAGGTCCTGCACGAGATCGCCGTTCCCGAACCGGTGGCCGCCGCCGGGCAGCTCGTGATCCGCGTGACCGCGGCGGGCGTGAACCCGATCGACGGAAAGCTCCGCTCGGGACTGCGGGCCTCGGCCGAGATCACCGAGCCGCGCCGCGTCGGCGCGGACGGCGCCGGTGTCGTGACCGGCGTCGGCGAAGGCGTCGACGGTTTCCGCGTCGGCGACCCTGTCGTCTTCGCGGGCGCGTTCGGCGCCTACGCGACGGACATCGCGGTGCCCGCCTCCCACGTGTTCCCGCGGCCGCCGCAGGTGAGCGCGGCCCACGGCGCCGCTCTCGGCATCCCCGTCGGCACGGCGTACCAGACGCTCCGCTCGCTCGCCGTCGGCGCCGACGACACCGTGCTCGTGCACGCCGGTTCCGGCGCCGTCGGCCAGGCGATCATCCAGTTCGCCGTGCTGTGGGGAGCCACCGTCGTCGCGACCTCATCCGAGGGGCGATTCGACAGGGTCCGTGAGCTCGGTGCGATCCCGGTCGCGTACGGCGAGGGGCTCGCGGACCGGGTGCGCGAGGCGGCGCCGCAGGGCGTGACCGTCGCGATCGACGCCGCAGGCACCGACGAGGCCCTCGACGCCTCGCTCGAGCTGGTCGCCGACCGTCAGCGGATCGCGACGCTGGTGCGGGGGCGGGATGCTGCGGGCCGCGGCATCCGCGCGTTCTCGGGCGGTTCGCCCGAACCGCTCAGCGCTCAGCAGCAGGTCTGGCGCACCGAGGCGGTTCCCGTCGCGCTCGCACTGATCGCCGCGGGACGCTTCTCTGTCGAGCTCGGACCGTCGTTCGCCCTCGCCGACGCGGCCGAGGCGCACCGCGCCATCGAGTCGGGCGTGGCCGGCAAGATCACGCTCGTCCCCTGAGCGTGCGGGTCACACGGTGCCGGTGATCTCGGCGGGCGCCGCGCCGGTCGCGATCGGGCGGCCCGGCGTGTTCGACCACTGACTCCACGAGCCCGGGTAGATGGCCAGTTCCAGTCCCGCGAGCTCGGCCGCGAACACCGCCTGCGCGGCGGTGACCCCCGATCCGCAGTACGCCGCCGCGGTCACGCCGTCGCCGGCGCCCACGGTGGCGAACAGCGCGCGCAGGGTCGCAGCATCCCGGAATCGCTCTCCGTCCATGTAGGCGCCCGTCGGAAGGTTCACCGCTCCGGGGATGTGCCCCGCCACCGGGTCGATCGGCTCGACCTCGCCGCGGTAGCGCTCGGCCGCCCGCACGTCGACGAGCACGCCCGATGCGGCGAGCGCGGCGGCCTCATCGATCGACAGCACCGGCTCGTTGATCGCAGTGAGCGACACGTCGCCCGGCTCCGGCGCGACCGGCCCCGCCTCCAGCGGCAGTCCGGCGGCGATCCAGGCGCTGAGTCCGCCGTCGAGGAGGCGGACGTCGGCGATGCCGGAGCGGGTCAGCAGCCACCACGCACGCGACGCGCCGAGCGCGCGATCGTCGTCGTAGACGACGACGGTGTCGCCGTCCTCGATGCCCCAGCGGCGCGCAGCCGCCTGCAGCGCCTCGAGCGGCGGGAGCGGATGCCGCCCGTCGCCGGGGCGGCCGTGCTGCGAGAGCTCCGTCTCCATGTCGACGTAGACCGCGCCGGGCACATGGCCCTCGAGATGCTCGGCGCTGCCCTCGGGGCGGTCGAGGCGATAGCGCACGTCGAGCACGCGGGCGCCACCGGATCGAAGGAGGTCGTCGAGTTCTGCGGGGGTGATCAGCTGCGCCACCCGACCATTCTCGCCCCCAAACCCACTACCGCTCCGCCAGCGGGCCGGGGCCGCCGACGCAACAGTTCGACACACGAAACACCGCCGCAGGCACCGCGGCTCGACAATGGTCTGCATGCCTGAAGAGACTCGTCCTGCCGCCCCTCGCTCGTTCGCGACGGCGCAGGTGCAGGCCGGGTTCGACTCCGGCGTCGCGGAGAACACCGCCATCCCGTCGATCCACCAGTCCAACGGGTTCGAGTTCCGCTCGCTGGCCGAGGCGCGCGACCTCTTCGCGCTCCGCAAGGACGGCAACATCTACAGCCGTGCAGCGAATCCCACCGTGCTGGTGTTCGAGCGCCGCGTCGCCGAACTCGAGGGCGGGATCGCCGCGGCGGGCGTCGCATCGGGCCAGGCGGCCGTCGCCGTCGCGCTGCTGGCGCTGGCCAAGCAGGGCGAGCACATCGTCGCCGCCCGCCAGCTCTACGGCGGCACGATCGACCTGCTGCAGGACACCTTCGCCGACTGGGGCATCGAGGTCACCTTCGTGGACCAGGACGACCTCGGCGCCTGGCGCGCCGCCGTGCGCCCGACCACGCGCGCACTGTTCGCCGAATCGATCTCGAACCCGATCGCCCAGGTGCTCGACCTCGGCGCCGTTGCCGCCGTCGCCAAGGACGCCGGCGTGCCGCTCGTGATCGACAACACCGTCGCGACGCCGTACCTGCAGCGCGCGAAGGACTTCGGCGCCGACATCGTGGTGCACTCCGCGACGAAGTTCCTCGGCGGTCACGGCACGTCGCTCGGCGGCGTCGTCGTCGACCTCGGCACGTTCGACTTCACGGCGGAGCCCGGCCGTTGGCCCCAGCTGACCGAGACCTACCCTCGGGTGCCCGACGGCAGCCTGGTCGAGCGCTTCGGCGAGACCGGGTCGCCGTACATCGCGCTCGTCAAGACGAAGTACGTGCACGACCTCGGCCCGTCGCTGTCGGCCTTCAACGCCTTCCAGCTGCTGCAGGGCCTCGAGACGCTCGACCTGCGGATGGAGCGCCACACCGCGAGCGCGCTGACCGTCGCGCGGTTCCTCGAGTCCCACCCCGCGGTGGCGCGGGTGCACCACCCCGGCCTGGACTCCAGCCCGTGGCACGCGCAGGCCCAGACGTACCTCCCCGACGGGGTGAGCTCGGTGTTCGCATTCGACCTGCCGGCGACGGGCGATGCCGAGGCCGACTTCCGGCTCGTCGAGGCGTTCATCTCCCGCCTGCAGGTGATCCGCCTGGTCGCGAACATCGGCGACGCGCGCAGCCTCGTCGCGCACCCGGCGTCGATGACCCACAGCCACATGTCGCCGACGCAGCTCGCCGAGGCGCACATCGGCCCGACCACGGTGCGCCTGTCGATCGGCCTCGAGGACGCGCGCGACCTCGTCGACGACCTGGCGCGTGCGCTCGACGCCGTCGCCGTGCCGGCTCCGCAGCCGGAGCTCGCGGAGAGCATCGCCCGCTAGTCGCACGGGCGACGGCGCCATCTCGCCGCTAGCCTCGTGTTCATGACCTCGCCCTCGTCCCCCCGCTGGGGGATCCTCGGTCCGGGCGGCATCGCCCGCGCCTTCGCCAGCGACCTGCGCACCGCCGGTCTCGACATCGCCGCCGTGGGATCCCGTCGGCACGGCACCGCGCAGGCCTTCGCCTCCGACTTCGGCATCCCCCACGCCCACGGCTCGTACGAGGAGCTGGTCGCCGACCCCACCGTCGACATCGTCTACATCGCGACGCCGCACCCGATGCACGCCGCGAACGCGCTGCTCGCCCTCGACGCCGGCAAGCACGTGCTGGTCGAGAAGGCGTTCACCCTGAACGCCGCGGAGGCCGCCGCGGTGCGCGACGCCGCAGCGGAGCGCGGGCTCCTCGCCATGGAGGCGATGTGGACGCGCTACCTCCCGCACATGGTCCGCATCCGCGAGCTGGTGGAGTCGGGCGCGCTCGGCGAGGTCCGCGCCGTCACCGCCGATCACACGCAGCGCCTGCCCTCCGACCCCGAGCACCGCATCAACGCGCTCGAGCTCGGCGGCGGCGCCCTCCTCGACCTCGGCATCTACCCGGTGTCGTTCGCGTGGGACATCCTGGGCGAGCCGCTCTCGATCGCGGCGGCCGCGCGCATCGGCGACGCCGGATCCGACACCGAGATCGCGACGATCATGACGCACGCCTCGGGCGCGCTGTCGACCTCGCTGTCGGCCTCCCGCGGAGCCGGGCCGAACACCGCGACGATCATCGGCACCGAGGCCCGCATCGACATCGACAGCGTCTGGTATTCGGCGACGTCGTTCCGCCTCGTCGGCCCGGACGGTGCGGTGCGCGAGGAGTTCCGCTCCGAGATCGAGGGGCGCGGCATGCAGTATCAGGCGCTCGCGGCCGTACGGTACCTCGCCGAGAGCCGCACCGACTCCGACGTCCTGCCGATCGACGAGAGCGTCGCGATCATGGCCACGCTCGACGAGATCCGCGACCTCGTCGGCGTCCGCTACCCCGGTGAGGAGTGACATGCCCGACCTGCTGAGCCCGCGCGTGGCGGTGTACCTGGACTTCGACAACATCGTGATGTCGTGGTACGACCGCGTCCACGGCAAGAACTCGTACTCGCGCGACCGCCAGAAGATCGCGACGGATGCGGCGAACCCCGAGATCGCCGAGCGCCTCGCGGCCGCGACGGTCGATGTCGGCGCGATCATCGACTACGCGACGTCGTTCGGCACCCTCGTGCTCACCCGGGCGTACGCGGACTGGTCGGCGCCGGTCAACGCCGAGTACCGGTCGCAGCTGGTGGCGCGCGCCGTCGACCTCGTGCAGCTCTTCCCCGCCGCGGCCTATGCGAAGAACGGCGCCGACATCCGCCTCGCCGTCGACGCGGTGGAAGACATGTTCCGCCTGCCCGACCTGACGCACGTGGTGATCGTCGCCGGCGACTCCGACTACGTGCCGCTCGCCCAGCGCTGCCGTCGCCTCGGGCGTTTCGTGGTCGGTGTCGGCGTCGCGGGGTCGACCGCCAAGTCCCTCGCCGCGGCGTGCGACCAGTTCGACTCGTACGACGCGCTCCCGGGCGTCGCGGCTCCGCCGGCGGGGAAGAAGGATGCTGCGCCCCCGCGCTCACCGGCGGGCCGGCGCGCGAAGAAGACCGCTGTCGATCCGACCGAGTCGCTGCTCGAGCGCGCGCTGCGCCTCGAGAGCGACAAGGAGGGGGTGGAGTGGCAGCACGCGTCGGCCGTGAAGAGCCTCATCAAGCGCCTCGACCCGTCGTTCAGCGAGAAAGCGCTCGGCCACAAGAGCTTCTCCGAGTTCGTGAAGGCCCACCCGGGCGTCGCCGAAGTCGACGAGTCAGGCAACATCGTGCTCATCCGCCTCGCCGCCGACCGGCGCTGAGGAACCGCGAGAGGGTGGATTCCCGCACGCGCGCCGTGTGGAGATCTACCCTCTCGCGGCTCCAGACGGGGCGACGCGGGCGAGGAACTCGAGCAGACCGGCGTTGAAGGCCTTCGGCTGCTCGATGTTCGCGGCGTGCCCGTCGCGGCCGATCACGGCCGACTCGCCACGGGGCGCGAGGGCGGCGGAGGCCGCCGCGTGGGAGCTCGGCCAGAACTCGCTCTCGGCGCCGGCCACGAACAGCACGGGCACCTCGGCCGCCGCGATCACCGGTCGCCAGTCCGCCTTCGCATGGTCGTTCAGCAGGGCGAGCTCGCCCGGCGTGAACTCGCGCTCGGCGCCCTTCATCGCGCGGAGCAGGCGGACGAGCCGCGCTCCCCGACGCAGGAGCGGCGTGCCCTGCCCGGTGTCGGGGATCCCCGCGGCGAAATACGTGTCGAGATTCTGCGCGGTGTAGCCGTAGAACCCGTGCGGCCAGTCCGCGGTGTTGAGCATCTTCGGCGTCTGGTCGACGCTCACCACCGCCGCCACCCGGTCCGCGCCCTCCTGCGACAGGTACGACCAGATCGTGCTCGCGCCCATCGAACCGCCGACGAGCACGGCATCACGCAGGTCGAGGTGGTCGAGCACGGCGCGCACGTCGCCTCCGCGGCGGGCCATGTCGACACCGGATGCCGGTCGCTCGGCGCCACCGTGCCCCCGCAGGTCGACCCCCAGCACTCGATACCCCGCGCGCTCCAGGGCGGGCACCTGGTACAGCCAGCTGGACGCGGCCGCCTTGAACCCGGCGAGCAGCACCACCGGGCGACCCGACGGATCTCCGGACTCCGCGTACTCCAGCCGGACACCGTCGTCGGCGTGGATCGAGGGCATCTCACTCTCCGTTCGGGAAGGCCTTGCCGGGGTTGAGGATCGCGGCGGGTTCGAGGGCATCCTTGATGGCCCGATGCAGGCGCAGCACCGTGGGGCTGAGCTCCTCCGCGGCGCCCGGGAGCTTCAGCAGGCCGACGCCGTGCTCACCGGTCACCGTTCCGCCGAGCGCGCGGCAGTCGTCGACGATGCGGTCGAACGCGGCCTTCGCGCGCGCTTTCGCGTCGTCGTCGCCCTCCGGCGCGATGATCAGCGGATGGAGATTGCCGTCGCCCGCGTGGGCGATGTTCGCGATCACGACGCCGGCTGCATCGGCCGCCGCCTCGATGCGCGACAGCATCTCGGGTACGGCGGCACGCGGCACGCAGACGTCCTCGGTCAGCACAGGACCGAGCCGTTCGAGCGCCGGGTAGGCGAGGCGCCGAGCGGTGAACAGCCGGTCGACCTCGGCGGGCTCGGCCGCGCGCTCGACGCGGCTGCCGCCCGCCGAGCGGAAGATCCCGGCGATCGCCGCGGCCAGCTCCTCTCCCCGCGCGCCGGGCTCGTCGACCTTGGCGAGCAGCAGGGCGTACGCCTCTTCCGGCAGGTCCCAGCCCTGCCATTCGGCGACCGCGTGCAGGCAGGTGCGGTCGATCAGCTCCAGCGCCGAGGGCACGATCCCCGCCTCGGTGACGGCGGCGACCGCGCGGCCGGCATCCGTCAGCGTGCGGAAGTAGCCGACGACAGCGCGCTCCTCGCGGCCGCCGAGCGGCCGGAGCTTCAGCGTCACGTCGACGATGATGCCGAGCGTGCCCTCCGAGCCGACGAAGAGCCCGGCGAGGTCGTAGCCGGTGACGCCCTTGGCCGTCGTGCGGCCGAGCTTCGCCGCGCTGCCGTCGGCGAGCACGACGGTCATGCCGAGGACGTAGTCGCGCGTCACGCCGTATTTGACGCAGCAGATGCCGCCGGCGTTGGTGGCGACGTTGCCGCCGATCGTCGAGATCGCCTGGCTCGCGGGTCCGGCGGATACCAGAGCCCGGCCGGCGCGACATGCTTCCGCAGGTCGTCGTTGAGCACGCCCGCCTCGACCACCGCGTACCGTTCGGCGACGTTCACCTCGACGATCCTCGTCATGCGCTCGAGCGAGAGGACGAGGCATCCGCTCGTCGCGTTCGCCCCTCCGGACAGCCCGGTGCCGGCGCCGCGCGCGACGATCGGCACGCCGTGGGCCGCCGCGACGCGGACGGTCGCGACGACGTCGTCGAGCGACGACGCGAACACGACGGCGGCGGGCAGCCCGAAGTCCGCCCATTCGGCGTCGTCGTGGCTCAATCGCTCGCGCGTGGCGGCATCCGTGACGACGGCGTGTGGCGGCAGGGCGGCGCGGAGGGCCTCGACGACGATGTGCATGGCGTACCGATGCTAGTGCGTGCCGCGCGCGGCCGGTCCGCGGTGCTGCCTGAACCCACAGCCGACCTGGGAAATCAGCGGTGGGATACAGTGTGACCTGTGGCACGCCGTAACGCCCCGCCGGGCTCGCAGACCTCGCTGCGCGAGGCGAATCGCGCGCGCGTCATCGAGTCCCTCAAGCGCCACGGCCGGCTCACCCAGATCGAACTCGCCGGCAGCACGGGGCTGTCGCCCGCGACGGTGTCGAACATCGTCAAGGAGCTGACCGCCTCGGGCCTGCTCCACACCTCTTTCACGACCAGCAGCGGACGCCGTGCGACGCTCGTGTCGCTCGCCCGCCGCCTCGGCCTCGTGGCCGGCGTCCACTACAGCTCGCGGCACCTGCACATCGCGATCGCCGACACCGCGCGCACGATCGTGACGCAGTCGTCGCTGCCGCTCCCCCTCGACCACCGCCACGACTCCGAGCTCGATCGTCTCGCGCTGCTCCTCGGCGACATGATGGAGTCGCTCGGCGGATCCATCGCCGACCTCCTCGGCGTCGGGCTCGCGCTCCCGGCGCCGATCGACCCCCGCACCGGCATGGTGTCGACCCCCGGGCTGCTGCGCGGCTGGGAGAACGTCGACGTCGCCGAGAGCCTCGCGATCCGCATCGGGCGCCCGGTGCACGTCGACAGCGAGGCGAACCTCGGCGGACTCGCCGAAGCGCGCGAGGGCAACGGCCGCTCGGCCGCGTCGTCGGTGTTCATCCGCGTCGGGCACACCATCAGCGCGGGGCTCGTCGTGAACGGCGACCTGTTCCGCGGCGTCAACGGCAAGGCGGGCCAGATCGGCCACGTCACGCTCGACGAGAACGGCCCCATCTGCCGCTGCAGCAACCGCGGATGCCTCGAGACCTACGCCGGCGGACCCGCCCTGCTGTCCCTCTTCCCGCCGAGCGAGGGCATGCACCGCCTCGGCGACCTGCTGCACGCGGCCGAGGCCGGCGACGGCGCAGCCCGACGGGTGATCGCCGACGCCGGACGCCACATCGGCATCGCCGCCGCAAGCCTGTGCAACCTCTTCGACCCCGAGCTCATCGTCGTCGGGGGCGAGCTCGGCCAGGCCGGCGAGATCCTCATGGCTCCGATGCGGCATTCCCTCGAGCGCACCGCGCTCGCGTCGGCCGACGGCCTGCCCGAGATCGTGGGCGCCTCGTTCGGCGAGTGGGCCGAGACGCGCGGCGCCATCGCGATCGCCCTCGACCATGTCACGGTCGACGCCCAGCTTCCGACGGCTCCTTCGCTGCCCATCACCGCATAGGCTCGTCCGATGCCCCGTACGCGCCCCGATCGGCCGCGACGGCGCCCGAGTCGGCGTCGCGCGGTGGCGGCGGCATCGGTTCTCCTCGCCGCCGGTGCGCTGCTGTCGGCCTGCTCCGGCACAGCCGGCCCGGGCGGCACCCCGTCCGACGACACGATCGCCCTGCTGCTGCCCGATGCGAAGACCGCGCGCTACGAGACGTTCGACCGGCCGATGTTCGAGGCGCGGGTCGACGAGCTCGGCGACTACCGGGTGCTCTACGCCAACGCCGATCAGGACGCCGCCAAGCAGCAGCAGCAGGCCGAGTCGGCGCTCGCCGCCGGCGCCGGCGTGCTCGTGCTCGACCCCGTGGACGCGAACGCCGCCGTCAGCATCGTGACCTCGGCGAACGCGAAGGGCGTGCCGGTCATCTCGTACGACCGGCTCATCGCCGGCGGCGACCTGGCGTACTACATCTCCTTCGACAACGAGAAGGTCGGCATGCTGCAGGCCACGGCGTTCGTAGAGGGTGTGCAGGCGGCGGACGAGGGCAGCGGCATCCTGCTGGTGAACGGCTCCCCCACCGACAGCAACGCCGCCCTGTTCAAGCGGGGCGCCCACAGCATCATCGACGACAGCGGCCTGCGCGTGCTCGCCGAATACGACACCCCCGGCTGGAACCCGGAGAAGGCGCAGGAATGGGTGTCGGGCCAGATCGCGCAGCACGGCGACGCGATCGCGGGCGTCTACGCCGCCAACGACGCGACGGCGGGCGGCGCGATCGCGGCGCTGCGCGTGGCGAACGTGGATCCGCTCCCGATCGTGACGGGACAGGATGCCGAGCTCTCGGCGATCCAGCGGATCCTCACCGGTGACCAGTACATGACCGTCTACAAGGCGATCAAGCCGCAAGCAGAGCTCGCGGCGGAGGTCGCGGTCACGCTCCTGCGCGGCGAGGAGGTCACCGCTCCCCTCGAGATCGAGGGGACGCCGGCTACGCTCCTCGATCCGGTGGCCGTGACGATCGACGACATCATGGACACCGTCGTCGCCGACGGGTTCTGGACTGTCGAAGACATCTGCACCCCCGCGTACGCGGATGCGTGCGACGCGGCGGGCATCAGGTAGGGTCCTGACTCTGACAGGGGTCGGCGGGGATCGATGAAGACGAGGCGAGGATGTCGATGACGCACCCGCGGGCGGGACGCCCGCGCGAACGCGTGCTGACGATGCGCGGCATCGGCAAGCGCTTCGGCGCCGTCAAGGCGCTGACAGACGTCGACTTCTGGGTCAACGAGGGCGAGGTCGTCGCCCTCGTCGGCGACAACGGCGCCGGCAAGTCGACCCTCGTCAAGGTGCTCGCCGGCGTGCATCCGCCCGACAGCGGATCCATCGAGTTCGACGGCGAGCCGGTGGGGATCGACTCCCCCGCCGACGCGCAGGAGCTCGGGATCGAGACGATCTTCCAGGACCTCGCCCTGTGCGACAACCTCGACGTGGTGGCGAACCTCTGGCTCGGGCGGGAGCTCCGCGACGGCGCAACGCTCGACGAGGTCGACATGGAGCAGCGCACATGGACCCTGCTGCGCGAGCTGTCGGCGAAGATCCCGTCGGTGCGCGTTCCGGTCGCCTCGCTCTCGGGCGGACAGCGCCAGACCGTGGCGATCGCCCGCTCCCTCATCGGCGAGCCGCGGGTCGTGATCCTCGACGAGCCGACCGCGGCGCTGGGCGTGGCGCAGACCGCCGAGGTGCTCAACCTCATCGAGCGCCTGCGCGAGCGCGGTCACGGCGTCATCCTCATCAGCCACAACATGGCCGACGTGATGGCAGTCGCCGACCGCGTCGTCGTGCTGCGACTGGGCCGCAACAACGGCATCTACAACGTCGCCGACGTGACCAGCGAGACGCTCATCGCCGCCATCACCGGTGCGGTCGACCACTCGCCTGCGCGACGCGCACCGGAGCGGGCGGATGCTGCGCCCCCGCCGTCGCCGGTCGGCCCACCGCTCGACGAGCCGCCGCTCGACGAACACACCGCAGGCGGAACGGTCATCCGCATGCCCCGCGCCGGCTCTCGCCGCACGCCCCGTCCCCGCGGGGACGGGACCCGATGAGCCTCCCCGGGGACGAGCGGCTCGCCGACACCGCCGCGGAGGAGCGGCTCCTGAGCGGCAGCGGCATCCGTCACGCGCTCGAGGCGTTCGTGACGCGCGTGCGCGGGGGCGATCTGGGGGCACTCCCCGTCGTGCTGGGCATCGCGGTCATCTGGACGGTGTTCCAGCTGCTGAACCCTGTGTTCCTGTCGAGTGAGAACCTCGTCAACCTCACGATGCAGTGTGCGGCCATCGGCACCATCGCGCTCGGCGTCGTGCTTGTGCTCCTGGTGGGCGAGATCGACCTCTCCGTCGGCTCGGTGTCGGGCCTCGCGGCGGCCGTGCTGGCCGTGACCTTCGTGCAGCTGCAGTGGAACGTCGTGCTGTCGCTGATCGCGGCCATCACGATCGGCTGCCTCGTCGGACTGCTCTACGGCTTCCTCTACACGAGGTTCGGGCTGCCGAGCTTCGTCATCACACTCGCGGGTCTGCTCGGCTTCCTCGGGCTGCAGCTGTGGGTGCTCGGTGAGACCGGGTCGATCGCGATCCCGTTCGACTCGTGGCTCGTGCAGTTCGCGCAGCAGATGTTCCTCCCCGCGTGGGCTTCCTACGTGGTGGCGGTGCTCGCCGTGGGCGCGTTCGCGTGGTCGCTCGTCCGACGGGCGCGACGGCGCGCGGCGGCGAACCTGGTGAGTCAGGGCTACGCCGAGATCGCGGTCCGGAGCTCGGTGCTGCTCGTATTCCTGCTCGTCGCGACGTGGTACCTGAATCTGTACCGGGGCGTCGGCGTGATGTTCCTGTTCTTCCTCGCCCTCGTGGTCGCGATGAACTTCGCCCTCACGCGCACCCGGTGGGGCCGCTCGGTCTACGCGGTCGGCGGGTCCGTCGAGGCGGCCCGGCGCGCGGGCATCCGGGTGGATCGCATCTACCTCTCCGTCTTCGCGATGTGCTCCACGCTCGCCGCGGTGGGCGGCATCCTCGCTGCCGCCCGGCTGGCATCCGCGAACCAGAGCTCGGGAACCGGGGACGTGAATCTCAACGCGATCGCCGCCGCCGTGATCGGCGGGACGAGCCTGTTCGGCGGGCGCGGATCGGCCTTCTCGGCCCTGATCGGCATCGTGGTCATCCAGTCGATCTCGTCGGGTCTGACGCTTCTCGCCCTCGACTCGTATGTGCAGTTCATGGTCACCGGCGTCGTGCTCGTGCTCGCGGTGATCGTCGACTCGCTGTCGCGCCGCACGCGCGCGGCGACCGGTCGCGCCTGACGCCGCCGATCCCCGCCTGGCTTCACTTGGCGAACACTCACAGCGAGCGCCCAGGCTGACAGTATGCGAGGCCTTGGCGAATTGCCCGTTCTTGCCCTGCCGGACCGGCACTCTGCACGGTAAGCGCTGTCTCGAACCGCGAAGCGACAGCATCCGTCGCCAGCAGTCCCCGGCGTTGCCAAAGCGTTACGTTCAAGACTTGACGATAAGAATCTGTGTCGTCGATGATCGCTTCAGCGCGATGAACGCCAGGGACGATCCTGGGACTCGCTCGCTTCAACGACGAAAGGCGAATGATGAAGAAGTCTTCGATCCTTGCCGCGGTCGCCCTCTCGGGCGCCGCCGCGGTGATGCTGGCCGGCTGTGCCGGCGGCGGGGGCGACAACGGTGGCTCCACCGAAGGCGGCGGCGACGCAGCCAGCCGCGCCTGCGTGATCCTGCCCGACGCGGCCTCGTCGCCGCGCTGGGAGAACCTGGACCGCCCGTTCCTGCAGGAGGGTCTGGAGGCCGCCGGCTTCGAGGCCGACATCCAGAACGCTCAGAACGACAAAGAGAAGTACGCGACGATCGCCGACCAGCAGCTCACCCAGGGCTGCGGTGTGATGCTGCTCGTCGATCTGCAGGGTGCTGCGGTCGCAGTCGGCGAGAAGGCCAAGGCTGAGGGGATCCCGGTCATCGCGTACGACCGTCCGTTCGACGGCGCCGACTACTACGTCTCGTTCGACAACGAGGAGGTCGGTCGCCTGCAGGGGCAGACCGTGCTCGACGGGCTCGAGGCAGCGGGCGTCGCGCCCGCTGACGCGACGGTCGTCTACATCGGCGGCGACCCGGCAGACGGCAACGCCAAGATGTTCCATGACGGCGCCGATGAGGTGTTGTCGGAGGCGGGAGTCACCCCGGCGGCCGAGCCCGACGGCGCGTGGGACCAGGACATCTCGCAGACCAACTTCGAGAACGCTCTGACCAGCCTCAGCGGCCAGGTCGACGGTGTGTGGGCGGCCAACGACACCAACGCGGCCGGCGTCATCACGGTCCTGCAGGACAACAGTCTGACGGGCGTGGCCGTCTCCGGCCAGGACGCCAACGTGGCGGGTCTGCAGAACATCCTCGGCGGTTGGCAGACCGCGACGGTGTGGAAGCCGGTGAAGGACGAGGCGGACGCCGCGGTCGAGCTCGCCGTCGCCCTCCTCAACGGTGAGACCCCGTCGGCCGACGCGGAGCTGGAGGACGGAACCCCGTACATCCAGGTCACGCCGCAGCTGGTCGGACCCGACAAGGTCAAGGACGTCGTCGCCGCCGGCGGCTACGCGACGTTCGACGAGCTGTGCACCGGCACCATCCCGAGCATCACGGACCCGTCGACCGAGGTGAACCTCGCCGACCTGTGCGCGGAATACGGCGTCACGGAGTAAACCATCTGATGAGGGGCGCCACGTTCACGTGACGTGGCGCCCCGATTCATCCCGTGTGCGGACCAATCGCAAGGAAGCGAAGATGCCAGAAATGACCACCGCCGCCGAGCCGATCATCGAGCTCGTCGGCGTCAAGAAGTCCTTCGGCCCCGTGAGCGTGCTCAAGGGCGTCGACCTCAAGGTGCGGCCCGGCAAGGTCACCGCGCTGGTCGGCGACAACGGCGCCGGCAAGTCCACCCTCATCAAGGGGCTGGCCGGAGTGCAGCCCTACGACGAGGGCGAAGTCCTCATCGACGGCACCCACCGCGACCTGCACGCCCCGCGCGACGCGTCGGGGCTGGGCATCGAGGTCGTCTACCAGGACCTCGCCCTGTGCGACAACCTCGACATCGTCCAGAACATGTTCCTCGGCCGCGAGGAACTGTCGTTCGGCACGTTCGACGAGGGCCTGATGGAGAGGGAGGCCTCCGACACCCTCCGCTCCCTGTCGGTGCGCACCGTGAAGTCGGTGCGCCAGAAGGTCTCCTCCCTGTCCGGTGGCCAGCGGCAGACCGTCGCCATCGCGCGCGCAGTGCTGAAGAAGGCCCGAGTGGTCATCCTCGACGAGCCGACTGCGGCGCTGGGCGTCGCCCAGACCGAGCAGGTGCTCAATCTCGTGCGCCGCCTCGCCGACCAGGGCGTCGCCGTGATCCTCATCAGCCACAACCTCGCCGACGTCTTCGCCGTCGCGGACGACATCGCCGTCCTCTACCTCGGCCAGATGGTCGCGCAGATCGACGCGAAGGACACGACCCGCGACGACGTCGTGGGCTACATCACGGGCACGAAGACGCTCGGCGGAGTGGAGATCATCGGCACGAACACCATCGCCATCGAGGGAGACCTGTCATGACCATCAACGCCCCTCGCACCGAGGCCTCACCGGACCCGGTTGCCAGCGACCTCATCGGCAGTGGCGTCGAGGGCGGGCTCGGCGACCAGATCACCGCGTGGTGGCAGCGCATCCGGGGCGGCGACATGGGCGCACTCCCCGCAGTCGGCGGCCTCGTCGTGCTGGTGGTGCTGTTCAGCATCCTCAGCCCGTTCTTCCTCACCGAGCGCAACTTCGCGAACCTGCTGAACCAGGCCGCCTCGCTCGTCGTGCTGGGCATGGCGCTCGTCTTCGTACTGCTGCTCGGCGAGATCGACCTGTCCGCGGGCGTGACCGGCGGTGTCGGCATGGCGCTGTTCGTCGTGCTCAACGCGGTGTGGGGGCTTCCCTGGCCTCTCGCTCTGCTGATCGGATTCGGCTTCGGCTTCCTCACCGGCGCGACCATCGGCTTCTTCGTCGCGAGGGTCGGAATCCCATCGTTCGTCGTGACGTTGGGCTTGTTCCTCGGATTCCAGGGCCTCGCCCTGGTCATCATCGGGCCCGGCGGCCTCTACCGCCTTCAGATCCCCGAGCTGCGGGCGATCCAGAGCGAGAACCTGCCCGTGTGGGGCGGCTGGGCGATGCTCGCGATCATGCTGCTGATCTCGGCCGGCACGTCGTTCTGGGATCGGCGGCGTCGCTCGCGGGCCGGCGTCCCCAACCGCGCGATCTCGCTGGTGTTCATCAAGCTGGCGGTCATCGCGGTCCTCGGCGGTGGCGCGGTGTACGTCCTCAACCAGAACCGCGGCCAGTCCGTGGTCGAGGTGAGCGGCGTGCCCATCGTGGTCCCGCTGGTCCTCCTCATCCTGTGGATCGGCACTTTCGTTCTCGACCGCTCGCGGTTCGGCCGCTACATCTACGCGATCGGCGGCAATGCCGAGGCCGCTCGCCGTTCGGGCGTCAAGGTGCGCTGGATCAAGTGGTGGGCGTTCGTCGTCTGTTCGAGTCTCGCCGTGCTCGCCGCCCTGCTGAGCGTCTCGCGGGTCGGCTCGGTGGACGCGACCGTCGGCCGTGACATCGTCCTGAGTGGAGTAGCCGCAGCCGTCGTCGGCGGCGTCAGCCTCTTCGGCGGACGAGGCCGGCTCATGCACGCCGCCATCGGTGCGCTGGTCATCGCGGTGATCACGAACGGACTCGGTCTGCTCAAGCTCCCCGCGGGATTCAACCTGCTCATCACAGGTGGTGTGCTGATCCTCGCTGCGACCGTGGACGCCCTCTCGCGACTGCGCTCCGGCGGAGGCAGGGTCTAGCGGCATCCAGCAGCGCGAAGGCGCCGGGCGGCAGCATCCGTCCGGCGCCTTCGTCTGTCATCCCCGTGGCGCACGCAGCGCGATCGTCTCCTCCACCCACGCCGGCACGAGCTCGCCCGCGCGGCCGGCGCGTGCGTCGTCGAACGGAACGGGCGGGTCGCTGGGCTCGAGGTTGAGCTCCACGGTGCGGGCGCCGAAGGCGGCGGCGAGCGCGACGTAGCCCGCGGCCGGGTGCACCTCCCCCGACGTGCCGATCGAGACGAACACGTCGCACGCGACGACCGCCTGCTCGATGCGGTCGAGCTCGTACGGCATCTCGCCGAACCAGACCACGTCGGGGCGCAGCATCCGTTCTCCGCATTCCGGGCATGCGGGGCGGTCGATGAGGTCGGCGTCCCAATCCGGCCGGGATCCGCACGCGAGGCAGAGCGCGCGCCGCAGCTCGCCGTGCATGTGCACGAGGTTGCGGCTGCCGGCACGCTCGTGCAGGTCGTCGACGTTCTGCGTGACGACGAGCAGGTCGTCGCCGATCGCGCCCTCGAGGCGGGCGAGCGCGCGGTGGGCAGCGTTCGGAGACACGGATGCCACGGCCCGGCGTCGCGCGTCATAGAACGCCTGAACGAGGTCGGGGTCGCGCTCGAATCCCTCCGGCGTCGCGACGTCGTCGATGTCGTGCCCCTCCCAGAGACCGTCGGCGCCGCGGAACGTGGGCACACCGCTCTCGGCCGAGATGCCGGCCCCGGTGAGCACGACGATGCGGTTCATCGCACGGTGCCGGGCGCGACGTGCGACAGCACGCGCTCCCACACGTCCGCGAGGATCAGCCGCGCCTCGAGGGCGTCCGTCTTCGGCACCATCTCGACCCGGGCCGACGCCAGGTGATCCTTGAACCAGCGGGCGGCGCCGGAGGCGGCCATCGGGTCTGCCTGGCCGTTCATGAGGAGCGTCTTCGCAGCGATGCGGTCGAGGACCTCGGCGACCTCGCTCGCGCCGAGCTCGGACTCCGGCCGGGGAACGGCGACGAGCGCCAGCCGGTCGACGCCCTCGCCGAGGTGCGCCGCGATCATGATCGCGAGCTCCCCGGCCTCGCCCACTCCCACGAGGCCCACCGGGCGCCCGTGTGCTTCCTCGGCGATGAATCGTGCGATGACGGTCGCGGTCGCCTCCGCCGGGGTCGCGCCCCGGTACGCCGCGGGATCGTCGATGTCGTCGACCGTGAGCCCCACCGCGACGATCCTCGCGTCGCGCCGCGCGGTGACGTCGGGCCGCGGATCCGAGAGCGTCGAGACCCCCGAGCGGAGCAGGACGACGGTGCGGTCCGCGCCGGGCGCCCCGAAGCTGCGGTTCTCGTAGGAGGCGTCGGGCGCCGGTCCCTTGGTCATGGCGAAATCCTACGTTCGGCCCCGAACGACCGCGAGACGTCATCGGAGCGCCGAGACTGCAGGCGCTGCCTGCAGTCTCGGCGCTCCGTTGGAGTCTCGCGGAGAGGGAGTGTGGGCTCAGGTCACGCCATGAGCGGGATCGCGCCGACCAGCACTCCCACCGCGAGCATCGCGAGCGACACGATGGTGGCCCGCCACAGCACCTTCTTGTGGTGGTCGCCCAGATTGACGCTTGCGAGCGACACCAGCAGCAGGATCGCGGGCACGAGCGGGCTCTGCAGGTGCACCGGCTGGCCGGTGATCGAGGCGCGCGCCATCTCTACCGGGGCGATGCCGAAGTGCTCGGCGCTCTGCGCGAGCACCGGGAGGATGCCGTAGTAGAACGCGTCGTTCGACATGAAGAAGGTGAACGGGATCGACAGGATGCCCGTGATGACGGCGAGGAACGGGCCGAGCGAGGCGGGGATCACCGTCGTGATCCAGGTGGCCATGGCATCGACCATGCCGGTGCCGTTCAGCACGCCGACGAGCACACCGGCCGCGAGGACCATCGACACGACGCCGACGATGCTCGGGGCGTGGGCGACGATCTCGTCGGCCTGGCTCTTGAGCTTCGGGAAATTGACCACCAGCGCGATCGCGGCGCCCACCATGAAGACGTACGCGAGCGGGAAGATGTCGAGCACGAGCAGCACCATGACCGCGAGCGTGAGCACCAGGTTGAACCAGATCAGCTTCGGCCGCAGCGTCGCACGGTTCGGGTCGAGCATGGTGTCGGCCATCGCCGTGTCCTCGCGGTCGACGACCGCCGTCGCCGCGGGCACGCCGCCGTGTCCGCCGGCGAGCGTCACGATGTTGCCGGTGCGCAGCGTCGCACGGGCGCCGGGCTTCGAGTCGGAGCCGCGGAAGATGCGGGGACCGGCGAGCGAGCCGTCGTCGCCGAGCCGCGAAGTGTCGACGTTGCCGATGCGCTTGCGCTCGGAGAGGCCGAGGAACCAGGCGAAGGTCAGCGCGATGACGATGCCGGCCGCGAGGGACGGGAGCATCGGCACGAAGATGTCGGTGGGCTGCAGGCCGAGCGCGGTGGCGGCGCGCACGGTCGGGCCGCCCCACGGCACGATGTTGAGCGTGCCGTTCATGAGGCCCGCGACGCACGTGAGCACGACGGGGCTCATGCCCAGGCGAAGGTAGATCGGGAGCATGGCGGACGTCGTGATGATGAACGTCGTCGACCCGTCGCCGTCGAGCGAGACCGCTCCGGCGAGGATCGCGGTGCCGAGCACGACCTTCGCGGGGTCGTCGCCGAGCAGTCGCGTGATCGCGCGGATGAGCGGGTCGAACAGGCCGACGTCGATCATGATGCCGAAGTACATGATCGCGAACATGAGCAGCGCGGCCGTCGGCGCCATGCTGCCGATGGCGTCGATGATCATGTCGCCGAGGCCGAGCCCCGCGCCGGCGAAGAGCCCGAAGACGGTGGGCACGATGATGAGCGCGACCATCGGTGTGAGCCTTCGCGTCATGATGAGCGCCATGAAGACGAGGACCATCGTGAAGCCGAGGGCCACCAGCACCCATTCGGGCGGGACGAAGGCCGTCGCGTAGCCGTCGTCGGCCTCGGCGGCCTGGAGGAGGAACGGTGCTGCCGCGTTCATGTCGACTCCTTCGTCGTAAGGTGCGTCAGGTCTCGCGCACCGATCGCGGTGCGTTCGAGAGAGGCTAGGGCGCGGCGGGGCCCCGGCGCGCGGTAAGTCGCATTCCCTCACGTTGTGCGCGTAGCGTGTGTTCTGCGCATTATGCTCACGCGCACCCGCTCACACGCCCCGGGAGGTGGCATGCGCTTCGCGACACGGCTGCTGCTGGTGCAGCTCGCGACGGTCACCGCCGTCGTGGCCGTGTGCGCGCTGGTGTTCGGGTGGCTGGGTGTGCGCCAGCTGCGGGCCGAATCCGAGGCTGCCGCGCTCAACATCGCCCGCACCGTCGCCGAGGACCCCGACGTGAAGTCGCTCGTCGCGGAATTCTCGGCGGATCCCGGAACGCCGGACGCCGCGGACCTCCGCGACGGTCCCCTGCAGCAGATCGCGACGGATGTCGCCGACCGGACCGACGCACTGTTCGTCGTGGTCACCGATGATCACGGCATCCGTCTCGCCCACCCGAATCAGGACCTCCTCGGGCAGGTGGTCTCGACACCCTTCGCCGAGGTCCTCGAGGGCAACGAGGTCGTCGACTGGGAGGTCGGCACGCTCGGCGAGTCGGCGCGGGCGAAGGTGCCGATCTATGCCGAGGCCGGGGGCGAGCCGGTCGGCGAGGTCAGCGTCGGCTTCGAGCGCGCGAGCGTGTTCGACGACCTCCCCGCTCTCCTCACGACGATCGCAGTCGCCGCGCTCGGCGGGGTCGCCCTGGCCACGCTCGCGACCCTGCTGCTGCGACGGCGCTTCGAGCGGCTGACGCTGGGACTTCAGCCCGAGGAGCTCGTGGCGCTCGTGCAGAACCAGGCCGCGGTGCTCGAGGGCGTCGGCGACGGCGTCGTCGCGCTGGATCCCGACGGCGTCGTCCGTGTGTGCAACGAGGCGGCGGAACGGATGCTGCGGCTCGTAGATCCCGTCGGTCGCCGGTTCGACGATGTGGGGCTGCCGGACGAGGTGATCCGCGCGGTGCGAGAGGGCGCGACGGCCGCGGAGGCGGTGGTCGGGGACCGCGTGCTGTACCTCGACACCCGGCCGGTCCGCCGCGACGACCGTGCGCTGGGTGAGATCGTTGTCGTGCGCGATCGCACCGACGTCGAGGCCCTCGCCGGGCGCCTCGAGACGGTGCGCGCCATGACCGAGGCGCTGCGCGTGCAGCGGCACGAGTTCGCCAATCGCCTGCACGTCGCGTCAGGGCTGATCGACGCCGACCGCGTCGAGGAGGCACGTGCGTTCCTCGGCGATCTGACGGAGCGCGGCGCAATCGACTTCGCGGTCGCGGGCCTCGAGCGGGTGCCCGACACGTTCCTCCAGTCGATCCTCGGCGCGACGGGTGCGGCGGCCCGCGAGCGCGGGGTGACGCTGCGCATCTCGGACGACACGCTGCTGCTGAGCGAGGTGGCGCTCCCGGAGGATGTCGCCGCGATCCTCGGCAACCTCGTCGGCAACGCGGTCACCGCGGCCGTCTCCGGCGACGAACCCCGATGGGTCGAGATCGCGCTGCTCGGCGACGGCGGCGAGCTCGTGGTCACGGTCGCCGACTCCGGCCCCGGCGTGCGCCCCGCCGGAGCCGACCCGTTCGGTCGCGGCACCCGCGGAGCCGACGCGAGCGACCGGGACGACGTCCACGGCCACGGCTTCGGCCTGCCGCTGTCGCGCGACCTCGCACGCCGGCATGGCGGTGACGTCTGGCTGATCGATGCCGGCGGTGACGGCTCCGGCGCCGTGTTCGGCGCGCGACTGCCAGGCGCCCTGCGCCGCGACGCGGCGCACTCTGGGGAGGAGACCCCATGACCCAGCCCATCCGCGTGCTCGTCGTCGACGACGACTTCCGCGTCGCCGGTCTGCACCGCGACGTCGTCGCCTCCCGCCCGGGTTTCACCGCGCTCGACGCCGTGCACTCGCTCGGCGTCGCCCGGCAGGCCGTGCGCACCCAGGCTCCCGACCTGCTGCTCGTCGACGCGTTCCTCCCCGACGGCGACGGGGTCGAGTTCGTCGCGGGGACCGACGTCGACGCGTTCCTGCTGTCGGCCGCGACGGATGCGGCGACCGTGCGTCGCGCGCTGCGCGCCGGCGCGCTCGCCTACCTGACCAAGCCGTTCGACGCCCGCGTGCTCGCCGAGCGCCTCGATCGCTATGCCCGCATGCGCAACCTGCTCACGACCGATCGTCCGCTCGAGCAGGAGCAGATCGACCGAGCGCTGACAATCCTGCACGGTGCCGCCGAGCCCGCGACCGTGGCCCGCTCGGCGACGGAGCAGCTGATCCTCGAGGGCCTCGGCGACGACGAGGCCTCCGCGGCCGAGGTCGCCGACCGCGTGGGCATCTCGCGGGCGACGGCGCAGCGTCATCTCGCGACACTCGCCGCCCGGGGCCAGGTCGAGGTGCGTCTTCGTTACGGCACGACGGGCAGACCCGAGCACCGGTACGTCGCCGCCCGCCGCTGAGCTGCGCGGCCGGGCGCCCACACCCCTGCGCGCTCCACGTCACGTGCAGGCTCGGGTCGCAGCATCCGTCACCCGCGCAGCAGCGTGCGCAGCGACTCGATCGTGTCGGCCTCGCCGGGGCGCTTGTCGGGCCGGTAGCCCTTCACCCGCGCGAAGCGCAACGCGACGCCGCCGGGATACCGCGTCGAGCGCTGCACGCCGTCGATCGCGATCTCGACGACCGTCTCGGGTCGCACGTGCACCGCATACGCGGAGCGATGCGTCTCGATGGTCGGGAAGAACTCGGTCTGCCAGCGCAGCGTCGCATCGGTGAGACCTTTGAAGGTCTTGCCGACCATCACGAAGCCGCCAGGCTCGCCGAAGGCGCCCTCGGGATCGCGTGCGCCCAGGTGCAGGTTCGAGAGCTGCCCCGCGCGCCGGCCCGATCCCCACTCGACGGCGAGCACGACGAGGTCGTAGGTGAGCACCGGCTTCACCTTGAGCCAGCTCTTGCCGCGCCGCCCCGCGGCGTAGGGCGCGTCGAGCGCCTTCACCATGACTCCCTCGTGACCCGCCGCCAGCGCCTGGCGCGAGAAGTCCTCGGCCGCCGCGGGGTCGTCGGTGACGATGCCGGGCATGCGGGCATCGCCGACGGCCCGGTCGAGCAGCTCGAGGCGGGTGGCCAGCGGCTCGTCGATGAGGTCGCGGCCGTCGAGATGCAGGATGTCGAAGAACCACGGCCGCAGCACGGCGTCCGCCCCCTCGTCGCCCATCGACCCGAATCGCGACATCGTGTCTTGGAACGGTCGCGGACCGCCGTCCTCGTCGAGCGACAGCGTCTCGCCGTCGAGGATGACGCGCTCGGCCGGAAGCCCACGCACCGCCTCCACCAGCTCGGGCACCCGGTGCGTGATGTCGGCGAGGCTGCGCGTGAAGACGCGCACGTCCTCGCCGTCGCGATGCACCTGGATTCGGGCGCCGTCGAGCTTGTATTCGACGGATGCTGCGCCCCCGAGGGTCTCGAGGGCCTCTGTCGTCGACCCCGCCGTCGCCGCGAGCATGGGCAGCACACCGCGCCCGACTTCGAGCCCGACCGCCGCGAGCTCGTCGGCAGTGCCGGTGAGCGCGATCAGGGCCGTCGCGCCGAGGTCGCCCGACAGCATCGCGGCGCGCCGCACGACCGGCGCCTCCCGCGCGGAGCCCTTCGCGAGGGCGTCGAGGAGGACGCCCTCCAGAGCTCCCGTCCGCAGTTCGCCCATCATGACGCGCGCCAGGAAGTCCCACTCGTCCGCCGTCGCGGCACCGGCGAGTGCGTCGAGCTCGGCGCGTCGTGCCAGCACCGAGCCCGCGCCATCGGCGGCCGCCAGACGGCTGAGCGACGCATCGACCTCGAGCACTGTCAGCGTCGAGTCGTCGGCATGGGCGACGTCGAGGCCGGCCAGGCTCCGCCAGCCGACTCCGAGTCGACCCTGTCGCGGGTTCGCGGTGAGGAATCCGATCGCGGGGGCGATCTCGTCGGCGTCGAGCTCGCGCAGCAGCGCGGCGAGCACGGCGACCTTGGCCAGTCGCGACGACGTCGCCGCGACCTCGCCCGTCGCGGTCACCAGCTCGTTCAGCAGCACATCGGCATTCTGGCACCCGCCTCCGACACCTGTCCCCTGCTCGACCTGCGCCCGACCTCAGCGCGCGACCGTGCGCAGCGCGGCTTCCAAGTCGGGGTACGCGAAGTCGTATCCCGCCGACAGCAGCACCTCCGGCGAGACCCACCGGCTCTTGAGCACGAGCTCGGGCTCGGTGCGCAGCACCGCCATCGCCGGCTCGAGCATGAACCGGTAGGCGGGAAGGCCGATCGGCTGCCCGACCACCCTGCGCAGCGTCGCCATCAGGGTCCGGTTGTCGCTCGCGCGGGGCGCGACGAGGTTCACCGGCCCTTCGATCTCCGGCCGGTCGCGCACGACGCGCACCGCGCCGACGACGTCGTCGATGTGGATCCAGCTGAAGCGCTGGCGCCCGCCCGACCGATGCCGGCTCGGGCGTCCGTTCCCCGTCGGGTGCGGCCCGATCCCCCGGTAGCGGCGGTGCGCCCACCACCAGCCGTCGTGCTGCGGGCCGCCCAGGCCCAGTCGCGCAAGACGCAGCAGCATGTGCGAGGCAGGCCCGTCGCCGATGACGATCGCCATGCGCAGCGCGACTCGGCGTGTCGCCGGCAGGTCGCCGGCGAAGAACTCGTCCTCCCAGTTCCGCGCGACGTCGACGGAGAACCCGTCGCCCAGCTCACCGTCGGCTTCGGTCTGCGGGCGGTCCATCGCGTAGCGGTAGATCGTGGCGGTGCTGGCGTTGAGCCATACGCGGGGCGGGGTCGCAGCATCCGTCACCGCCTGGCGCAGGGTCCTCGTCGTCTCGACCCGCGATCGCAGGATCTCGTCGCGATTCGCATCGGTGTACCGGCAGTTCACGGACTTGCCCGCGAGGTTCACGAGTACGGAAGCGCCGTCGACGAGCGCACGGATGCCGCCGCCGTCGTCCCACGTCGCGTCGGCGTGCGACCGGCCGATGGTGCGGACCTCGTACCCGTCCTCGGCGAAGGCCTGGACGAGCGCCGCGCCGACGAAACCGGACGCACCGGCGATCACCGCGACCGGGCGGGAGGACGTCGGGTGGGACGGAGAGGGCTGTGAGGTCATCGATCCCAGTCTGCCGTGGAGCCGCCACGTAACAGGTCGATGAGGCGACACGGTCAGCCGGCGACCGCCTCCGCGACGGTGTCGATGAAGCGGAGATGCTCGTCGACGGTTCCCGAAGCCGTGATCGCCCGCAGCACGACCTCGTCCACGCTGTCGCGATACGCCGCGATCCGGTCGGGCAGCTCGCCACCCGGCCGGATCACCGTGTCCGCGGCGTCGATGTCGAGCCGGGCGAAGTTCGCGGCGTACGCCGGGTAGCCGGCATAGCGGGCCGTCTCCTGCTCGAGCACCGCGACCGCGGCGGGGTCGACGGCGGTGCGCACGTAGAGCGCCACGTGCGTCTCGGGTGTGATCCCGCGCGCCCGCGCCGCCTGCTCGGCGGCGACACCGGGCGTGAGCCAGCTGAGCAGCAGTCCGTCGGATGCCTCTGCACCCGCGCGCCGCATCCGCGGTCCGAGTGCGCCGACCACCACGCGGGCGCCGGTGCGATCGCGGAGGGCGGTGGCGGCATCCGTCACGCCCCCGACGGCCCCCGTGCGCAGCTGCCCCGAGCCGATGCCGAGCACCAGCCGGTCGGCGGGCAGTCCCGCGGATGCTGACACGATGTCGTCGGGGGTGCGACGGTCGATCGGCAGCACGCCGGTGGCGAGCACGAGCCGCTCCGTCGCGCGGGCGGCGGCGCCGAGGACCTCCAGCGCGTCATGCCCCGGGGTGTCGTTGACCCACAGGGCGTGCAGCCCCGCGGCCTCCGCCGCCGCCGCGACGCGTGCGCCGAGCTCGGGGCCGGCCGCCGCCGCGATCCCGATCGAGAGCGCCGCGGTCATCAGGCGCTCGCGTCGACGATCCGTGCGACCTCGGCGGCCGCCCGGTAGAACTCGGCGATGTCGCCGCGCGACGAGGGCAGCAGCACGACGTCGTCGACGCCCGTGTCGAAGAAGCGCTGCGCACCCGCCGCGACCTGCGTCGGGTCGCCCCACAGCGCGCGCTCCGCCGGGTCGGGCTTGTCGCCGACATCGGCGATGGCGCGGGCCTCCGCGTCCGGACCGAACGCGGTGATGACGTAGGCGACCACGTCGTGACCGTCGCCGCGGCCCGCGGCGGCACGCGCCTCACGGATGGCGGCCGTCGCGGTCGCGTACTCGGCTGCGGTGTGCCCGCTGTCGAGCACCGTGCCGTCGGCGACCTCGCCGCTCAGCCGCAGCGTCTTCGGCCCCTCGGCCGCCGCGTACACGAGGGGCGGCGTCGTCGGCGGGTAGTCCAGGCGCACGTCACGGAGCGTGACGTATCGGCCGTCGACGGTCACCTCGTCACCCGCGAGCAGGCCCCGCAATGCGGGAACGTACTCGCGCATCAGGGTCAGCGGAGAGGCGACGCGCGCGCCGACCTGCCCCATCCAGTCGAGCACGCCGTGACCGACGCCCGTAAGCAGGCGCCCTGGGAAGAGCCGCTCGACGGTGGCGATCTCCATCGCGGTCGCCGCCACGTTGCGCAGCGGCATGGGTGCGATCCCGATGCCGATGCGCAGCGCCTCCGTCCATGCGAGGGCCGCGCCCACGGTCGCGAACGAGGACTGCCGGAAGCAGTCCTCCCAGATCCACAGTTCGGGCAGTCCCGCCGATTCGGCGGCGAGAACGGCGTCGCGGAACTCGTCGGGGCTGTGCGTGTACGGGTTGAAGATCGCGCCGATGCGGGTCATGCACCCACTCTGTCAGCGCCCGGCGACACGCGCACGCCGCCATCCGCTAACGCGCGCGTCGCGCAGGCGCAACCCCGTGGCCGCGGCCGATGCGGGTCGATCACGCTGGAGGCATGGCGCGCATCGGCACCTCCGGCTGGGTCTACCCGCACTGGCGAGGCGTGCTGTACCACGGCCCGCAGAGCCGCTGGCTGGATGAGTACATCGCCGAGTTCGACGTCGTCGAGCTCAATGGCAGCTTCTACCGCTGGCCGGCGGACGCGCGCTTCGCCGCCTGGCGCGACCGCCTGCCGGAGGGCTTCGAGATGGCGGTGAAGGCCCCGCGCGGGCTCACGCACGCGCGGCGGCTGCTCGAGCCGGAGGTCTGGATCGAGCGCGTGACCCGCGGGCTCCACGAGCTCCGCGGCCGCCGTGGACCTCTCATCGTGCAGCTGCATCCGGGCATGGAGCGCGACGACGCACGCCTCGACCACTTCCTCACGGCGCTGCCGCGGTGGACGCGGCCGGCCGTGGAGTTCCGGCATCCGTCCTGGACCGCCGAGGCGGTCTTCGCGATCCTCGAACGCCACGGCGCCGCGTACTGCGTCATGAGCGGCGCCCGTCTGCCCTGCATCCTGCGCGCCACCGCCGACCTCGTCTACGTGCGGTTGCACGGTCCCGACCCCGAGAATCTGTACGGAGGCTCGTACTCCGACGACGATCTCGCATGGTGGGCCGAGCGCATCCGCGAGTGGGAGCGCGCCGGCCACGAGGTCCACGCGTACTTCAACAACGATGGCGGCGGCAACGCCGTGCACAACGCGCGGACCCTGAAACGGATGCTGCAGCCATGACGCGCGTGAAGGGCGCCGTGCCCGGAGCACGTCGCCCTTCCGCTCACCTGTCACGAAGCGCCGGCGTGACCGGCACATCATGACAGGTGAGCAGGGGTCGATGGCGCTGTGCCCGGAGCACGTCGCCCTTCCGCTCACCTGTCACGAAGCGCCGGCGTGACCGGCAGATCGTGACAGGTGAGCAGGGGTCGAGACTCGATCAGGCGGCCGCGGCGAACGGCGAACCGGCGACGACCGAGAGCGCCGGGCCGGCAGCATCCACCGTCACCGTCCCGCCGTCGACGAGCGCACCCGTCACGAACAGGTCGGCGATGCGGTCGTCCACCTCGCGCTGGATGAGGCGGCGCAGCGGCCGGGCGCCGTACTCGGGCTCGTACCCGTTGTCGGCGAGCCACGCGACCGCGGAGTCCGTCACCACCAGCGACACCTCGCGCTTCGCGAGCCGCGCGTCGGATGCACCCAGCAGCAGGCGCACGATGCTCTGCAGCTGCGGCTTCTCGAGCTTGCGGAACAGCACGATCTCGTCGATGCGATTGAGGAACTCGGGCCGCATCGCCTCGCGCAGCTTGCCGAAGACGCGGTCGCGCAGATCCTTCTCCGAGCCGAAGCCGGTGGCCCCTCCCCCGTCGGCGAGGAACCCGATGGCACCGCCACGCGACGCGAGGAACTCGGAGCCGAGGTTCGACGTCATCACGACCACCGTGTTGCGGAAGTCGACCGTGCGGCCCTGGCCGTCGGTGAGGCGACCGTCGTCGAGCACCTGCAGCAGCAGGTTGAACACGTCGGGGTGCGCCTTCTCGATCTCGTCGAACAGCACGATCGAGTACGGGTTTCGCCGCACGCGCTCGGTGAGCTGGCCCGCCTCGTCGTACCCGACGTATCCGGGAGGGGCGCCGACGAGGCGCGACACGGTGTGCCGCTCGCCGAACTCGCTCATGTCGAAGCGGATCACCGCCGTGTCGTCGTCGAAGAGCGACCCGGCGAGCGCCTTGGCCAGCTCCGTCTTGCCGACACCCGTCGGGCCGAGGAAGAGGAACGATCCCACCGGGCGCCGGGCATCGCCCATGCCGGTGCGGTTGCGGCGCACGGCCTTGGCGACCGCGGTCACCGCGTCGTCCTGCCCGATCACGCGGTCGTGCAGCTCGTCCTCGAGGGCGGCCAGGCGCTCGCGCTCGGTCTCGGTGAGGCGGTTCACCGGGATGCCGGTGGCCCGGCTGATCACCGCGGCGATCTCGGGCTCGTCCACGATCGCCTCGGTGCGCACCGCGGCGCCGGCAGCCGTGGCCCGCTCGAGGCGGTCCTGCACCTCGGCGATCTGGTCGCGGATCTGCGACGCCTCTTCGTAGTGCTCGGCCGACACCGCGGCGTTCTTGTCGGCCTCGAGGGTCGCGAGGCGCTCGATGAGCCCGCTCACGTCGACCTTCGAGCCGAGCCGCAGCCGCAGCCGAGCACCTGCCTGGTCGATCAGGTCGATCGCCTTGTCGGGCAGCACGCGCTCGGTGAGGTACCGGTCGCTGAGCTCGACGGCGGCACGCAGGGCCTCGTCGGTGTAGACGATGCCGTGGTGCTCCTCGTACGCGGACTTGAGGCCGCGGAGGATGAGCACGGCGTCCTCGATCGAGGGCTCGCCGACGCGTACCGGCTGGAACCGGCGCTCGAGCGCCGGGTCCTTCTCGATGACGCGGTACTCCTTGAGCGTCGTCGCGCCCACGAGGTGGAGCTCGCCGCGCGCGAGGCGGGGCTTGAGGATGTTGCCCGCGTCCATGCCGCCGTCACCGGCGCCGCCCGCGCCGACGACGGTGTGCACCTCGTCGATGAACACGATGAGCTCGCCCTTGTGCTCGGCGATCTCGTCCATCGTCTTGGTGAGGCGCTCCTCGAAGTCGCCGCGGTAGCGGGTGCCCGCGAGCATCGCCGGCAGGTCGAGCGCGACGACGCGCTTGCCCAGGAGCTGCTCGGGCACGGAGCCGTCGACGATCGCCTGAGCGAGTCCCTCGACGATCGCGGTCTTGCCGACGCCGGCCTCGCCGACGAGCACCGGGTTGTTCTTGGTGCGACGGCTGAGGATCTCGATCGTCTGCTCGATCTCGTCGGCGCGCCCGACGACCGGGTCGAGTTCACCGGCGACGGCGCGCGCCGTCAGGTCGGTGCCGTAGGTGTCGAGCATGGGGGTGACGGATGCTGCGCCCTCCGCGCTCGCGGCGCCCTGGGCGGTCTCGCCCGGTGTCACGGTCTCACGGGCACCCTGCATGAGCGCCTCGGCGGTCACACCGGCGCGCGCCAGGACCTGGCCCGCGGGGGTGTCCTGCGCGAGCACGAGCGCGAAGAAGAGGTGCTCCGGGTCGACGTACGTCGAACCCGAGGATCGGGCGACCTGGAAGGCGTGGAACAGCGCCCGCTGCACCGACGAGGTCACGACCGCCCCGTCCACGTCGGCGGCTGCCGTGGCGGCGGGAAGGCGCTCCTCGGTGGCGCGTGCGATCGCGTCGGCGTCCGCGCCGATGCGCCGGACGGCATCGCGCGCCGGTGCCTCGGCGACGAGGATCCGCAGCACGTGCAGGGCGTCGAGCTCCTGCTGGCCGCGGTCCAGCGCATACTTGCCGGCACGCTGCAGCAGCTCCTGGGTGCGGGCACCGAGGTAGCGGCTCAGGTCGATCGAGCGCTCGGCACGCGCGCGCTCGCCCGCGAGGTAGCGCGCCAGGAACTCGTCGAACGAGCTCGCGTCGTCGCCGGCCTGGGGGGTGAAGTCTTCGGGCATTCCATCTCTCCTGAAACTTGAGTGGAGGAGTGTCAAGTCTTGAACTTGACACAAGCATTGTCAAGTTCAACCCTTCTCACCCGCAGGTATTCCCCCGCGGCGGATGTCGCATCCCCGGCGTAACGTCGTCAGCCAGGGGGACCCGCTTCAACGACGAGAGGGAACACGATGGACTGGAAGATCGAGCTCATCTACGTGCCGGTGACGGACGTCGATCGCGCGAAGGAGTTCTACGAGAGGATCGGCTTCAACGCCGACCACGATCAGACGCCTTTCGACGGACTCCGGTTCGTGCAGATGACCCCACCTGGGTCCGCGTGCTCCATCGCCTTCGGCACCGGCCTCGGCAACGACCTCGAGCCCGGCCGTCAGGACACCATCCAGGTGGTGGTACCGGACGCCGACGAGGCGCTGGCGCACCTGCGCGCCAACGGCGTCGAGGGACGCGGCGTCGACGAGCAGGACTGGGGTCGATTCGTGCAGTTCGACGACCCCGACGGCAACACCTGGACGCTTCAGCAGCTGCCCGCCTGGCGCTGAGACCGCATCCGTCATCGACGGCACCGGCACGCGACTCGGCCGCTCCGCTCGCGAACGAGTGGGGCGGCCGAAAGCGGAGGTCGTCAGTCGCGTCCGCCGGGCGGGCCCAGGATGAGGAGCACGACGAACAGCAGCACGACGGCGAACGCGATCAGGGCGCCGAGCACCCAGGGGCGTCGCAGGAACCAGCGCATGAGCCGGTCGTACCAGGTGCCGTCGCGCGGGTCGTCGGTGGCCTCGAGCCGCCACTCTCCGGCGAGGCGACCGCTGCGCTGGAGCCACAGCTCGGCGGGGATCGTGGCGTAGGGGATGACGGCGCTCACGAGCGCGAGCACCGTGGGGCCGGCGTGCCACCGGTTGTTGAGAGCGACGAGGATGACGGTCGCGCCGTACGACAGGAAGATGAAGCCGTGGATGCCGCCGCCGATCGTGACGCCGAGCGCCCAGTCGGTGGTGGCGCGGATGATGAGGCCGGCGATGAGCAGCGTCCATGAGATCGCCTCGAGGATAGCGAGCGCGCGGAACAGGGTGTGGGGGTTGCGGAACACACCTTCAGCCTAACTGAAAGTGTTTCAGGCTTTCTGAAGGTTTTCTGGGCAGCCTCGGCCTACTCGGGCGCCAGCCCGAACGGCTGCTCGTGCAGGCCTTCCAGCGCTGTCGCGAGCCCCGGAGCCCCCGCGGCGAGTCCGGCGTCGAGCGCCGCCAGCCGTTGCTCGGCCGCGTGCAGCACCTCGCTCCCCCGCTCCGTCACGCGCAGATCAGACGCTGCGCCCGCATGCTTGGTCGCGTCTGCCACGAGCCCGTCGGCGACCAGGGTCTGAACCGCGGTGTGCGCGGACTGCACGGTGATCTGCGACCGCCGCGCGAGCTCGCTGAAAGAGATGCCCGGCGTCGCCTCGATGTGGGCGAGCAGTCCGTATTTGCGCGTCGTGAGCCCGAGATCGCGCAGCTGCGCGCCGAGGTGCGCGTCCCACACGGCCGCCACGGTCAGCAGCGAGATGACGGGACTGAACGCACGGTCTGGCACCGTTGAATGCTAGTCCCGCTGCCGCGGGACGGCACGCATTCCCCCGCAGTTCCCGGAACCGGACCCGCCCGCCCGGCTACCGTGGGACGGTGACCTTCTCGCTCGACGCCCTGCGCCGATGGCCCGACGTCGAGGCTCCCGACCTCGTGGCGACGGATGGTGCGGACCGGCTGCTCCTCGACGAGTCCGCCGCCGCGCGCGCCGGCGCCGGCGACAGCGGGCTCGTGGTCATCGGCGACGCCTACGGCGGGCTGACGCTGAGCGCCGCCGCGGACGGCGGTCGCAGCATCCGTGTCCATCAGGATCCCCTCACGGGCGAGCGCGCCCTCGCCGCCAACGCCGAGCGGTTCGGCCTCGTCGACACCTTCTCGTCGCTGCCGCTGTCGACAGACCTGGTGCGGGGCGCGCGCGTCGTGCTGCTGCGGCTGCCGCGCTCGCTCGACGCGCTGCGCGACATCGCGGGGCTGATCGCCGCGCACGCGGCTCCCGACGTCGTCGTGTTCGCCGGCGGTCGCGTCAAGCACATGACCCTCGCGATGAACGACGTGCTGCGCGAGAGGTTCGCGCAGCTCGACGTCACCCACGCGCGCCAGAAGTCCCGCGTGCTCGTCGCCCGTGAGCCCCACGACGGGGCGGATCCTGTGCCGACCCGCGCGACGCACGACGGGATCGTCGTGTGCGCATACGGCGGGGCGTTCGCGGGCGCGACGATCGACATCGGCACGCGGTTCCTGCTCGAGCACCTGCCTCCGCTCGCCTGCGACACCGTGCCCATCGACTTCGCAAGCGGGACCGGCGTGGTGGCGACGGCGCTGGCGCTGCGGCATCCCGATCTCCGCGTGCTCGCGTGCGACCAGTCGGCAGCCGCCGTCGCGTCCGCGCGCGCGACGGCGGAGGCCAACGGCGTCGGCGAACGCGTCGACGTCATCCGCGACGACATGCTGAGGGCCCAGCCCGACGGGACCGCGACGTTCATCGCGCTGAACCCGCCCTTCCACTCCGGCTCCGCGGTGCACGAGGGCATCGCGCCACGCATGTTCGCGGACGCGGCGCGGGTCCTCCGACCGGGCGGCGAGCTGTGGACGGTGTGGAACTCGGGGCTGCGCTACCGGCCCGCGCTGGAGCGGGCGGTCGGGCCGACGCGGCAGATCGCGCGCAACGCCAAGTTCACCGTGACGGCGTCGACCCGCCGCTGACGCCTACTCGCTCGCGTCGGGGGTCGGCTCCGGCGTGGGCCCGAACAGCACCCAGGCGCCGTCCTGGCACTCATAGAACTCCACGGCCGCCGTGTCGATGAAGACATCGCCGTCTGCGGTGCAGGTGTCGTTCTGGGGTGCCGACGTTCCGAGCATCACCTGCGTGCCGGGGGCTCCCGGCGCACCGCTCGGGCCTTGAGCGCCTTCGGCGCCCTGCTCACCCTGCTCACCCTGCTCACCCTGGGGCCCCTGCGCGCCGGCCGGGCCCTGCTCCCCCGTGAGGTTCTCGGCCGCGGCAGCCCGGATGTTCCCCACGATGGTCCACTCCCCGTCCTGGAAGAGGTACACGTCGGAGGTTTCGATGTCGATGTAGACGTCGCCCTCGTATCCCTTGCCGGCCTCGGGCACCCCGGTACCCGCTCGCACGGCGGAGCCTGCGGGGAGGATCTCGGCGAGGACGTCCTCGTACTCCGGCGATGCCGTCGCGGACGCCGACGGCTGGGGCGCGGGCTCGGCCGTGTCGACGGACCGCGCGAGCCACGAGCCCATGAACGCGGCGAAGAACGACAGCAGCACGAAACCGAGGCCGAACCACACCAGCGTCCCGCGCGTCACCGGCGGAGCGGGCTGCGCGCCTCCACTGGCGGGGGCGGCAGCCCCTGCCGAACCCGCCTCTTCGTCCACGGCCAGATCCCCTTCCCAGCACGTCCCCGCAGCACCCGGCTCCCACAGCCGGGTGTCGTTGTGACCACTGTAGGAACGCGGGCGCGCCGTGTCACGTGTTCCGCGGAATTCGGCGCCGCGACGGGCACAGATCGCGCGACGACGACGGGGCGTCACCCGGCGGCGGGGTCACCGGGCGCTGCCCGTCGGCTCGTATCGCTCGGGGACGATCTCGAGCTCGCCGTGACCCGCGGTGAGCGAGCGCAGGTCGAGCACATAGCGCGTGAGCTCCGCATCCGGCACCGTCGCCCTGATCCGCGCACGGCCGTCGTCGCTGCGCTCCGTCGACCCGACCCGGGCGCGGCGGCTGGCGAGGTCGGTGAGCACCGGGCCCTGCAGGTCGGAGGGGACGGTCACCGTCACGCTCGACACCGGCTCGAGCAGGACCGTTCCCGCCTCGGCGAGCGCGGCCTTCACCCCCAGCGAGGCGGCCGTGCGGAACGCCATCTCCGACGAGTCGACCGAGTGCGCCTTTCCGTCATAGAGCTCCACGCGGACGTCGACCACGGGATGCCCCTGCGGCCCGCCCGTCGCCAGCGCGTCGCGGGCACCCTTCTCGACCGCGGGGATGTACGAGCGCGGCACCGCACCGCCCACGACGGAGTCCTGGAACTCGAATCCGCCGCCGGGGGCCAGTGGCGAGACCCGCAGCTGCACGACGGCGAACTGCCCGTGGCCGCCCGATTGCTTCTTGAGCTTCCCCTCGGCACTCGCGGTGCCCGCGATCGTCTCGCGATACGCGACAGGCGCCGGCGACGTCACGACGTGGACGCCGAGCACCCGAGCCAGGCGGTCGACGGCGACCGCGACGTGCGTGTCGCCGAGGCCGCGGAGGATCGTCGCGCCACCGGTGCGGTCGACGATCAAGGTCGGGTCGTCCGAGACGAGCCGCGTGAGCGCGGTCGAAAGCTTGGCGTCATCGGACTGCGACACGGGTTCCAGGCTCACCGCATACACGGCAGGCCGATCGGGCAGGCGTGCGGGCCGCGCACCGGTGCGCGGCCTCGTCCAGAGCAGCGAGCCGGAGGGCGTCCCGGCGAGCTTGGCGACCGCGCCCACCTCGCCGGCGCGCAGCGCGTCGACGGAGAGGTGCTCCGCACCGCGCAGCCGGAAGAGCGCCGGCATCCGCTCATCGACGCCGGTCGTCGCGTTGTGCAGGCGGTCGCTCGGGCGCAGGACGCCGGAGAGGACCTTCAGCATCGCGACCTGACCGACGAAAGGATCCGCGAGGGTGCGGAACACGTGCACGAGCGTCTCCCCGGATGCGTCGATCGCCACCGGCTGCAGTGTGCCGCCTTCGCCCGCCTCGTCGACGCCGATGCGGATGACGCCGTCGCGCGATCCGGGCGGCGGCGCGAGCTCGCACACCAGATCGGCGACCCGGTCGATGCCCGTCCCCGTGACGGCGGAGCACAGCAGCACCGGGACAGCCTCGCCTGCCGCCACTTCCTTGGCCAGCGTGCGGCCGAGTTCGCGCGGTGACGGCTCGTCCCCCTCGAGGTAGGCCTCGAGCTGCGCGTCGTCGTGCGACACGATCTCCTCGGTCGCATCCTGGTGGAGCCGGTGCTCCTCGTCGGCGATCTCGCTCGGGATCGGCTCCGCGTGATGGCGGCCCTTCTCGTCGTACACGAGCATGTGCTCACCGAGCACGTCGGCGATCGCGTGGAATCCCTGCTCCTCGGCGATGGGAAGCTCCAACGGCACGAGTCGCGGGCCGAATGCGGCGCGCAGGTCGGCGAGCACGCGCCGGAAGTCGGCTCGTGCGCGGTCCTCCTGCGTCACCACCACGAGGCGCGGCACGCCGGCGGCATCGGCGGCGGCCCACACGACCCGCGTTCCCGCCGTCACGCCGTCCACGGCGCTCACGACGAGGATCGCCACGTCGCACACCGCCAGAGCCGCGTCGACCGCCCCGATGAAGTCCGGGTGCCCCGGGGTGTCGGCGAGCGTCAAAGCGGTGCTCGTGCCGTCCTCGCCCGACCAGACCAGGTACGCGAGCGAGAGACCGAGTGACACTCCTCTCGCGGCTTCCTCGGGCTCGAAGTCGCACACGGTGGTGCCGTGCTCGACGCTCCCCATCCGCGGGATCGCCCCGGCACGGTGCAGCAGCGCTTCGGCGAGCGTCGTCTTGCCGGAGCCGCCGCCTCCGACGAGCGCGACCGTTCGATGTGTGGGTGAGGACGCGGCTTCCACGAAGACCTCCCGCGACGATGCGGACTCAGGATCGTACGTCCATCGTGGCGGTGATGCCGCGGCGGCACCAGGGCAACGTCGTGCGAGACGGCGGGGATTGACCGGGGGGCCGACGCGAGAATGCCGGCGCCCCCGGTAGCCGCGAGCTCGGGACCCACGGCCGGGGTGCCGGACCGGGGCTCCGGCGCTATCCCCCACTCAAGAGACACACTCCCTAGGGATCTATTACGCGAGTTCTCCGGGCTTTCTCGTGCGAGGGCACGAGGTGGGGATCACGACGACGGCGATCGTCACGCGAAGGCCTGATCCGGGCCGGTTTCGGCGCACGAAGAGGAGGACGGATGCTGCGGCCCGCAGCATCCGTCCTCCATCTCACTCCGTGTCGAGCGGGCGTCAGAAGTCCCAGTCCTCGTCTTCCGTCGCCTCGGCCTTGCCGATGACGTACGACGAGCCGGACCCCGAGAAGAAGTCGTGGTTCTCGTCGGCGTTCGGCGACAGAGCCGACAGGATCGCCGGGTTCACGTTCGTGACCGTCGAGGGGAACATCGCCTCGTAGCCCAGGTTCATGAGGGCCTTGTTGGCGTTGTAGTGCAGGAACTTCTTGACGTCCTCGGTGAGGCCGACGCCGTCGTAGAGGTCCTGCGTGTACTGCACCTCGTTGTCGTAGAGCTCGTAGAGCAGCGAGAACGTGTAGTCCTTGATCTCGTCGCGCTTGGCCTGGTCGACGGTCTCGAGTCCGCGCTGGAACTTGTAGCCGATGTAGTACCCGTGCACGGCCTCGTCGCGGATGATGAGGCGGATCAGGTCGGCCGTGTTGGTGAGCTTGGCGCGGCTCGACCAGTGCATCGGCAGGTAGAAGCCCGAGTAGAAGAGGAACGACTCGAGCAGGGTCGAGGCGACCTTGCGCTTGAGGGGCTCGTCGCCGCGGTAGTACTCCATGACGATCTGAGCCTTCTTCTGAAGGTTCTCGTTCTCGACCGACCAGCGGAACGCCTCGTCGATCTCCTTCGTCGAGCACAGCGTCGAGAAGATCGACGAGTACGACTTCGCGTGCACGGACTCCATGAAC
Organism: Microbacterium sp. NPDC056569; assembly: GCF_042793475.1. Classification (NCBI taxonomy): domain Bacteria; kingdom Bacillati; phylum Actinomycetota; class Actinomycetes; order Micrococcales; family Microbacteriaceae; genus Microbacterium; species Microbacterium sp. NPDC056569. The sequence continues at coordinate 197,870 of NZ_JBHTUV010000002.1, read as the reverse complement.
GCGATGTTCGTGTAGACCGCCTCTTCGTGCGGCGTGATCGCATCGGGGATGAGCGATACCGCGCCCACCGTGCCCTGGATCGTGTCGAGGAGCGTCAGCCCCGTGAACACGCGCATCGTGAGGGTCTGCTCCTCGGGGGTCAGCGTGTTCCACGACTGGATGTCGTTCGACAGCGGCACCTTCTCGGGCAGCCAGAAGTTGTTCACGAGGCGGTTCCACACCTCGAGGTCCTTGTCGTCCTGGATGCGGTTCCAGTTGATGGCCTGGACGTGGTCCAGGAGCTGGAGCTTCTCGCTCATCTTTCCTTCTTCTCCGAAAATCCCAGATCAGACCGTCACAGGGTGCAGCTGACGCACTCGCTCATGTCGGTGCCCTCCAGCGCCATCTGGCGGAGGCGGATGTAGTAGATCGTCTTGATGCCCTTGCGCCAGGCGTAGATCTGGGCCTTGTTGATGTCGCGCGTGGTCGCGGTGTCCTTGAAGAACAGCGTGAGCGACAGGCCCTGGTCGACGTGCTGCGTCGCGGCGGCGTACGTGTCGATGACCTTCTCGTAGCCGATCTCGTACGCGTCCTGGTAGTACTCCAGGTTGTCGTTCGTCATGAACGCCGCCGGGTAGTAGACGCGACCGAGCTTGCCTTCCTTGCGGATCTCGATCTTCGCCGCGATCGGGTGGATCGACGACGTCGAGTTGTTGATGTACGAGATCGAGCCGGTCGGCGGCACCGCCTGCAGGTTCTGGTTGTAGATGCCGTGCTGCTGGATCGACGCCTTCAGCGCGCGCCAGTCGTCCTGCGTGGGGATGTGGTGGCCGGCGAACATCTCGGCGACCTTGGCCGTCGCGGGCACCCACTCCTGGTCGATGTACTTGTCGAAGAACTCGCCCGATGCGTAGGTCGAGTCCGCGAACCCGTCGAAGGTCTCGCCGCGCTCGATGGCGATCTTGTTCGACGCGGTGAGGGCGTGGAACAGCACCGAGTAGAAGTAGATGTTCGTGAAGTCGACACCCTCTTCCGACCCGTAGTAGACGTGCTCGCGGGCGAGGTAGCCGTGCAGGTTCATCTGGCCCAGACCGATCGCGTGCGAGCGGTCGTTGCCGTCCTCGATGGAGCGGACCGAGCGGATGTGGCTCTGGTCGCTCACCGCGGTGAGGGCGCGGATGCTGGTGTCCACCGTCTTCGCCAGGTCGCCGCCGTCCATCGCCAGGGCGATGTTGAGCGAGCCGAGGTTGCACGAGATGTCCTTGCCGATCTGGTCGTACGACAGGTCCTCGTTGAACGTGGTGGGCGTGTTGACCTGCAGGATCTCGGAGCACAGGTTGGACATGTTGATCCGGCCCTTGATCGGGTTGGCCTTGTTCACCGTGTCCTCGAACATGATGTACGGGTAGCCCGACTCGAACTGGATCTCGGCGAGGGTCTGGAAGAACTCGCGCGCGTTGATCTTCGTCTTCTTGATGCGCGGGTCGTCGACCATCTCGCGGTACTTCTCGGTGACCGAGACGTCGCCGAACGGCACCCCGTACACGCGCTCGACATCGTACGGCGAGAAGAGGTACATGTCCTCGCCGTTCTTGGCGAGCTCGAACGTGATGTCGGGGACGACGACGCCCAGCGACAGCGTCTTGATGCGGATCTTCTCGTCGGCGTTCTCACGCTTGGTGTCGAGGAACCGCATGATGTCGGGGTGGTGCGCGTTGAGGTACACCGCACCGGCGCCCTGGCGCGCGCCGAGCTGGTTGGCGTACGAGAAGGAGTCTTCGAGGAGCTTCATCACGGGGATGATGCCGCTGGACTGGTTCTCGATCTGCTTGATCGGCGCACCCGACTCGCGGATGTTCGACAGCAGCAGCGCGACGCCGCCGCCGCGCTTGGACAGCTGCAGCGCCGAGTTGATGCCGCGGGCGATCGACTCCATGTTGTCTTCGATGCGCAGCAGGAAGCACGAGACGAGCTCGCCGCGCTGCGCCTTGCCGGCGTTGAGGAACGTGGGGGTCGCGGGCTGGAACCGGCCCGAGATGATCTCTTCCACGAGCGCGGTCGCGAGCTTCTCGTCGCCGTCGGCGAGCGCGAGCGCGGTCATCACGACGCGGTCCTCGAAGCGCTCGAGGTAGCGCTTGCCGTCGAAGGTCTTCAGCGTGTAGCTCGTGTAGTACTTGAACGCGCCGAGGAACGTCTCGAAACGGAACTTCTTCGAGTAGGCGAGGTCGTTGAGCTTCTGGATGTACTCGAACGAGTACTTCTCGAGCACGGCGCCCTCGTAGTACTCCTTCTCGACCAGGTAGTCGAGGCGCTCCTTGAGGGAGTGGAAGAACACCGTGTTCTGGTTCACGTGCTGCAGGAAGTACTCCCGCGCCGCGCGCTTGTCGGCGTCGAACTGGATCTTGCCGTCGGCGTCGTACAGGTTGAGCATCGCGTTGAGGGCGTGGTAATCCATGCCCTCGAAGCGTGCCTGTGTCTTGAAGTCGGTCTGCGTCAGAGTTCCCACCATCGTTCCAATCCCGCGTTCACGCGTTCCACATCTTCAGGCGTGCCGAATACCTCTAGCCGGTACAAGTGCGGCACGTGACACTTACGGCTGATGATGTCGCCGGCGAGGCAGAAGTGCTCGCCGAAGTTGGTGTTCCCCGCGGAGATGACTCCGCGGATGAGGCTGCGGTTGCGCTCGTCGTTGAGGAACCGGATGACCTGCTTCGGAACGGCGCCCTTCTCGACTCCCCTGCCCTGGCCTCCGCCATAGGTGGGTGTCACGAGGACGTACGGCTCGTCGACCACGAGCGCCGGATCCGTGGAATGCAGTGGGATCCGGACCGCTCGCGCTCCGAGCTTCTCGATGAAACGTGCGGTGTTGCCCGACACGCTCGAGAAGTAGACCAGCAGTGGCGCGTCCGTCGCGACGCGCTGCGTCACGACCGCCGACATGCTCAGGCCAGACGCGAGGCGAGCTCGTCGATCTTGTCGGGACGGAAGCCCGACCAGTGGTCCTCATCGGTGATGACGACCGGCGCCTGGAGGTAGCCCAGGGCCTTCACCTGCTCGAGGGCCGTGGGGTCCTCCGAGAGGTCGTGGATCTCGTACTCGATCCCCTTGGAGTCGAGTGCTCGATACGTCGCCGTGCACTGCACGCACGCGGGCTTCGTGTAAACCGTGATCGCCATGTCGATTCCGTCTCCTCAGTGCTTCCCCCGGTGGCATCCGGTGCTCGTTCCCGGTAGTCCCCCCACCGGGAGTCCAATACTACATATGGGTACCGACATTCGATAGCACCACAAGGGCTAGTAGTTACATCGGTGTGATTTTCCACCGTTCTCCCCATGTACAACACAGGTTGTCCACGGATTCATCCACAGCCGCGAGGGTCTCGAAAAGGCCAGGATCACGGGGCTTTCGGACGCCACGGCCGCATCCGTCCACAGGCGAGAAGCTAGTCGCGGGGTGCGACATCCGACTCGCCTGTGGACAACACGCTCGGCGTGTCGCGGGCGTGTCGCCCACGGTCGGGCGCCGGCGTGCGCGCCGGGGCCGTGCCGGGACATCCCCGCGTACCGTAACGTTGTCGGGTGGCCGGCTACCGGGAACTTCTGCGCACCCCCGGGGTGGCCCGCATCATCGCGGCGCAGCTGACCGCGCGCTTCCCCAACGGCATGATCAGCCTCGTGATCCTCCTGCACATCGAGGGGATCACCGGCTCCTACGGCGCCGCCGGCGTCGTGCTCGCGGCGGTGTCCATCGGCCAGGCGCTCGCGGGCCCGGTCACCAGCCGCTGGATGGGCCGCTGGGGCATGCGCAGGGTGCTGACCCTCACGACGGTCGTGGCCGCAGCATCCCTCACCGCCATCGCCCTGCTCGTCGCCCCCGTGCCCGTGTACATCGTCCTCGGGTTCATCGCAGGCGCCGCCACCCCGCCGATCGTCGCCGCGGTGCGCACGATCTACGCGAAGATGGTCAACTCCACGCAGCTGACCGCGCTCTATTCACTGGATGCCTCGCTGCAGGAGTTCATCTGGATCCTCGCACCCGTGCTCATCACCTTCGTCGCGACGCAGGCGGGCACCATCGTCGGCCTCATGCTGGTCGTGGCGATCCTGGTGGCCGGCGGCGCCTGGTTCATCCTCTCCCCCGAGGTCGGCCGCGTGCGCATCCCGCGCAGCAAGCGCTCCTTCGGCACCGTGCTGACGCGTCCGCCGATCCTGCTGGCGACGGTGATCGGATTCCTCCTCATCGGGTCGTTCGCGGCCGTCGAGGCGAGCGTCGTGGCGACGTTCGACCACGGCGGACTCGAGGCGGGACTCGTGCTCGCCGTGTTCTCGATCGGCAGCCTCGCGGGCGGACTCACCTTCGGGCATCTGCCGATGGGCCGGTGGGCCATGGCTCGACGACTGACCGTGGTAGCCATCGGGCTCGCCCTCACCGCGCTGTGGGTCAACGTGTGGTGGATCGGCGCCATGCTGTTCCTCGCCGGCATCGGCATCGCGCCGGCGCTGGCCGTGCTGTCGGCGGTCACGACCGCGAGCGTGAAGTTCAGCGACACCGCCGAGGCGTTCGGGTGGGTCGGCACGGGTCAGCTCATCGGCGCCGCGGCCGGCTCGGCCGTCGCCGGCATCCTCATCGACGGCCCGGGCGGCGTCACGGCCGCGTACACCGCCGCCGCCGCGTTCTGTGCGCTGGGACTCCTCGTCGCCATCGTGTTCGCACGAGGCCTGCCCGACCTGCGCGTGCGCGGCGCGAGCCCGATCCCCGACACCGAGCCGGTGACGACCATCGGCTGAGCCGCCGATCTCGTACGCATAGCCGCGTCATAGACGGGGCATAGCCGCGCGCGCTCTACTCGAGGCATGAACCTCGACGACTCCACCCGCCGACGCGATCGCGACTGGCTCGACGCCGACGGCGACCCGATCGACGAGGACCACCGCGGCCTCGTCTACGACATCCGCACGCTGGTCGACCGGCGCCGCGCGCTCGGCATCTTCGGCGGCGTCGCGCTGACCAGCCTGCTCGCCGCCTGCGGCGTCACGGACGACACGGATGCTGCCGCCACGCCCTCGTCGACGGCCTCCGCGACGCCGGGCGCGACGCCGTCGGCATCCGCGACCACCGAGGCTGCGGCATCCGTCCCCCTGGAGGAGGTGCCCGACGAGACGGGCGGTCCCTACCCGGCCGACGGGTCGAACGGGGTCAACGTGCTCGACGAATCGGGGATCGTGCGCGGCGACATCCGCTCGAGCTTCGGCTCGTCCTCGACCGTCGCCGAGGGCGTGCCGCTGACGATCGCACTGACGGTGAGGGATGCCGCCACCGGCGCGGCGCTCGTGGGCCGCGGGGTGTACCTCTGGCATTGCGACCGCGAGGGGAACTACTCGCTGTACAGCCAGGGCGCCGAGAACGAGAACTACCTGCGCGGGGTGCAGGAGACCGACGCGAACGGCACCGTCGCCTTCACCTCGATCTATCCGGCGTGCTACTCGGGGCGCTGGCCGCACATCCACTTCGAGGTGTACGACGACATCGCCACCGCGGTCTCGAGCGGTCCGATCGTGAAGACGAGCCAGATCGCGCTGCCGCCGGAGACCAACGACGCCGTCTACGCGACGAGCGGGTACGAGCAGAGTGTGCGCAACGCGTCGCAGGTGTCTCTGCAGAACGACAACGTCTTCCGCGACGACGGCGCGATCCATCAGCTCGCCACGATGTCGGGCTCGGTCTCCGCGGGCTACACCGCCGCCCTCACGATCGGCGTGTAGCGGCCGTCACGCGAGACGCCGAAGCATCTCCAGGAGAGCGAGCGCGTAGGCGTCGGCGGGCTCCGGGTGCTCGAACACGCGGCGCTCGCCGCCCAGCACGATCTCGACCTCGTGCGTGTCGGTCAGGCGTCGCAGCGTCCGGAAGGCGCCGCGCAGCATCTCGCGCAGCTGGTGCTCGTAGGGCAGCCACAGCGCGTCCTCGAGGGCGACGGAGTCGAGCGCCCACTCGGTCGTGCCGTTGAAGGCGAGGATGCGGCCGGTCGGGTACTCCCGCGGCTCGATGGTCATCTCGCTGACGGTGAAGACGTCGGCCTCGAACTCCGGCTCGTCCAGCTGGAAGCGGTCGCCCGAGCGCGGGTGCCACACGAGGCCCGCCTCGCGCAGCGCCAGTGCCAGGTCGGTCGAGATCACCACACCATTCTGTCGCGCGCCGCGGGTCACGCGGCGATGGCCTCCAAAGGCGGCGCCTCGCCCGAGTGCGCCTCGACGACGTCGTCGGGCCAATCGAGGACGATCCCGCGGCTCGATGCGGCCTCGTTGGCCAGCGTGCGCAGGTACTCGGCGTCCAGGGTCTCGGGCTCCGGGGTGTCGAACACGAACCGCAGCGGAATGGAGGGCTGCATCCACAGGGAGGTGCGCCCCTCCGCCTCCTCGCCGCCGTGACGCCAGGTGAGCAGGAAGCTCTCGCCGCGGCGCAGCTTCGTCGCGGCGACGACCTTCACGTGTGCCAGCACATGGTCGGGAATCTCGGCGGGACGGGCATCCGCTCCGTAGTACAGGTGAGCCATCTCTCTTTCCTCCTCGTGTGTGGCGGTGGCGTACCACCATCTGTCGATCCAGAGAATATGTATCACAGAAGATGTGTAAGTCACTAGATGTCACAATAGGTGGTGGAGTATGGTACAACGTATGCCTCAGAACGTCGTGCGCCACGAGGGCGAGCACCTGTACGCCACGCAGCCGCAGTCCGAGGCCGGCAGGCGCCTGAGCGAGGCCATCCTCCACCTGAGGAGCGCGGAGCGACGCCAGTCCGAACGTGCGCTGCGCGCGTCGGGACTGTCCAACATGGACCTCACGGCGCTCCGCTACCTCGTCCAGGGCATGCGCGACCACCGCGACCTGGGCCCCAAGGACCTGATCGTGATGCTCGATACCTCGAGCGCGACGGTCACCAATGTGGTGGAGCGTCTGGTCTCCCGCGACTACATCCGGCGCGTGCAGCACCCCACCGACCGGCGCGCGCACTTCCTCGTGCCCACCGACGAGGCCGTCCAGCGCGTCGACGAGGCGTTCGCCGCTCACCACTCCACGATCGTCGACGTCATCGACCAGCTCCCCGACGACGAGGCCGAGGTCGCCGCCGGCGTGCTGGCGAAGATCGCCGACGCGCTCGACACCGTCTCCTGACGCGCTCTTCGGCTCGGTGTGCGCGGCCGTCACAACCGCGCCGACCTGCGCAGCCCCGCCGCCGCGCGGATCGGCGGCGCCCGCGACGCCCCTAGGCTGAGGCGCATGCCCACGCCCGTCACCCTCCCCCTCGCGTCGTGGGGCGCTTCCACGGCGGACCGCCGCGCGCTCCTCATCCACGGTCTCGGCTCGAACGGAGCGCTGATGTGGCGCTACGGCACAGCCCTCGCGGAGACCGGCTGGCGCGCGGATGCCGTGGACCTGCGCGGGCACGGCACAGCACCTCGCGCGCTCGACTACACGCTGGCGGCCTATGCAGCGGATGTCGCGGCGACGCGATCCGGCGACGGCCCGTGGGACCTGGTGATCGGCCATTCGCTCGGGGGCGCAGCATCCGTTCTCGCCGCCGCGGGCGACCCCTCGTGGACCCGCCGTCTCGTCCTCGTCGACCCCGCGATCTCCCTCACCGAGCGTGACCGCGACATCGTGCGCGACAGCCAGACCCGGTCGTTCGACGATCCGTCGCAGGCGGCCGTTCGGGCCGAGCACCCGCACTGGCACCCGCAGGACATCGAGCTGAAGGCGCTGTCGGCGCAGCAGGCGAGCCGCTGGGCGGTCGAGCAGACGAGCGCGCAGAATCCGGAGTGGGACGTGACGGATGCCGCGCTCCGCATCGCCGTGCCGACCCACGTCATCGCGTCCGACCCGGGCGTGTACTCGATCTTCCGCGGCAAGCCCGCCGAGGCGGGGGTCGCGGCGAACCCGCACTTCTCGGTCTCGGTGGTCGCCGAGGCCGGACACTCCCCGCACCGCGACAGGCCGGAGGCGACGATCGAGGCGCTGTTCGCCGCACTCGCCTGACGGCGTCCATCCCGCTCGGCCCGACCGGGGTGAGAATGGCGGGGTGACCCCCTTCGATCCGAGCGAGATCCTGACCGACGAGCTGCTGGACCGCTTCCGCGCCCGCGCGGCGGTCCACGACCGGGAGAACACGTTCCCCGACGACGACCTCGCCGACCTGAAGGACGCGGGCTACCTCGCGGTCCTGGTGCCGGAAGAGCTCGGCGGATCCGGCCTCGGGCTGGCCGAGGCATCCGTCCTCCAGCAGCGCCTCGCGGGTGCGGCCCCGGCGACCGCCCTCGCGATCAACATGCATCTGGTGTGGACCGGCGTCGCGAAGGTGCTCGCCGACCGCGGGATCGACGCGCTGCGGTTCGTGCAGGAGGGCGCGGCGGCCGGCGAGGTGTTCGCGTTCGGGATCAGCGAGGCCGGCAACGACCTCGTGCTCTTCGGGAGCGGGACGGATGCTGCGCCCCTCCCCGACGGCGGATACTCGTTCACCGGCACCAAGATCTTCACGTCGCTCGCGCCCGTCTGGACGCAGCTGGGGCTGCACGGCCTCGACACCTCGTCGGAGGACGCGCCGCGGATGGTCTACGCGTTCGTGCCGCGCTCCGAGGTGCAGGCCGGCCGGGTCGTCGTGCGGGACGACTGGGACACGCTCGGCATGCGGGGCACGCAGTCGCGCACCACCGTGCTGCGCGACGCCGTGGCGCCCGCGGATCGGGTGGTCCGCAGGCTCGCCCCGGGCCCGAACCCCGACCCCCTGGTGTTCGGCATCTTCAATGTCTTCGAGATCCTCCTCGCGTCGGTGTACACCGGCATAGCACGCCGCGCGCTCGACCTCGCGGTCGGCGCCGCCGGCACGCGCACCTCGAAGCGCACAGGGAAGGCGTACAGCCAGGATCCCGACATCCGGTGGCGCATCGCCGACATGGCACTCGCCTACGACGCCCTTCCGCCGCAGATCGACGCGCTCGCCCACGACGTCGACGCGCTCGCCGATCACGGGCCGCGGTGGTTCTCGCTGCTCGCGGGGGTCAAGCACCGGGCGGTGACCGCGGCGAAGCAGATCGTCGACGAGGCGGTGCTCGTGGCCGGCGGATCGTCCTACTTCTCGGCCAGCGAGCTGAGCCGCCTGTACCGCGACGTGCTGGCCGGTCTGTTCCACCCCTCCGATCCGGAATCCGCCCACTCGACGGTCGCGACCGCCTGGCTCGGGCCGCTCGAGGACTGACACCATGTCACTCACGCCGACCCGGCTCCTGAGCCCCGCCGACCAGGAGCGCCGCCGAGGCCTCCGCACGATGAAGGGCGTCGCCCTCGGCGCGCTCGTCTTCATGGCCGTGCTCTTCGCCTTCTCGTTCGCGTTCCAGCAGGACGTGCCGGCGCTCGCCTACGTGCGCGCCGCCGCCGAGGGAGGAATGGTCGGTGCGCTCGCCGACTGGTTCGCCGTCACCGCGCTGTTCCGGCACCCGCTGGGGATCCCGATCCCGCACACCGCGATCATCCCGAGCCGCAAGGACGAGATCGGCCGCACCCTGGGCGAGTTCGTCGAGACCGAGTTCCTGCGCGCCGACGTCGTGCGCGCCAAGCTCGACCAGACCGCGATCGCCGCCCGCCTCGGCGAATGGCTGAGCGCGCCGGTGCATGCCGAGCGGGTCGCGGCCGAGGCATCCGTGATGGCGGGGAGCGTCCTGCGGGCGCTCAGCGACGACGACGTCCGCGACGTCATCGAGGAGCTCGCGCGCGAGCACCTCATCGCGCCGGAGTGGGGACCACCGCTCGGCGAGTGGCTCGAGCGCATCATCGACGCCGGCGCGCACCACGGGGCGGTCGACCTCGCCGCCGACACCGTCGCGGCCTGGCTCGCCGCCAACAAGGTCGCGTTCACGGGCGTCGTCTCGCGCCGCCTGCCCCCGTGGGTGCCGTCGGTCGCACATCGCTTCGTCGACGACACCGTCTACAACGAGGCCGTCAAGTTCGTCGCCGCCGTGCAGGCCGATCCGAAGCATCCGGCCCGCGTCGCCATCGACGGCTACCTCGGACGCCTCGCCGGCAACCTGCAGCACGACCCGGCGACCATCGGGCGCTTCGAGGACGCGAAGCTCGCCGTGTTCGACAGCCCCCGCGTGCGCGAGCTGGCCGGCGAGGCCTGGACGACCGCGAAGACGGGGCTCCTGCGCTCCCTCGCCGACCCGGAGAGCGGACTGCGGCGACGCGGGGTCGAGGCGCTGGTCGAGATCGGCGAGCGTTTGACGACGGATGCTGCGCTCCAGCGCCGCGTCGACACCTGGGTGACCGACGCCGCGGTGTTCCTCGTCGACCGCTACCGGCACGACATCGCATCGATCATCACCGACACCGTGGAGCGATGGGACCCCGCCGAGACGACGGAGAAGATCGAGCTCATGGTCGGGCGCGACCTGCAGTACATCCGTCTCAACGGCACGATCGTCGGCGCGCTCGCGGGCCTCGCGATCTTCTCGATCGCGCACGCGCTGCTCGGCTGACGCGTCCAGCCCCCGCCTTCTGTGTTCGTTCGTCACAGATGTACGCCGATCCGCACTGAGGACGTACATCTGTGGCGAACGAACGGGGAGGGGCGGGGCCGTGTTAAGAGTGCGTGAAGGTCCGGGCGGCTGGGGCGCCTCGGGGTTAGCCTGATGCCGTGTCCGCGGATGAGCCCACCCAGTACCTCTTCAGCTACGGCACGCTGCAGAGCGCCGACGTGCAGCTCGACACCTTCGGGCGCCTGGTCGAGAGCGAGCCCGACGCGCTGCCCGGCTACACGGTCGACTACGCCGAGATCGAGGACACGCGGGTCGTCGACCTGTCTGGCCTCACCGTGCACCCCATCGTCCGCGCGACCGGGAACCCCCTCGACAAGGTCGTGGGCAAGGCCCTGCTGGTGACCGAGGACGAGCTCGACGCCGCCGACGAGTACGAGGTGGCGCTGTACCGGCGCTGCGCCGTGGTGCTGGCGAGCGGTCGCGCCGCGTGGGTCTACGTCGCGGCGTGACCGCCCGGTAGCGTCGACACGTGACGCTTTCCCACGATCCGCTCTGGCCGCGCGCAGGTGCGTGGCCGCCCATCGAAGACGGGGGGTGGGATGCTGCGATCCTGGGCGTTCCCGCGTTCCGCACGTCCCTGTCCCCCACGGGTGCCCACGCCACCCCCGCGGCGATCCGCGAGGCGCTGCGCCGCTACAGCCCGACGCTGCTCGGACCGCCGCCGGTCGATCTGAACGAGGTGCTGCGCATCGCCGATGCGGGCGACGTCGACGAGCCGGACGGGCCCGAGGGCGAGGCATCCGTCCGCTCCGCGGTGGCAGAGCTGCGAGAGCGCGCGTCGCTCGTCGTCGCGCTCGGCGGCGACAACTCGCTCACGTACGCGGTCGCGCAGGGTGCCGGCGCGACCGGACTGATCACCATCGACGCGCACTTCGACCTGCGCGACGGCGTCTCCAACGGGTCTCCGGTGCGCCGCCTGGTCGAGGAGGGCCTCGACGGGCGCCGGGTCGTGCAGCTCGGCATCGCCGACTTCGCCAACTCGGTCGCGTACGCCAGGCGGGCCGCCGACCTCGGCATCACCGTGGTGACGATGGACGAGCTGCGTCGGCGCGGCGCCGCCGACGTCGCAGCGGAAGCCCTCGAGATCGCCGGCGCCGGCGGCGGGCCGGTGCACCTCGACATCGATGTCGACGTGTGCGATCGCTCCGTCGCGCCGGGGTGCCCGGCATCCGTGCCCGGCGGCCTCGCGGCGTGGGAGCTGCGCGCACTCGTGCGCGCGATCGCCGCGGACACTCGGGTGCGCAGCGCCGACATCGCCGAGGTGGACGCGACGGCGGACGCCCCGGACGGTCGCACCGTGCGCGTGGCCGCGCTGTGCGCGCTCGAGCTCCTCGCCGCGAAGGCCTCAGGAAAGGTGACCCCATGATCCGTCTCGCACTGGTGCGGCACGCCAAGTCCGACTGGGGCGACCCCGGCCTCGACGACCACGACAGGCCGCTCAACGATCGCGGCCGGCGCGACGCGCCGCGCATGGCCGCGCGACTCGCAGCGACGGGGTTCCGGCCCGAGGTGATCCTGTCGAGCACCGCCCTGCGCGCCAGGACGACAGCCGAGGCCTTCGCCGCCGAGCTCGGCGTCGCCGTCTCGCTCGACCCCGAGCTGTACGGCGCGCCGGCACGGACGCTGCTCGCGGCGGCCGCGGCGACGCGCGCGGCGACGGTCATGGTGGTCGCACACGACCCCGGCATGAGCTCCCTGGCCGCGAGCCTGTCGGACGATGACATCGGCCACATGCCGACGTGCGCGGTGGCGACGTTCATCTGGGCGCAGGACGACTGGGACGTCGCCACCGCCGTCGACCCCGACAACTGGACGTTCGACACGCCCCGCTGACGCGCCCGGGCGCGCCCGACACCGCTGCGTGCACTCCGCAGCCTCCGTCGATATCTCCGTCTACATCGTTGTACTTGAACTCTACATCGTTGTAGATTGCGATCGGCGGGCCACCGACTCGGCGCCGAGTCGCGGCATCCGTCCATCCCGTCCACTGTCGAACTGGAGTCCCCATGACGCGCCGCGCACGTCCTCGTACCGCGCTCGCCCTGACCACTGCCGGATTGCTCGTCGCGGGTGCGCTCAGCGCGAGCCCCGCCTGGGCGAAGCCCGACCCCGTCCCGCCCGCCCCCGTGTTCGACGACGTCACCGTGCACGATCCGTCGATCGTCACGTCGGGCGACGACATCTGGGCGTTCGGCTCGCACGGCGCCTCGGCGCACACGACCGACCTCATGTCGTGGCAGCAGAACACGATCGATCTGTCGCAGAACCCCGACAACGCGCTGTTCGACGACATCTACACGGAACTCGCCGAGACCTTCGAGTGGGCCCAGACCTCGACCCTCTGGGCCGCGGACGTCGTCCAGCTGCCCGACGGCCGCTACGCGATGTACTACAACGCGTGCGAGGGGTCGTCACCGCGGTCGGCGCTCGGGCTCGCGACCTCCGACACCGTCGACGGTCCGTACGAGAACCAGGGCATCCTGCTCAAGAGCGGCATGCAGGGCGAGTCCGAGAATCCCGGCGAGGTGTACGACGCGCGCCGGCATCCCAACACGGTCGACCCGGATGCGTTCTACGACGCCGACGGCGCGCTGTGGATGGTCTACGGCTCGTACTCGGGCGGCATCTTCCTGCTCGAGATGGATGCTGCGACCGGCGAGCCGCTTCCCGGTCAGGGTTACGGCACGCACCTCGTCGGCGGTAACCACAGCCGCATCGAGGCGCCGACCATCCAGTACGACGCCGAGACCGGCTACTACTACCTCTACCTGTCGTTCGGCGGCCTGGGCGTGACCGGCGGGTACGACGTGCGCGTGGCGCGCTCGAAGACGGTGGCCGGTCCGTACCTCGATGCGCAGGGCAACGACATGCGCGAGGTGAAGGCCGACCCGTCGCTGCCGCTGTTCGACGACGTGACGATCCAGCCGTACGGCGTCAAGCTCATGGGCGGCCACCTCTTCGGCCGCGAACTCGGCGACCCCGGCGCCGGCGTCGGCACCGGCTACGTCTCGCCCGGTCATACCTCCTGGTACCAGGACCCCGACACGGGGCGCATGTTCATGGTGTTCCACGCGCGCTTCCCCGGCACGGGAGAGCTGCACGAGGTGCGCGTGCACCAGATGTGGATGAACGCCGACGGCTGGCCGGTGGTCTCGCCGCTGCGCTACGCGGGCGAGACGGCCGGCAAGGTGAAGCGTGACGACGTAATCGGCACGTGGCAGCTGGTCGACATGGGCAAGGACATCACCGCGACGGCGGCCGAGGCATCCGATGCGTCGTTCGGCAAGACCGGCCGCATCACCGGTGCCGTCGACGGAGGCTGGAAGCTCACCGGGCAGCACACCGCGACGCTCACGGTCGACGGCGTGGTCTACGAGGGCGTCTTCGCGCCCGTCTGGGATCCCGACCTCGCGGCATGGTCGACGGGCTTCACCGCGGTCTCGGAGGCCGGCGTGACGCTGTGGGGGCGCAAGTCCGTCGAGCTGGCCGGCGCCGCCGCGGTGGACGCCGTCGCCGCCGATCTGTCGCTCGGCGACACGTCGGGCGTGACGGTCGACCTCGAGCTGCCGACGTCGGGCACGGGCGGCACGACGATCGCGTGGGCGACCTCCGACGCGGGCATCGTCGACGTCGACGGGACGGTGACGCGGCCCGGCATCGGCGAGCCCGACGCCCACGCGACGCTCACCGCGACCATCGCGAACGGCGGGGCCGAGGCATCCGTCGCCTTCGACGTCGTCGTCCTCGCACGCACCCCCGGCGTGCTCGCGGGCGCCTGGGCGTTCGACGGCTCGCTGGCGGACGCGACCGGCGCGGTCGCCGACGCGGCTCCCACCGGGGCACGCATCGACGCGCCCGCGGCCGGCCCGGCGTCGTTCGTCGCCGACGGCGTCGACGGCGGCGCGCTGCACCTCGACGGCACCGCCGGTGTACGACTTCCCGATGGCCTCGTACAGGGCTCGTCGTACTCGGTGAGCATGTGGCTGCGGCCCGAGGCGCTCACGGCGTACACGACCGCGTTCTTCGGGGCGGCGAGCCCGACGTCGTGGGTGAGCCTCGTCCCGCGCGGCCACGACGGCGTGGGCGGTTCGACCATGCTGTGGTCGGGCGCGCAGTGGTACGACGCGGGGACCGGGCGCAGCCTGCCGCTCGGCGAATGGTCGCACGTCGCCTTCGTCGTCGACGCGGGCGCGGCAACCGTGTACGTCGACGGAGACCTGCGCTTCCATGGCACCGGCTTCCCCGACGTGCTCTCGGGACCGGGCAACGTCTTCGCCCTCGGCGTCAACTGGTGGGACACGCCGTTCCGCGGCGACGTCGACGAGCTGACCGTGTGGAGCTCGGCGCTCGCGCCCGACGACATCGTGGAGCTCGCGGCGCGCTGACGCGGCCGTCGATAGGAGCCGCCCGGCGTCGTGCCGGGCGGCTCCCGTCATGCCGTGGCTGCGCCGCCGATCCACACCGTGTGCACGAGAGGCACGCCGGGCCGGTAAGCCAGGTGCACACGGGTCGGCGCGTCGAGCATCACGAGGTCGGCGCGCATCCCCGGAGCGAGCGCACCCACGTCGTCACGGCGCAGCGCCTTCGCTCCGCCGGCGGTCGCCGCCCACACCGCCTCGGCGGGCGTCATGCCCATCTCGCGCACCGCGAGCGCGATCATGAGCGGCATCGAGCTCGTGAAGCTCGACCCCGGGTTGCAGTCGCTCGCGAGGGCGACGGTCGCGCCTGCGTCGATGAGCCGCCGCGCGTCGGGATACGGCTGCCGCGTCGAGAACTCGACGCCCGGCAGCAGGGTGGCGACGGTGGACGATCCGGCGAGTGCTTGGACATCGTCGTCGCTGAGGTACGTGCAGTGGTCGACGGATGCTGCGCCCAGCTCCACGGCGAGACGCACACCCTCGCCCGGCCCGAGCTGGTTGCCGTGCGCACGCGGCTCGAGGCCGTGCGCGACACCGGCGGCGAGGATGGTCCGTGATTCCTCGGGAGTGAAGGCACCGCGCTCGCAGAACACGTCGATCCACCGGCTGTGCGGCGCGCAGGCGCGCAGCATCCCGTCGCAGACGAGGTCGACGTACTCCGCGCGCCGCTCGCTGTACTCGGCGGGCACGACGTGGGCGCCGAGGAACGTGACCTCGGGCGTGACCTCGGCCGCGAGGCGCGCGAGCCGCTCCTCGTCGGCGACGGTGAGCCCGTAGCCCGTCTTGATCTCGAACGTCGTCGTGCCCTGACGGTGGAGCTCGGCCACGAAGGCCGCGAGGCGCGCACGCAGCTCGTCGTCGCTCGCGGCCCGTGTCGCCGCGACGGTACGCCGTATGCCCCCTGCGGCATACGGCGTACCGGTCATGCGCGCCTCGAACTCGTCGGCGCGGTCGCCCCCGAACACGAGGTGGGTGTGGCTGTCGACGAAGCCCGGGATGACCGCGCGGCCCCCGGCGTCGACGACCTCGAGCCCCTCAGATTCCCGCGAGAGTGCAACGGGTGGACGAGATGCGGGTTGGTTCCCGACCTCTCGGCGACCAGGAGCACTCTCGCGGTCGAGAGCGGCGGTGGCGGGCGCGGCGGCGGCGGGGGCGGAGGCGGCGGGCGGCGCGGCGGACGCCGGGCCGACCCAGGCGATCCGGTCCCCCTCGATCAGGACGGCCGCGTCGTGCAGCGTGCCCAGGGGATCGCCGTCGGCGGCGACGTTGGTCGTCAGCTCGCCGATGTTCGTGAGGAGCGTCGTGGTCACGGCATCCGTCCGTCACTCACCGAGCATCGGCACGTTCAGGCCTCGCTCGCGCGCGACCTCCTTGGCCCGGTCGTAGCCGGCGTCGACATGGCGCATGACGCCGGTGCCGGGGTCGTTCGTCAGCACGCGCGCGAGCTTCTCGGCCGCCAGCGGCGTGCCGTCGGCCACGGTCACCTGCCCGGCATGGATGCTGCGGCCGATGCCGACGCCGCCGCCGTGGTGGATCGAGACCCAGGCCGCGCCCGACGCCGTGTTGAGCAGCGCGTTGAGCAGCGGCCAGTCGGCGATCGCGTCGGAGCCGTCGGCCATGGACTCGGTCTCGCGGTACGGCGAGGCGACGGATCCGGCGTCGAGGTGGTCGCGGCCGATCACGATCGGACCCGACAGCTCGCCCGAGGCGACCATCTCGTTGAACTTCAGTCCGGCGAGGTGGCGCTCCTGGTACCCGAGCCAGCAGATGCGGGCGGGCAGGCCCTCGAAATGCACGGCGTCGCCGGCCTTGTCGAGCCAGCGCACCAGGCCGGCGTTGTCGGGGAACAGCGCCTTGACGGCCTCATCGGTCTTGCGGATGTCCTCCGGGTCTCCCGAGAGCGCGACCCAGCGGAACGGCCCGCGGCCCTCGGCGAACTGCGGCCGGATGTACGCGGGCACGAAGCCCGGGAACGCGAACGCACGGTCGAAGCCTCCCAGCTGCGCCTCGGCGCGGATCGAGTTGCCGTAGTCGAAGACCTCCGCCCCCGCATCCTGGAACCCCACCATGGCCGCGACGTGCTTCGCCATCGAACCGCGAGCGCGGGCGGTGAAGCCCTCGGGATCACGGGCCGCCTCGGCCTTCCAGTCCTCGAACGCGATCCCCACCGGGAGGTACGCCAGCGGGTCGTGCGCGCTGGTCTGGTCGGTGACGATGTCGACGGTGACCTCGCCCGCGCGGTGGCGCAGGAGCACGTCGCCGAAGACCTCGGCGGCGTTGCCGACGACGCCGACCGACAGCGCCTCGCCCGCCGCCTTCGCGGCGACCACGCGGGCGAGCGCGGCGTCGAGGTCGGTCGTGTACTCGTCGAGGTAGCCGTGCTCCACGCGTCGGGCCAGTCGCGACTCGTCGACGTCGACGATGAGCACCGCTCCCCCGTTGAGGGTCACGGCGAGCGGCTGCGCGCCGCCCATCCCGCCGGCGCCGCCGGTGAGCGTCAGTGTTCCGGCGAGGCCCGCGGTGGCAGCATCCGCCCCCCGCTTCTCGGCGAGGGAGCGCGCGACCGCGGCGAAGGTCTCGTACGTGCCCTGGAGGATGCCCTGCGTGCCGATGTAGATCCACGAGCCGGCGGTCATCTGGCCGTACATCGTGAGGCCGAGCTCCTCGAGGCGGCGGAACTCGGGCCACGTCGCCCAGTCCCCCACGAGGTTCGAGTTCGCGATGAGCACGCGGGGCGCCCACTCGTGCGTGCGGAAGACGCCGACGGGCTTGCCCGACTGCACGAGCAGCGTCTCGTCGGGCTCGAGCTCGTCGAGGGTGCGCACGATGGCGTCGAAAGCCTCCCAGCTGCGCGCGGCGCGCCCGGTGCCGCCGTAGACGACGAGGTCTTCGGGGTGCTCGGCGACCTCGGGGTCGAGGTTGTTCATCAGCATGCGCTTGGCGGCCTCGGCACCCCAGCTCTTGGCGGTGCGCTCGGGGCCGCGCGGGGCGCGCACGGCGCTTTCGCCCACGCCTCGGGCGGTGGTCTCGGTCATCGACATCGTCACTCCTTCGTGGTGTTCTGGTACGCGGCCGCCGCGACGGCGCCGGACTGCACGAGCGCGGTCACGGCCTCCATCTCGGGCGACAGGAAGCGGTCGGGTCCGGGGCCGCCGGCCACGGTGCGCACGAGGTCGCGCACCGCGCCGGTGGCGGCAGCCGGCTCGAGCGGCGCCCGCAGGTCGAGCGCGCGCGAGGCCGTCAGCACCTCGATCGCGAGCACGCGCGAGAGACCGTCGATCGCACGACGGAGCTTGCGGGCCGCGGCCCAGCCCATCGACACGTGGTCCTCCTGCATCGCCGACGACGGGATCGAGTCGACGGACGCGGGCACGGCCAGCCTCTTGAGCTCCGACACGATCCCCGCCGCGGCGTACTGCGCGATCATGAACCCCGAGTCGACGCCGACCTCGTCGGCGAGGAACGGCGGCAGGCCGTTGCTGCGCGCGCGGTCGAGGGCGCGGTCGGTGCGCCGCTCCGAGATCGAGGCGACGTCGGCGACCGCGATCGCGAGGAAGTCGAGCACGTACGCGACCGGTGCGCCGTGGAAGTTGCCGTTGGACTCGACGCGCCCGTCGTCGGTGATGACGGGGTTGTCGACGGCCGCGGCGAGCTCGCGCGAGGCGATGAGCAGCGCGTGGTCGGCGGTGTCGCGCGCGGCGCCGTGCACCTGCGGGGAGCACCGCAGCGAGTACGCGTCCTGCACGCGGGTGCAGACGGCGGGGTCGCGGTGCGACGCCATGATCCCCGAGCCCGCGAGCACCGCGCGCAGGTTCGAGGCCGACACCGCCTGGCCCACCTGGGGCCGCAGCGCCTGCAGGTCGGCGGCGAACACGGCGTCGGTGCCGAGCTGCGACTCCACCGACATGCCCGCGGCGACGTCCGCCGTGTCGAGCAGCACCGAGAGGTCGTGCAGCGCGAGCAGCAGCATCCCGAGCATGCCGTCGGTTCCGTTGATGAGCGCGAGTCCCTCCTTCTCGCGCAGCACGAGAGGGGACACGGATGCTGCCGCCAGCGCGTCGGCGGCGTCGGCCTCGTCGCCGGTCGCGGTGCGCACGCGCCCCTCGCCCATGGCGGCGAGCGCCACGTGCGACAGTGGCGCCAGGTCGCCGGAGCAGCCCAGCGAGCCGTACTCGCGGACGATGGGGGTGATGCCGGCGTTGAGCATCGCTGCGTACGTCTCGACCACGACCGGGCGAACGCCGGTGTGGCCGGTCGCCAGGGTCTGCAGGCGCAGGAGCATGAGGGCGCGGACGACCTCGCGCTCGACCTCGGGACCGGTGCCGGCGGCGTGCGAGCGGATGAGGCTGGCCTGCAGCTGCAGTCGCCGCTCGGGGGCGATGAACGTCGTGGCGAGGGCGCCGAACCCGGTGGAGATCCCGTAGTGCGGCTCGGGGTCGTCGGCGAGGCCTTCGACGAGGGCGCGGGTCGCCGCGACGCGGGCGAGGGCCTCGGGGGCGAGCTCGACGGGGGCGCCGTGACGAGCGACGGCGACGACCTCGTCGGGACGCAGCGGCGCCGCGCCGACGGTGACGACGGCGACGTCGCTGGCAGAGGTGGGCGTGACGATGGTCATGCTCCGATTCCACACCGCGGCCATGGCGTGCGACAGCAGGTCATGGCATCCTCTGTCTGTGATACCAGACGCACGACCGCAGGTGCCCGCCGCCGACCAGACGCTGCGCATCCTGTCCTACCTCGCGCGACAGCGGGGGCCGGTGCCGGCGCGCACGGTCGCGACGGCGCTCGGCATCCCCCGCTCGACGGCGTACCACCTCCTCGCGGCGCTGCACGAGCACCACTTCGTCGTGCACCTCCCCGAAGAGCGGCGCTGGGGGCTCGGCATCGCCGCGTTCGAGCTCGCGGGCGGCTACTCGCGCCAGCAGCCGCTCGCCCGGCTCGGGCGCCCGGTGCTCGCGGACCTCGTCGACCGCACCGGCGAGAGCGCGCACCTCGCCGTCATGCACGGCCGCGACGTGCTCTACATCGTCGAGGAGCGCGCACCGCGGCGGCCCGCCCTCGTGACCGACGTCGGGGTGCGCCTCCCGTCGCACCTCACTGCGACGGGCCGGGCGATGCTCGCGGCACTGCCTCGCGAGCAGGTGCGGGCGCTGTTCCCGGATGCTGCGGCCTTCGCGGACCGCACCGGCCGAGGCCCCCAGCGGCCCGGAGAGCTACGGGAGCTGCTCCGCGGGGTGCGGGAGCGGGGGTGGGCGTCCGAGGACGGCGAGGTGACGCTCGGACTGGGATCGGTGGGGGTCGCCGTGCTCGACCACGTGGGATGGCCGATCGCGGCGATCGCGGTGACCTTCCCCGCCGACAGCGCGCGCGATGCCGAGGAGGTCGCCGAACTCGTCACGCCTGTCGCGGCCGAACTGGGCCGCCGCATCGGCGGTGCGCGACCGCCGTCTGCAAGAAGCTGAAAGGCTCTTGCGCGTTTTCATGGATCGACTCGCGGCAGCGCGGGCCGTCTTCGCCGCCGTCGGTCCGGTCATCGCGCTCGGCCAGGCGATCGGCATCCTCCTCGGCACCCTGTCCGACAGGCCGATCGGAGCTACGACGTGTGCTCGCGGGTGCGCACGACCAGTTCCGGCTCGATCAGCCGGTGCCATGCTCCGGCGTGGGTCTCGGTCTCAGCGACCAGAAGGTCGAGCACAGCCTCGGCGACCCGCTCGGGCCGCTGCTCGACGCTCGACAGCTCCAGCGCCTCCGCGACAGGGGTGTTGTCGAATCCCACGACCAGCATGTCGGGGTGGCCGCCGTGCGAGGCGGCGAGGTGGGCGCCGACCGCCAGGGTGTCGCTCGCGCAGATGATGGCATCGACGCCACCCGTGGCGAGCTCCTGCTCCACCACCGCACGCGCGGCCGACACGGTGTCCACCGCAGTCCAGCGCAACTCCCGGGGCGGGGCGGCTCCGAAGCCCATCGCTTCGCGCCAGCCCCGCTCGCGGTCGTCCCCCGTCCCCGAGCCTTCCGGCCACCCGAGGAAGGCCACGCGCGCGCCGTATGTCAGCGCGTGCGCTGTCGCGGCGCGGGTGCCGGCGGCGCCGTCGACGTCGACCCACGGCCGCTCGGGATTCCCCATCGCCGAGCCCACCCCTGGCTCGCCCCACGGCCGACCGAACGCCACGAACGGTATGCGGTGCTCGGCGAGCCAGTCGGCTCGGGGATCGCCCGCGTAGGTGCCGGTCAGCACGATGCGGTCGATCTCTCCGCCTTCGCGCAGCTGCCGAACCCGGCGCAGCTCCTCCTCCGCGTCGTTCGCGGCGTACACGAGGATCCGAAGCCCCCGGGGTGTCGCCCGATCGGTGAGGGCGTGGATGAATCGGTCGAGCACGATGCCCGAGATGCCCCCGGCGTAAGGATCGAGGTGGATGCCGATCGTCGCGCTGCGCTGCGTGCGAAGCCGTCGCGCCGCCATCGAGGGCGCGTAGCCGAGCTGCATGATGGCCGCACGGACGCGCTCCCGAGTGGCCTCTCTCACGATCTCCGGGCTGTTGATCACGTTCGACACGGTCTGTCGCGACACTCCCGCCGCACGGGCGACGTCTTCGACCGTCGGCGACTTCGCCATGGGACCTCCCGCACCGCAGTTGAGCGTTCAAATCGTTATCCTACGGGCCTGTCAAACGGGTTGACAGCCGGAACCGGCCGCTTTACCTTGACCGTTGACGGCGGACTTTGATCGTTCAAATCGATCGAGCGGAGTCGCCCCTCACCGGCCGTCACGCCTGACTCATCAAAGGAGAGAGACATGACACGGCACATCGCTCGCGCCGCCCTCGCGGCCGGGGCACTCCTGGTCACCGGGGCACTGACCCTCGCGGGCTGCGGTTCGGGTTTCAACGAGGACACCGGCGGCGGGGCCGCTGACGGCGAACTCACCAGCTCCGACGAGGGCCTGACGATCCTCTTCGGATCCAGCGGCGACGCGGAGACGGATGCCGTGACGGAGGCGGCCGCCGCGTGGTCGGAGGAATCGGGCATCGACGTCGAGGTGAAGGTGGCCGCCGACCAGGCGCAGGAGCTGTCGCAGGGATTCGCCGCGGGCGACCCGCCGGACCTCTTCTACTTGGCCCCCGAGTTTCTGGCGGGCTACGCCGACAACGGCTCGCTCAAGGCCTACGGCGACCTGCTCGAGAACAAGGACGACTTCTACCCCTCGCTCATCGAGAACTTCACCTACGACGATCAGTTCTACTGCGCGCCGAAGGACTTCTCGACCCTCGCCCTCATCATCAACAAGGGACTGTGGGACGCCGCAGGCCTGACCGAGGACGACATCCCGACCACGTGGGACGAACTGACGACCGTGGCGCAGACGCTCACGAAGGACGGCGTCGTGGGCCTCGGCTTCGGATGGGAGTGGCAGCGGATCGGGACTTTCATGGCCCAGGCCGGTGGCGGGCTCATCGATGACGGTGAGGTGATCGCGAACAGCCAGGAGAACGTCGACGCCCTCACCTACGTCAAGGAGCAGATGGCCGCGGGCACCTTCGCGTACGCGCAGGATCTCGGCGCGGGCTGGGGCGGTGAGGCGTTCGGCAAGCAGCTGAGCGCGATGACGATCGAAGGCAACTGGATCACGGGCGCCATGACCAACGACTTCCCCGACGTGGAGTACATCGTCGCCGAGCTGCCGGAGGGACCGGCCGGCAAGGGCACCCTGCAGTTCACGAACTGCTGGGGCATGGCCGCCGACAGCCCGAATCAGGAGGCCGCTCTCGACCTCGTCGAGTACATGACGAGCGCCGACCAGCAGCTCGCCTTCTCGGAGGCATTCGGCCCCATGCCGTCGGCGAAGTCGGCCGCGGACCAGTGGACGAGCGACAACCCTGAGCTTGCGGCCTTCCTCGCCGGCGCCGACTACGCGCAGGGATTCCCGACGTATGACGGGAGTTCCGACGTGATCACCGACTTCAACTCCGAGCTCCAGGGGCTGAAGGACGGCGACCCGCAGCAGATCCTCGACACGGTGCAGTCGAACTTCGAGGCGATCGTCGGCTGAGGCGCGTCCCGATGACTGCCACCACCACGGCGTCTCGCCGCGCACGGAATCCCCGCTCGGGGATCCGTCGCGGCGAGACGCTGGCGGGCTGGGTGTTCACTCTGCCCGTCATCGTCATCCTCGGAGTCTTCCTCCTCGTCCCGGTGCTCATGGCGCTGTGGGTGAGCGTCTCCGACTGGGGCGGGCGGGGAAGCCCGTTCTCGAGCAGCGTGAGCTTCGTCGGCCTGCAGAACTATGCCAGCGTCACGACCGGCGACGGCCTCGCTGCGCGGGATTTCGGAATCGCGATGCGCAACAACGCCTGGTACGTCCTCCTCGTCGTGCCGATCCAGACGGCGCTGTCGCTGTTCCTCGCGCTGCTCGTCAACGGCGCGGTGCTCCGCGGCCGCGGAATCTTCCGCACCGCCTTCTACTTCCCCTCGGTGACGGCGACCGTCGCGATCACCGTGCTGTGGCTGTTCCTCTTCAACCCGGTGGGCGTCGTCAACGCGTTCCTCGCCGTGGTGGGCATCGACGGGCCCAACTGGTTCGTCGACCCGCGGGGCATCTTCCACGTGCTCCTCTCGGGTCTCGGGGTCGGGGAGGGACCCTCGCTGCTGACCGATAACGGGTTCATCGCCGTCTCGTGGTGGAACTGGATGGCCGGACCTTCGGTGGCGATGTCGGCGTACATCATGATGGGGATCTTCACGACGAGCGGCACCTTCATGCTGCTCTTCCTGGCTGCGCTCCAGAACATCGGCCCCGAGATCCAGGAAGCCGCCATGGTCGACGGCGCGAACGCGTGGCAGCGGTTCTGGCGCGTCACGCTCCCGCAGTTGCGGCCCGCGCTGTTCACGGTGCTCACTCTGGGTCTGATCGGCTGCTGGCAGGTGTTCGACCAGATCTACACGGGCACGCGGGGAACACCGGCCAAGACGACACTGACGCCTGCCTACCTGTCCTATGACGCGAGCTTCCTCGACCAGGACTGGGGTCAGGGCGCGGCGATCGCGTTCATCCTCTTCGCGATCATCGTCCTCTTCACCGTCTTCCAGCGCTGGGCGCTCCGCGAGCGTCCCGTGTCGCGGCGTCGCGCGCGCCAGTACGAGCTGCCGACGCGTCCCGCGACCGCGACACCCGCGACCGTCGCCGCAGGCCAGGTTCCCAGCCCTCCGGACCCCTCCGCCGAGCCTGGTGCCGGCGACCACGACCCGCAGAACGGAGGCCGGCGATGACCGACACGACCGTCGGCAAGGCCCCGACGACCGCGCCGCAGCGCCCCGCGCGCCAGGCGGCATCACAGAAGCGAGGGCGCACCTCGCGGATGGGATGGCAGATCGCGCTGTACGCCCTTCTCATCGTCATCTCGCTCATCTACATCTACCCCTTCCTCGTTCAGCTCGGGACGTCCTTCAAGACGGATGCCGAAGCCGCCAGCAATCCCGTATCGCTCATTCCGCAGGTGTGGTCGACCGCGGCCTACGAGCGCCTGTTCCTGCGCAGCGATTTCCCCGTGTGGTTCCGCAACTCGGCGATCGTGACGATCAGCGTCACGATCCTGCGGGTGTTCTTCGTGTCGCTCGCGGGCTACGCCCTGGCGCGGCTGAACTTCCGCGGACGGGGCGTCGTGTTCGCCGCGGTCATCGCCGTGATGGCCGTCCCGAGCGTCGTGCTCCTCATCCCGCGGTTCCTCGTGATCAACCAGCTCGGCATCTACGACTCCTATGCGGGAATGATCCTGCCGCTGCTCGTCGACGCCGCGGGGGTGTTCATCATGAAGAACTTCTTCGAATCGATCCCCGTGTCGGTCGAGGAGCAGGCGCGGATCGACGGCGCGGGAACCTTCCGCATCTTCTGGTCCGTCGTCCTCCCGATGGCGCGGCCCGCGCTGATCACGATCATCATCCTGTCCTTCCAGGGATCGTGGAACGAGCTGTCGCACTTCATCGTCTCGACGCAGTCGCCCGAGCTGACGACCCTCACGAAAGGGGTCGCCGGGCTCGCCTCCGGTCAGCTGAGCCAGGGGACGCAGTATCCGCTGAAGCTGGCCGCGGCACTCATCATGACGATCCCGGTCGCCGTGCTCTTCTTCATCTTCCAGCGGAGGATCATGAACGCGAGCCAAGGGGCGGTGAAAGAGTGAGCGCCGGACTGCAGCCGTTCCTCTCGGACGCCGTCGTGGCGCTGCGCGCGCCCACCCAGGTGTGGTCAGGGCGCGACGGCGGCCTCGGCGCGCAGCCGATCGACGGCATCTACCACGGCGACACCCGCTTCGTGCGCGAAGCGCTGCTGACCTATTCGACCGCGGGCGGGGCATCCGTTCCCGAGGCCATCTCCGTCGGCGAGGTGTCGGCCTCGACGGTCTCGTTCACGGCGCTCCTCCGCGGCATCGACGACGACTGGCCCGACCCGAAGGTGCGCCTCGAGCGGGTCCGCACCGTCGAGCCCGGGGTCGTCCGCGAGCGGCTCACGGTGCGCTCGCATCTGACGGCTCCCGTGTCGACGAACCTGCGGCTGCGACTCGTGCCCGATTTCGCACCTCTCCAGGAGGTGAAGGCGGGGGTTCCGGGATCGGGGACGTGGACCGCGCACGGCGACGATCAGACGCTCCGTCTCGAGAGCGACGCGACGACGATGGTGCTCTCGGCGCCCGCCGCGCACCTGTCGTCGGAGGGCGAGGCCGTCGTCATCGAGTGGACGGTCGAGTGCCCTCCGCGCGGCGAGTGGTCGGCCGAGTGGACCGTCGAGCTCGACGACCCGGGTCTCATCGTCGCCCCCGCCGCGACAGAGCCGCGCTGGCGCGCAACAGGGGCCCCCGCCGCGAGCGACTCCCGGCTGCGCCGCTGGGTGGATCGCGCCCTCTCCGACCTCGACGCGCTGCGCCTCACGCTCCCCGGGTCACCTGATGAGTTCCTCGCGGCCGGCGCGCCGTGGTTCTTCACCCTCTTCGGACGCGACTCGCTGTGGGCCGCGCGGCTGCTGCTTCCCGTCGACCCGGGGATCGCGGCATCCACTCTCCGCGTGCTCGCACGGATGCAGGGGACGAAGGTCGATCGGACGACCGCGGAGGAGCCCGGCAAGATCCTTCACGAGCTGCGGGCGGGCGAACTCGCGATGCCGGGCGAGGGCATCGTGCTGCCGCCGGTGTACTACGGGACGGTGGACGCCACCCCCCTGTGGGTGTGTCTGCTGACCGAGGCCGCCGAAGCGGGCATGCCCGAGCCCGATGTGCGAGCCCTCGTGCCCGCGCTGCGCGCCGCGCTGGACTGGATCGTCTCGTCGGCGGGCGACGACGGGTTCCTCGACTACGTCGACGAGACGGGGCGAGGGCTGTCGAACCAGGGCTGGAAGGACTCCGGCGACTCCATCCAGTGGCGCGACGGAGCGCTCGCCCGGGGGCCCATCGCGCTCTGCGAGGTGCAGGGTTACGCCTACGAGGCCGCCGTCACGGGCGCACGGCTGCTGGAATCGCTCGGCGAGGACGGCGCGAGGCCCCTGCGCGAATGGGCGGCGGGTCTGCGCCGCCGGTTCGCCGAGCGCTTCTGGGTGACGACGTCCGAGGGCCGGTATCCGGCGATCGCCCTCGATCGCGACGGCCGCCCGGTCGACACCCTGACCTCGAACATCGGGCACCTTCTCGGCACCGGCATCCTCGATCCCGACGAGGCGCGCGAGGTCGCCCGCCTGCTGACGGGCGCGTCGATGACCTCCGGTTTCGGGATTCGGACGATGTCGACGGATGCCGCGGGCTTCTGGCCGCTCAGCTACCACGGCGGAAGCGTGTGGCCGCATGACACGGCCATCGCCGCTCACGGCATGGCACGCGAGGGGCTGCGTCACGAAGCCCTCGCCGTCGTCGACGGTCTCCTCGCCGCGGCCGAGACCTTCGCCTTCCGCGTGCCCGAGCTCTACTCGGGCGATGATCGCTCGACGACCCCGGCTCCCGCCCCGTACCCGGCCGCGTGCCGACCGCAGGCGTGGTCGGCCGCGGCCGCGATCACCTGCCGCGAGATCCTCGGCGTCTGATCGTGCTCAGGGATCCCGCCGGCCCCGAGGCTCGTCGCCACCTGTTCGGCCCCGGGGCACGGCCTCACCCCTCGAAGTGCGTCAGGATCCTCCCGACCACCTCCGCGCGTTCGTCGTCGGTCGCCAGCTGCTCGAGACCGAAGCCGAGCAGCAGTGTGTCGGGCGTCGCCGTCACACTGTAGAACGGACCCTCGGCGTCATAGCGAACGAAGTCGCTCGCGTTTCCGGCGCTGCCCTCCGGCGCCCCCAGCACCTGCCAGGCTCCAGTGCTCGTCTCGAAGCCCTCCGTCTCGGTGGCGGTGCCGTCGATGACGAGCATCGTGTCGTCGACCATGAGTCCCACCTCGCCGGTGAACGGGTCGGTCACGTAGCTGATCACGATCTCGACATCCTGGCCGGCGTACGCCGACAGGTCGAACGAGACCGGGATCCAGCCTCCCGAGTTCCCGGTGAAGGAGTTCCAGGCTCCGGTGTCACCGGTCGAGGCACACGGATTGCCGAGCGTCAGATAGTGGGTCAGCCACGGGTGCTCCTCGAGCAGGAAGCCGACCTCGCATTCCGCCGGTGCCGCGCTCGTCGTGCCGCCGTTCTCATCCACGAGCGTCGTCCACTCCGATGCGCCCGCGACGCGCGCCTCGACGATCACGTGGTCGTAGCCCAACTCGGTCGAGTACGAGAACTGCGCGTCGAACGTCGCCGTCTGCCCGGGCTCGAGCGCGGGAACCGTGTACGTGCGCGAGAGCCGCTGGTATGCGTCATCGACGTGCGATGCGAACATCGCCCATTCGCCGCCGACCGGGATGAACGGTCCGGACGGGCTCTGGTACTCGGCGGCCGCCCAGCTCTCGAACTGCGGGAACTGCTCGACCGGGAGGACCTCGCTCGTGGGTGTGAGCTGCCCGGCCTCGTCGATCGGGTTGTCCTCGACCGCGGGTCCGCCGAACAGCGCGTCGACACCGTCCAGCGGGTCGGCGATCCCGGTGATCCCGTCGCCGGCGACCGGTGTGCGGTCGTACGTGCCGAGCCAGTACTGGGTGAAGTCGTCGGCGAGGAGCAGGCAGTCCGAGAAGAAGTCCGACGTCACGACGCAGTCCTCCTCCGGCGCGCCGTCGAGGCCGTAGTAGATGCCGCCCAGCGCCGCCCCCAACTGGCCGTAGTAGGCGATGGTCTCGCCCGCGAGCGCGAGCTTGCCGCCTTCGTTGAGGAAGTCGCGGACCGCCATCGTGAGGTACTGCTGGCGCTCGGCGACCGACAGGTCGGTCACCTCGCCGAACAGGTACGTGTCGGTGAGCAGGTCTTCTTCGTCCTGCGTCAGCCGGTTGTCGCCGATGTACCAGACCACGGCGTCGTAGTGACTCAGGACCCCGAGGTCGTGCGGCACTCCGTCGACGTCGACGTCCCACACGTCCGGGGTCACGCCGTTGGCCACGAGGGCGTCGACGTGCTCGTCGAGGTACTTCGGTCCGTCGGCGTGGGGCGGCTCACCGTCGTTCACCGCGCCGGTGTAGTCCTCGTTCGCGATCACGAGCACCGAGTTGCCGGTGTCCTGAGCCACCTCGTAGGTGAAGTGGACGCTCTCCACTCGCTTGCCGGCGCTCGGGCCCTTGATGTCACGCGAGGACGGTTTCGCCGAGAACCACACCTCGACGCTGTCGCCCGGCTCAGCGCCGGCCACCGCACCGCGGTACTCGGCGTAGTAGTCGGTGTTCTCGTCGCCGTAGCGTTCTCCGCCTTGCCATTCCTCGACGGGGACGGAGACCGTGCTGCCGCCGTCGATGCGGTAGTTCATCTCCATCTTCGTCAGGTCGCGCTTGGCCCAGACGGCGACCGTCTGCGGGTCGCCGTACGACACCGAGAAGGTGTCGACGCGGAAGTCCTCGGCGTCGCGTCCGACCACCGAGACCGGGTCGTTCGGGTCCTTCGCCGACTCGGCGACGGCGAGCGCGAACGGGATGTTCTTCTCGAACTCGGTCTGGATCAGCTCTTCGTCGTCGGGGAAGTTGAATCCGCTCTCGCAGTCCTCGGCCTCCCACTCGTCGTCGGGCACCGAGTTCGATGCCGACTCGCACGTGGCCATCTCGGGGGTGAAGCCGAGCGTGCCGTAGGCCTCCTGCGCGTGGGAGTCGGTGTCGCCGTTGGTGGTGTAGAGCTCGGCCGAGATGTCGGGGTCGTAGCCGGGGACGGCGGGGTTCTCGTCGTCGCCGACCATCGCCTCGTAGATGACGTCATCGGGCGACGGCGTGGCGACCTGCCAGCCGATGCCGTGCAGCAGCAGTTCGGCGGCGGAGTGGTAGTTCACGAGGAACTCCGGCGTGACGCTCGCGAACAGTCCGTCCAGAGCCTGCGTCTCGGGCTCGGAGGCCGGTGCGGGGCCGCGATACGTCTCGGATCCGGGGCTGGGGGACGATCCCTCGTTGTCGTAGCCCCAGCGCGTCGGGAAGTTGCGGTTGAGGTCGACGCCGTCGCCGGGCGCGATCTGGCCGTCGCCGTTGTTGTCACGCACGTTCTTCCGCCAGAGCCGGAAGCCCTCCTGGAAGGTGAGGTCGTAGCCGTCAGGGTTCGCCACGGGCACGAACCAGAGCTCCGTCTTGTTGATGAGGTCGGTGATCTGCTTGTCGGTGCCGTACGAGGTGACGTAGTGGTCGAGGAGGCGCCGCACCATCTCGGGAGTGATCCACTCGCGCGCGTGCTGGGCGCCGACGTAGACGGTCGTGGGACGCTTGCCGTCCTTCTGGCTCTGGGCGTTGACCGTGAGCCGCACGGCACCGATGGGCTTGCCCTGCGTCGTCTGTCCGATGACACGGAACTCGGCGAACTTCGGGTGCGCCGCGGCGACGCTCTGCAGTTCCTCCAGCAGGCCTCCCTCGCCGCTGTACATGCGGAAGACGCCGTCTCCTGCGGCGAGCGCACGGCGCTGCGCACCGGGCTGCTTCTGCTCGAGCGCTGTTCCGCTCTTGGCCAGCTCCGCCGCCTGGTCGGGGCTCAGGATCACCTGCACACCGACTTCGCCGGGTGTGTCGCTCGCCGTGGTGACGATCTCGTGCCGATCGACACCGAGGTCGACGATCGCACCCAGGCTTGCGGCATCCACCGTCCCGCTGTAGACCGCGAGCGCGTCCGCCGGGGGCGGCGGCTCCGGACTCGCGACGGCAGGTGTCACAGCCAGACCTGTCACGATCAATGCTGCGGTGGTGGCGATGGCGAGCTGTCGGATCATGCGTAACCCCTTTGTACACGCGAGCTCAAGCCCGTGGTGACGCCGTCCCCCATAACCGCGCCGATACGGACCGACATCTGTCTACCCCCGCTGTCGGTGCGCGTCAAGCGCTCGCGGCGAGTGCGCTCGTGCGACTTCCTGGTTCGACGGATGCCGTGGGCAGGGCGCCTGCGGCTCGCAGACCGTCGCGGTCAATCGACCTTGGCCACGGTTCCGCCGGTGAGGCGCACCAGCTCGTCATAGGTCATCGGGAAAACCGTGTGCGGCGTGCCGCCCGCCGCCCAGATCTCCGGGTAGCGGGCGAGGTCTTCGTCGACGATCGTGCGCAGCGGCGACGGATGCCCGGTGGGGGCGACCCCGCCGATCGCCTGACCGGTCGCCTCGCGCACCTGCTCGGGCGTCGCGCGCTGGATCCTGCCGTGACCGAGGCGCGCGGCGAGCGCCGACGTGTCGACGCGGTGCGCCCCGCTCGTCATCACGAGCAGTGGCGCGCCGTCGCTGTAGAAGACCAGGCTGTTGGCGATCGCGCCGACCTCGACCCCGAGCGCCTCGGCGGCGAGGACCGCGGTGGACGCGGCATCCGGAAGCACCACGATGTCGCCCGGGATCCCGGCCGCGCGGATGGCGTCATGGACGAGGCGGCTGCGGGCGGGAAGCGAGGCGGGGATGGTCACCGCATCAGCCTAACGACGCCCCGCGCGCGAGGATCTCGCCGTGGGGCATGAGCAGCCAGCCGTCTTCGGCCGCCGCCCACTCGCGCCAGCCGTCCGAGATCCGCTGCAGCAGCGCATCGTCGGCACCCGTCGCGCGCGCCGAGTCCGCGAACGCCGAATGCAGGACGCGGTCGGCCCACGCGCCGCCCCACCATTCGCGATCGGCCGCGTTCTCGAAGAGCCAGAGCGACGCGGTGGGACGGATGTCGGCCAGGCCCGCCTCCTGTGCCCACGCCTTGAGCCGGCGGCCCGCCGCGGGCTCGCCCGCGACGCTGCGGTGGGTGGCGAGATACAGCTCGCGCCATTCGTCGAGTGCGGGGATCAGCGGGTACCAGATCACGCCGGCGTAGTCGACGTCGCGCGCGGCGACCAGGCCGTCCGGGCCGGCGACGCGCCCGAGCTCGCGCAGCATGTCGACCGGCCGGGCGACATGCTGCAGCACCTGGTGGGCGTGCACGACGTCGAACTCCCCGTCGTCGTGCGGGAGTGCGTACGCATCACCCGCTTCGAACGAGAGGTTGGCCGCGACGTGGTCGGCTGCGGCCTGCGCAACGACGTCGGCGGAGGCATCCATCCCGACGACACGACCGGGCGCGACACGCGCCGCGAGGTCCGCCGTGATCGTGCCCGGACCGCTCCCCACGTCGAGGATCGAGACGCCCGGCCGCAGATATGGCAGCAGGTAGGCCGCGGAGTTCTCCGCCGTGCGCCAGCGGTGCGTCCGCAGAACGCTCTCGTGGTGACCGTGCGTGTACGCGTCTGGCATTCGTCGATGGTACCGACGGCACGCACACTGATGAAGCCTGCGCAGACCCGCGGTGTCGGAGAATGCAATCTGCCCACCCGCCGCCGACACGGTTGAACAATTCGCAGAAGCAGTGTGCAATGGAGATGGATGCCGCAACGCCGCGGCGTCCGCAGCGCACTGCCCACGAGGCCCGCCGAAGGAAGTATCGCGATGACGCACACCCTGCCCCTGCCCGATTTCGCACACGAGCGGGTGGAGGTGATCACCGGCCGCCGCAGCGGCCTGTTCATCGCCGTCGCGCTGCACTCGTCCGTGCTCGGCTCCGCACTCGGCGGCGCGCGCCTGTGGACGTACCCGCACTGGAGCGACGCCCTGGGCGACGCGCTGCGGCTGTCGGCGGCCATGACCCTCAAGAACGCCGCGGCCGGCCTCGACGCCGGCGGCGGGAAGTCCGTCATCGCCCTGCCTACCGGCACCACGCTCGACACCGATCGTCGCCGGGCAGCCTTCCTCGACCTCGGCGACGCCGTCGAGTCGCTGCACGGCCTGTACCGCACCGCCGAGGACGTCGGCTCGACGACCGAGGACATGCTCGTCGTCAGCGAGCGCACCGAGCACGTCGTCGGGCTGCCCGACGCCGTCGGCGGCTCGGGCGAGCCCGCCGGGCCGACGAGCCTCGGCGTGTACGAGTCGCTCCGCGCGACGCTCGAGCGTGTGGCCGGCACGGCCGACGTGGACGGCCGGCGCATCACGATCTCGGGCCTCGGCCAGGTCGGCAGCCGCCTCGCGGTGCGCCTGTCGGCCGAGGGCGCGCGCCTCACGGTGACCGACGTCAATCCGGCCAAGCGCGACCTCGCCATCGAGCTCGGCGCCGACTGGATCGCGCCGGGCGAAGAGCACCTGGTCCCCGCCGACGTCTTCGTGCCGGCCGGCATCGGCGGGATCCTCACCGACGAGGTCATCGACGCGCTCGATGCCAAGGCCGTCTGCGGTCCCGCGAACAACCCGCTCGCCGACCACAGCGGCGCCGGCCGACTCGCCGGCCGCGGCATCCTGTACGCGCCCGACTTCGTCGTGAACGCGGGCGGTGTGATCTATCTCGACCTCGAGGCGAAGCGCCTCGGCACGCGCGCCGAGATCATGGAGCGCGTCGGGCAGATCGGCGACACCGTGCGCCGCATCTTCGACGAGGCGGAGGCCCGCGGCGTCACGCCGCTCGAAGCCGCCGAGGGCCTCGCCGCCGAGCGCCTGGCGGCCGGCGGCCGTCAGCCCGCACTGGCGCACTGATACGGCCCGCGCCCGGCCATGGAGGGGGTGGCCGGGCGCGGTGCGTCGGTCGGTGGCACTGCGTTCCACGATTCGCGGAATCGCGTTCCACAATCCTCGATGCGGATGGCATGATGGTCGCACGCCGGGCCGTGCCCGCCGATGATGACCGTCATGCCGCCCGATCGAAGGAGATCCGGTGTTCACCAGTCCCGAAGCCGATGTCGAGATTCCCGAACTCGACGTCTACGACTACCTGTTCGCAAGCCTGACCGACGAGGAGCTGGGGCGCGTCGCGCTCATCGATCCCGCGACCGGCGCCGAGACCACCTATGGGGCGCTGCGCACGCAGATCGACCTCTTCGCGGGCGCGCTCGCGGCCCGCGGTGTCGGCGTCGACACCGTCCTCGGCCTGCTGTGCCCGAACGTCCCCGCGTTCGCCACCGTGTTCCACGGCATCCTCCGCGCGGGTGCCACGGTCACCACGGTCAACTCGCTGTACACGGCGGGTGAGATCGAGAAGCAGCTGCGGGATGCCGGGGCGACCTGGCTCGTCACGGTGAGCCCGCTGCTCCCCCAGGCGTCCGCCGCCGCCGAGGCCGTCGGCATCCCTCACGAACGCGTCATCGTGCTCGACGGCGCATCGGGCCACCCGAATCTCCGGGAGCTGCTCACCGAGGGGGCTCCCGCATCCGACGTCTCGTTCGACCCCGCGACGCACATCGCGGTGCTCCCGTACTCCTCGGGCACGACCGGCGTCCCCAAGGGCGTCATGCTGACGCACCGCAACCTCGTGGCGAACGTCGCGCAGTGCCGCGTCGCGCTCGACCTCGCCGAGACCGACCGCGTGCTCGCCGTGCTGCCCTTCTTCCACATCTACGGCATGACGGTGCTGCTGAACCTCGCGCTGCGTCAGCGCGCGAGCCTCGTGACGATGCCGAAGTTCGACCTCGTCGAGTTCCTCACGAACATCCAGAAGTTCCAGTGCACGTACCTGTACATCGCGCCGCCGATCGCGGTCGCGCTGGCCAAGCACCCGATCGTCGACCAGTTCGACATCTCGAGCGTGCGCACGGTCTTCTCGGGGGCGGCTCCGCTCGACGGCGAGACCGCCGAGACCGCGGGGCGCCGCATCAACGCGCGCATGATGCAGGGCTACGGCATGAGCGAGCTGAGCCCCGTGTCGCACGCGATGCCGGTCGACCGCCACGACATCCCGGTGAGCTCCGTCGGCGTCATGCTGCCCAACACGCTCAACAAGCTCATCGACACCGAGACAGGTGAGGAGATCACCGAGCTCGGCCCGGACGGCGTCACGAAGGCGGGCGAGCTGTGGGTCAAGGGGCCCAACGTCATGCTCGGCTACCTGAACCAGCCGCAGGCGACGGCCGAGACGCTCGACGCCGACGGGTTCCTCCACACCGGCGACATCGCCGTCTACCACGAGGGCGGCTACTTCTCGATCGTCGACCGCGTGAAGGAGCTCATCAAGTACAAGGGCTACCAGATCGCTCCGGCAGAGCTCGAGGCACTCCTCCTCGGCCACCCGAAGGTGATGGATGCTGCGGTCATCGGCGTGCTCGACGACGATCGGCAGGAGATCCCCAAGGCCTTCATCGTCGCCGCCCCCGACTCCGGGCTCACCGAGGACGAGGTCATGGCGTTCGTTGCCGAGCAGGTCGCGCCGCACAAGAAGGTGCGCCGCGTCGAGTTCATCGGGGCGATCCCGAAGTCCAGCGCGGGCAAGATCCTCCGCAAGGACCTCCGCTCCCGCGAGGCCGCCACGGTCTGACGCCGCACCGTTTCCGGTGCGAACGGATGCCTCGGCGAACGCGTTTCGCCGAGGCATCCGTGCGTGCGGCCGCTAGTTTGGCGCCATGGAAGGACTCTGGCTCGCGGCGCTGAGCGGCCTCATCGGCGGCGGCACGCTGCTCGTCGGTGCGGCGGTCGCCTGGTACGTGAACATCCCGCAGCGCGTCGTCGCCGCGATCATGGCCGTCGGCGCGGGCGTGCTGATCTCGACGCTCGCCTTCGAGCTCGTGGAGGAGGCCGCGGCCGACGGCGGCCTCGTGCCGACCACGATCGGCTTCCTCGGCGGCGCAGTCCTCTATATCGTCGCCGACCAGCTGATCTCCCGGCGCAGCAAGCAGCCGGCCGCCGGCTCCACTCAGATCGACGCCGCCTCGGTCACCGAGTACTCCGACGGCGACGCGGTCTCCGCGAACATCGTGGCGCGCCGTGCCGGGGCGCAGGCGGTGAGCGGGGCCGGACTCGTGATCGCGGTCGGCGCGCTGATCGACGGCATCCCGGAATCCATCGTCATGGGACTGTCGGTGCTGCAGGGCGGCATCAGCATCCCGATCGTAGCGGCGATCGCGATCAGCAACTTCCCCGAGGGACTCGGCTCGACCGCCGCCCTCAAGCGCGGCGGCTCGAGTGGGCGGTACGTCGCCCTGCTGTGGAGCGGGATCGCACTGGTCACGGTGGTCGCCTCGGTGCTGGGCTACGTCGCGTTCCAGTCGGCGTCTCCGAGCCTCATCGCCCTCATCACGACGATTGCCGCCGGCGGCCTCCTCGCGATGGTGTGCAACACGATGATCCCCGAGGCGTTCGACGAGCAGCACGCCCTCACCGGCCTGTGGGCGACGATCGGCTTCCTCGCTGCGTTCCTGCTGCACGAGCTCGCCTGAGCCCGGCGGAGCGGGAACGTCGTCCTACGCGGTGGCCCAGAGGTCGTCGTCGTCAGCGGCGCCGGGTGCCTCGACCGACAGGCCGTGCAGCAGCTCGAGCGCGGCGCGGGCCTCGTCGATGCGACCCTCGACGGCGAGCTGGCGGATGCGCACCGACGGGCGGTGCAGAAGCACGCCCGCGAGATGGCGCAGGGCGGCCTCGACGTCGTCGCCGGCGCCGCGCGAGCGGGCCCGGGCGATCTCGTCGTCGACGATCTTCAGCACGTCAGCGCGCAGAGCCGTGATCGCGGGGCCCGCCTCACGGTCGGCGTGGAACTCGGTGGCCGCATCGCCCACGATCGCCCGCGCGTCGGCGTGCGCGCTGAACTCCTGCAGCGGAGCGTGCAGGCGGATGGTCTCGAGGTCGAGCAGCTCGACCCCCTCGACCGCGCCGACGGCGGGATCGACGTTGCGCGGAAGCCCGAGGTCGATGACGAGCACGCGGCGCCCCGGGGTGAACGCGTCGGCGTGCACGACGGCGTCGGCCGTGCAGGTGATGACGACGTCGGCGGTGGCGACCTCGGCTGCGAAGTCCGACACGGGGATCAGCCCGTGCTGCGCGGCGAACGCCTCGGCGCGACCGGAGGGCGAGAAGACGTGGATGTCGCCGGCACCGCGGGCGCGCAGCGCCTCGACGGTGCGGACGGCGTACTTGCCGGTTCCGACGAGAACGATCTTCGCGGCCGCCCACTCCGCGACGCGGCTCGACGCCAGCTCGAGAGCGAGACGGACGAGCGAACGGTGCGCTCCGCGCAGCTGGGTGCGGTTGCGCACGCCGCGGCTGGTGTGGGTCGCCTTCTGGAACAGACGCTCCAGCTCGCTCGAGGTCATGCCGTCGGCGCGGGCGGCGTCGAGAGCGCGACGCACCTGACCCGAGATCTCGTCTTCGCCCACCGACATCGACTCGAGACCGCTGGTGACGGCGAAGAGGTGGGCCGCAGCATCCGCCCCCTGGTGAACCGCGACCGACGCGCGCAGCAGGTCGACGTCGACGCCGGACGCGTCGGCCATCGCCTCGATGACCGACTCGGCCGCGACCGCCTCGCCGCCCGTGAGCGGCTCGTCGATGTCGAGATAGGCCTCGAACCGGTTGCAGGTGGCGAGCACGACGGCGCCCGAGACGAAGATCTCGTCGTCCACGAGGGCACGCGTCGCCGTGGGCGCCCCCACAGAGAGACGCTCCAGGATGTCGAGGCTCGCGTTCCGATGGTTCGCGGTCAGACAGAGGAGCACAGACCTAATCTTAACGTGTGTCGTTGCATGACTCCCACCCTTCCGTCCTTCAGAGAAACGATCCCCCCGCGCTGATACGCGCGTATCGCGGCGAACGGCCGGCTCGCACGCCGGTCTGGTTCATGCGTCAGGCGGGTCGATCGCTGCCCGAGTACCGTGAGCTGCGGGTGGGCACCGACATGCTCGACGCGTGCCTCGACCCCGAGCTCGCCAGCGAGATCACGCTGCAGCCGGTGCGCCGGCACGGCGTCGACGCCGGCATCTTCTTCAGCGACATCGTGATCCCGGTGCGCCTGTCGGGCGTCGACGTGCGCATCGTCGCGGGGCGCGGACCGGTGCTCGAGAACCCCGTCCGGACGGCGGCGGATGTCGCGTCCCTGCCTCCGCTCGACCCCGAAGCGCTCGCTCCCATCCGCGACGCCGTCGCACTCACGGTCGCCGAGCTCGGCACGACCCCGCTCATCGGCTTCGCGGGCGCTCCGTACACGCTGGCGTCGTACCTCGTCGAGGGCGGCCCGTCGAAGGAGCAGCTCAAGACGCGCGCGCTCATGCACTCCGACCCCGAGACGTGGGCCGCGCTGCTGACGTGGTGTGCGGGGATCACCGGCCAGTTCCTGGCCGCCCAGATCGAGGCGGGCGCGTCGGCGGGGCAGCTGTTCGACTCGTGGGCGGGCTCGCTCAGCCTCGCGGACTACACACAGCACGTCGCGCCGTTCTCCGCCCTCGCGCTCGACGCCGTGCGGCACCTGGACGTGCCGCTCGTGCACTTCGGCGTCGGCACCGGGGAGCTCCTCGCCGCGATGCGGGACGTCGGCGTCGACACGGTCGGCGTGGACTGGCGCCTCCCGCTCGACGAGGCCGTCCGCCGGCTCGGACCCGACGTCTCGGTGCAGGGCAACATCGACCCGGCCCTTCTGCGCGCACCGTGGCCGGTGCTCGAGGCGCACATCGTCGACGTGCTCGAGCGGGGCCGCGCCGCGCGCGGGCACGTGGTCAACCTCGGCCACGGCGTCCCGCCCGACACCGACCCGACCGTGCTCACGCGCATCGTGGAGTTCGTGCACGCGCATGGCTGACTTCTCCGTCGTCGGCGGCGGGGTGGCGGGGCTCGTCGTCGCGCGCCGGCTCGCCGCCTCGGGCGCCTCCGTGGCGGTGTTCGAGGCATCCGACCATCTCGGCGGCACGGTCGCGCGGCACGAGGTCGGCGGGCTCGGCCTCGACGCCGGCGCCGAGAGCTTCGCGGTGCGCGGCGGCGCGGTCGAGGCGCTGCTGGCCGAGCTCGGCCTCGTCGGCGACATCGTTGCCCCGGCCCCGGGACCGGCGTGGCTGCAGCCCGTGACAGGCGACGCCGTCCCGTTGCCGGCGACCGCGCTGCTCGGCATCCCGGCGGATCCGCTCGCCGCCGACGTCGTGCGCGTCGTCGGACTCGCCGCCGCCGAGCGTGCGGCCGAGCTCGACGCCCGGCCGGTCGGCGAGGTGCCGGCGACCCTCGACGCCCTCGTGCGCGAGCGCCACGGCGCCGAGATGCTCGACCGGCTCGTCGCCCCGGTCGTGCACGGCGTGCACTCGCAGCACCCCGACGAGCTCCCGGTCGCGCGCGCCCATCCCGGGCTCGCCGACGCCGTCGTGAGTGCCGGGTCGCTCAGCGGCGCGGTCGCACGCCTGCGCGCGGCCGCTCCCCCGGGCGCCGCGGTCGCGGGGATCCGCGGCGGCATCCATCGGCTCGTGCCGGCGCTTGCCGACGACGTCGCGCGGCGGGGCGGCGACCTCCGCCTCGAGACGCGCGTCGGCGACCTCGCCGCGCTCGACGGCACCGTGATCGCCGCGGCCCCGGGTGTGGCCGCCCCCGCCGCGGCGGGTCGCCGCATCGACCTCGTGACCCTCGTCGTCGAGCAGGAGGAGTTGGATGCCGCGCCCCGCGGCACCGGACTGCTCGTCGCCGCGGGGGCACCGGTGGGCGCCCGCGCGCTCACCCACGCGACCGCGAAGTGGGAGTGGCTCCGCGCAACCGCCGCCGGAC
Organism: Microbacterium sp. NPDC056569; assembly: GCF_042793475.1. Lineage (NCBI taxonomy): Bacteria > Bacillati > Actinomycetota > Actinomycetes > Micrococcales > Microbacteriaceae > Microbacterium > Microbacterium sp. NPDC056569. The sequence goes on along the minus strand of NZ_JBHTUV010000002.1, from coordinate 158,910 downwards.
GCCATGTGGTCCGCCTTTCGTACGACGAGACGCCTGCCGACCCGGTCGCCGCGGCCGTCGCCGACGCGGAGACGCTGCTCGGCGTGCGCCTGCCCGTCGTGGCCGACGCCGCCCACGTGTTCTGGGTGCGGCCGGCCGCAGCATCCTCCGTCCCGTCCGACGTGACGGTCGTCGGCGAGACGGTGGCGGGCTCCGGCCTCGCCAGCATCGTCGCCCACGCCGAGCGCACCGCCGCCGCGCTCCTCGCCCGCTGACGCGTGGATGGAAACGGCCTTCCGGGAAACGTTGGACGGACGGGGTGAAAAGATAGAGCTATGACCGACGTCGCGGCGAACTCCCCCACTGAAACCCTCGGCTACACCCTGTGGGCGGTCTTCCGCCGCGACGCCGCCCAGCCCGCTCCCGCCGGCGACCTGACGGCCGCGGTCGCCGAGGTCGAGGCATCCGGAGTCGTCGTCCGCGGGTTCTACGACGTGTCGGGCCTGCGCGCCGACGCCGACCTCATGATCTGGCTCACGGGTGTCGGCATCGCCCCCGAGGTGCTGCAGTCCGCGCTGCGCACGCTCCGCCGCGCCGAGCCGCTCGCCTCGCTCGTGCCGGTCTGGAACGCGATGGGCGTGCATCGCGACGCCGAGTTCACCGCCAGCCACCTGCCCGCGTTCATGCGCGACAAGGACCCGGAGGCGTGGCTCACGGTCTACCCGTTCGTCCGCTCGTACGACTGGTACATCCTGCCCGACGACGAGCGCCGTCAGATGCTCGCCGACCACGGCCGCAAGGGCGCCGCGCACCGCAGCGTGCTCAGCAACACCGTGGCCAGCTTCGCGCTCGGCGACTACGAGTGGATCCTGGCCCTCGAGGCGCCCGAGCTCGTCGAGCTCGTCGACCTCATGCGCGATCTCCGTCAGACCGAGGCCCGTCGCCACGTCCGCGAGGAGGTGCCGTTCTACACCGGACGCCGCATCAGCCCTGACGAGATCGCAGAGGTGCTGGCGTGACCACCCTCCGCATCGGCACGCGCGGGAGCACGCTCGCGCTGACGCAGACCGGCATGGTCGCCGACGACCTCGCCGACGCGTACGGCGTGACGACCGAGCTCGTCACGATCACCACCGACGGCGACCGCTCGAACGAGCCGCTGTCGCGCGCCGGCGGCACGGGTCTGTTCACCGGCGCCCTCCGCGACGCGCTGCTCGCCGGCGAGTGCGACGTCATCGTCCACTCGCTCAAGGACCTCCCCACGGCACCACACGATCAGCTCGTCGTCGCCGCGATGCCCGCGCGCGAGGATCCGCGCGACGCCCTCATCGCGCGCGACGGCCTCACTCTCGACGAGCTCCCCGCAGGCGCCCGCGTCGGCACGGGGTCGCCTCGCCGCATGGCGCAGCTGCGCGCGCGACGCCCCGACCTCGAGGTGGTCGACATCCGCGGCAACGTCGACACGCGCCTCGGCAAGGTGACGAGCGGGGAGCTGGATGCCGTGATCCTCGCCGCGGCCGGCCTCACCCGCATCGGCCGCACCGACGTCGTGACCGAGTTCCTCGACGCCGACCGGTGGCCGACCGCTCCCGGGCAGGGCGCGCTCGCGGTCGAGGTGCGCCGCGGCGAGGAGCACCTCGTCGACCGGCTCGACCATGCCGAGACCCGTGCGGCCGTCGAGGCCGAGCGCGAGGTGCTCGCCCTCCTCGAGGCCGGCTGCTCCGCCCCCGTCGGTGCGCGCGCCGTCGTCGACGCCGGGCTCCTCCTGCTCTCCGCGAGCGTCTACAGCCTCGACGGAACGACGATCCTCACGTCGTCGCACGCCACCGTATGGCCCGAGGACGAGGGCGATCCGTCGCGCGAGGTCGCAGCATCCGTCGCCCGTGAACTGCTCGATGCCGGCGCCGCCGGCCTGACGGGAGAACGCCCGTGACCGGATACTCCCCCGTAGACCGGCCCCGCCGCCTGCGCCAGACCCCCGCGATGCGGCGCCTCGTGTCGGAGACGCGGCTGCACCCTGCCGAGCTGATCCTGCCGATGTTCGTGCGCGAGGGCATCACCGAGCCGATGCCGATCTCCTCCATGCCCGGTGTCGTGCAGCATTCGACCGAGAGCCTCAAGAAGGCGGTGACGGATGCTGCCACCGCCGGCATCGGCGGCATCATGCTGTTCGGCGTGCCCGAGCACAAGGACGCCGTCGGCTCCGGGGCGACCGATCCCGACGGCATCCTCAACGCCGCGACCCGCATCGCCGTCGCCGAGGCGGGCGACGCGCTCGTCGTGCAGACCGACCTGTGCCTCGACGAGTTCACCGACCACGGCCACTGCGGCGTGCTCGACGCGCGCGGCCGCATCGACAACGACGCCACGCTCGAGCGCTACCGCGACATGGGCGTCGCGCAGGCCGAGGCCGGCTCCCAGCTGCTGGGGCTGTCGGGCATGATGGACGGCCAGGTCGCCGCGGTGCGCGACGCGCTCGACGACACGGGCTTCGAGGACACCCCGATCCTGGCATACGCCGCCAAGTACGCCTCGGCGTTCTACGGTCCCTTCCGCGAGGCCGTGCAGTCCTCGCTCGAGGGCGACCGCCGCGCGTACCAGCAGGATCCCGCCAACCGCCGCGAGGGCGCCCGCGAGCTCGACCTCGACCTCGCGGAGGGCGCCGACATCGTGATGGTCAAGCCGGCGATGAGCTACCTCGACGTGCTCGCGGACGCCGCCGCCGTCAGTCCCGTGCCCGTCTGGGCCTACCAGGTGTCGGGCGAGTACGCGATGATCGAGGCGGCTGCCGCCCACGGCTGGATCGACCGCCGCCGCGCGGTCGAGGAGTCGGTGATCAGCATCCGCCGCGCCGGTGCCGATGCCGTGCTGACCTACTGGGCGCTGGAGCTTGCGAGGTGGATCCGATGACGACCAACGCACAGGAGTTCGCCCGCGCCCGCGGAGCGATGCCCGGTGGAGTCAACTCGCCGGTGCGCGCGTTCGGCTCGGTGCACGAGACGCCGCGCTTCTTCGTGGCGGCGTCCGGACCGTACGTCACCGACGTCGAGGGTCGCGAATACGTCGACCTCGTCGGCTCGTGGGGTCCCGCGATCCTCGGGCACGCCCACCCCGCCGTCGTGCAGGCGGTTCAGGATGCCGCGGCCCACGGCCTCGGCTTCGGCGCGAGCACGCCGGGCGAGACGGAGCTGGCGGAGCTCATCGCCTCGCGTGTGACACGCGACGGCGCGCACCCCGTCGAGCGCGTGCGCCTGGTGTCCACCGGCACCGAGGCCACGATGACCGCGATCCGCCTCGCGCGCGGAGCCACGGGTCGCGACCTCATCGTGAAGTTCGCGGGGCACTACCACGGTCACTCGGACGGCTTGCTGGCCGAGGCGGGGTCGGGCGTGGCGACGCTCGCGATGCCGGGCTCGGCAGGCGTTCCCGCGCCGATCGCCGCGCAGACGCTGGTCATCCGCTACAACGACCTCGACGCGGTGCGCGAGGTCTTCGAAGCCCGCGGCGGCGACATCGCGGCCGTCATCGTCGAGGCGGCCCCCGCGAACATGGGCATCGTGCCTCCGGCGCACGGCTTCAACGCCGCCCTCGCCGACATCGCCCACGAGCATGGTGCCCTGCTCATCCTCGATGAGGTGCTCACCGGCTTCCGGGTGGGTCCCGCCGGATGGTACGGCATCGACCCGGTGCCGTTCTCGCCCGATCTCATCACGTTCGGCAAGGTCGTCGGCGGAGGGCTGCCTCTCGCCGCGCTGGGCGGCTCCGCCGCCCTGATGGAGCTGCTCGCGCCGCTCGGTCCGGTGTACCAGGCCGGCACGCTGAGCGGGAATCCGCTCGCGGTCGCGGCCGGCCGCACGACTCTCGACCACCTGGATGCCGACGCCTATGCCCGCATCGACGCCGCGTCGTCGACGATCGCCGAGGCGGCGGCATCCGCCCTCTCCGACGCCGGCGTCACGCACGTCGTGCAGCGCGCGGGCAACCTGTTCTCGATCCAGTTCTCGGCCGAACCCCCCGTCGACTACGACACGGTGAAGGCGCAGGAGGCGTTCCGCTACCCGCCGTTCTTCCGCGCGATGCTCGCCCAGGGCGTCTCGCTGCCGCCGTCGGTGTTCGAGGCCTGGTTCGTGTCAGCCGCGCACGACGACACCGCCGTGGGCCGCATCGTCGACACCCTGCCCGCTGCCGCACGGGCCGCTGCGGAGGCCGTCCCCGACTGACGGGGTCAGTCGCCGGACTCGACCAGCGGGTGGCCCGCGGCGGCGGCGAGCGCGTCGGCGATATGCACCGCCGGGTCCTCGCAGGGGCCGGTCGTGCGCCCACCGGGTGTGGTCGGCGCCTCTGCCGGGCACTCTCCCGACTTGATGTCGCTGTCGACCATCACGATGAGCGTGGTCCCCGACTCGGCGTGATGCTGCACCACGGTGTTGTATCCCGGCAGCTCGCCGGTGTGGCCGTACCATCCGAGCGCGAGGCCGAGCCCGAGCCCGTACGCCCGCGCCTCGGACTGCGGGGCTTCCTCGCCGGGCGCGAGGTACACGGGGATGTCGAAGTCGAACGAGTCGAGTCGTGTCGCCTGCCACTCCGGCGACAGGATGCCCTCACCCGTGGCCAGGGCCTCGCCCCACGCCAGCAGGTCGTCGAGGTCGGAGATCATCGCCCCCGCCGACCAGCCCCACGACGGGTTCCAGTCCGTGGCCTCGACGGGAAGGTGGTCGTCGGTCCCCTGGGTCGTGTAGCCGTGCGCGTGCGGGTCGGGGAACGACGCATCCGTCGGGAAGAAGGTCGCTGACAACCCGAGCGGCTCGGTGATCTGCTCGCGCATGACGTCCTCGATGGGCGTGCCGGCAACCTGCTCGATGACCATGCCGAGGAGCACGGTGTTCGTGTTCGAGTAGAACGTCATCGTCCCCGGCGGGTACATCGGCTCGGTGCCCTTGACGAGATCGACCAGCTCCTGCGGGGTCCACACATGGTTCGGGTCGCTGAACAGCGTGTCCTGGAACGACTGATCGAAGGTGTACGACGGGATGCCGCTGCGCATCGCGGCGAGGTCGTACAGCGTCGCGTCGCCGTTGGGCATGCCGGGGATGTACATCTCGATCGGATCGGCGAGCGAGAGCGCGCCCTGCTCGGCGAGCTGCAGGAGGGCGGTGATCGTGAAGGTCTTTGTGACGCTGCCGACCCGCTGGTTGACGTCCGCGGCCATGGGGACGGTCTCGTCCCAGTCCTGGTAGCCGATCGTCGCCGCCCACGTCCCCTCGGGAGTGCGGATCGCCATGACCGCGCCCGGGGCGCTGACGCCGCCGAAGGCCTCGGTGGCGGCCGCGCCGAGCGCGTCGCCCAGGTCGCCGCCGAGCCCGTCCTCGACGACGGCGAGGGCGCCGCCTGTGGGAGTCGCCGACGGAGCCGCATCAGGCTCAGGGCTCGCGCATGCGGTCAGCGCGGCGGTGACGGCGACCACGAGAGACAGCGCGAACATGGTCGGGAGAGCAGCGGATCTCGGCACGGTATGGCCCCCATCGGTCGAGCATCGAGCGCCCTCCCCCAGGTGGGCGCTCCACCATCCTTAGCGCAGCTCACGCACGTGCGCAACGGGCGCATGATGGACACATGACCACGCTCGTCGCCGTCCAGGGCGACATCACCGCTCAGACCAGCGACGCGATCGTCAATGCCGCCAACAACGCCATGCGCGGCGGGGGCGGCGTCGACGGCGCGATCCACCGGGCCGGCGGTCCGGAGATCCTCCGGGAGTGCATCGCACGCTTCCCGAACGGCCTCGCGACCGGCGACGCGGGCTGGACCACCGGTGGCCGGCTGCCGGCGCGCTGGATCGTGCACACCGTCGGCCCGAACCATGGCGCCGGACAGCGCGACCGTGCCCTTCTCGAGTCGTGTTACCGGCGCTCCCTCGAGGTCGCCGACGAGCTGGGCGCGCGCAGCGTCGCGTTCCCGCTCATCAGCGCCGGCGTGTACGCCTGGCCCCGGCGGGAAGCCATCAGCGCGGCCATCGACACGATCGCGTCGACACCCACCTCCATCGAGGAGGTGCTCCTCGTCGCGTACGACGCGAAGGCGCACCAGGAGATCTCGTCGGCTCTCGCCATGGCGACCTCGGTGCGCATCCTGCAGGGCGCACGCGAGCTGCATCGCCGTGGCTACCACGGGCTCCGCGTGCGGCCGGCGGTCGCACCCTCGGGAATGTATTGGCGGGTCGTTCTGTACGATCCCGCCGAACCCGATTCGGGAATCCACTACACGTCGGGCGCCGGGACGGAGTTCGCCGGCGGCCACGTCGATGCGATGTCCGCGCCCGGCGATGTCGCCGACCTCATCCTCCGCGCCCTACCCGGCCTGCAAGCGACGAACGACGCACCCGCCTACGCCGCGTGGTTCGCCGGCCTGGTGGCGGCCGCCGAGCCGCAGCACGCTCTCCCCGTCGCGTCGGCCGACTACTTCGACGACACCGACGGCTGGGAGATCGGCTGGTGCAGCGGCCTGCGCTACCCGAAGCCGCCCGAATGAGGAGCCGGAAAGCAGAAGGCTCCCACGCTGTGGGGGCCTTCTCGGGGTGGACCTGAGGGGAATCGAACCCCTGACCTCCTCGATGCGAACGAGGCGCGCTACCAACTGCGCTACAGGCCCGTGAACCTCGAAAACACTATCACGGTTCCACAGTCGCTCCGAATCGAGCGGGGCGCCGTGACGGGCCTATTCTCCGGCTGCGCGACGGGTCAGCAGCTGCCGCACATGCGCCTCGATCTCGGCGTCGTCGACGTATCCCATGCGGGCGTACTCGGACTCCGCAGCGGCCGTGCGGGCCGTGCGCGCGACGTCGATCGAGGGCGGCTGCGACGCGGCCGCGCGAGCGGCCATCGCCTCCTCGAGGGCTGCCTGCCGCAGCGCTGCGCGGGCGGCTTCGGCGTCCAGCATCGCCGCGGCGCGGGAGCCCGCCGACGCCGTGAGCGGCCGCGGAAGGTCCCGGGGAGCCCACTCGCGCTGCTCGCGCTCGAGGGCGACGTCCTGCACTTCCGCGAAGCGGCGGGGCGCAGCATCCGTCGCCCGCGACACTGCACGCGCGGCGACACGGGAGAGGCGATGGAGGATGAGACCGGATGCTGCCACGAGGCCGACGCCGACCCACATGAGCGCCTGCGCACCGACGGTGATCGTCTCGTACACGCCCCAGGCGGCGACGCCGAGGCCGATGACCCCGGCGAAGGTGGCGGCGAGGCGGAACCGGCGCCGGGCACGGGCCCGGCGCGCCGCCGGAAGCGAACGGACCGCGGCGAGGTCGGAGCGCGCGGCTGCGGCCGCCTGCGCCCGCTCGGCACGCACACGCTCCAGGTCGACCCGCGCGGCAGCCTCCGCGGCGACGCGGTCGGTGCGGGCGCGCTCGACACCGAGACGGGCGGCGGCCTCCGCCGCCTCCCGCTCGCCGCGGGCGATCTCGAGGTCGACGCGGGCGTCCTCGAGCGCGGCGTGCTCCCGTTCGGCGAGCGCGCGCTTGGCGAGCTTCTGCTGGGCGGCCGCGGTGCGGGCGTTGAGCTCGAGTCGCACCTCTTCGGGGGTCTCGCTCGTCTCGGCGAGCACGCGCAGGGCCTGGTTCAGGCGGACGGCGTTGCGCTCGGCCGCATCGAACTGGCGGCGGCTGTGCCATGACGGAAGCAGGTACACCAGCCACAGCGCGACGGCGACGAGAACGACGACTCCCCCACCCCACACCTGCCCACCCATGGTCACCACGGTAAGCGACCGGACGGCGGTGTCCCCGGCATCCGTCCGCGTGTCACGCAAGACGGATTTCGCCCGTGGTCAGGCACGGCGCTGCGCGGCCGCCGGACGGCGGGCGTGGAGATCGGCAACCGGACGACCTACGCGTGCAGGCGATCGGCGGGCGGAACGGTCGCCGCGTCCTGAGGCGCCCGGCCCGAGATCCAGCGCTGCAGCACGCCCTCGGGGACGTCCTCCCGGACGAGGGCGAAGGCGTAGTGGTCGCGCCAGTCCCCGTCGATGTGGATGAAGCGGCGGCGCAGGCCCTCGTAGCGGAAGCCGAGCTTCTCGACCACGCGCAGGCTGGCCCGGTTCTCGGGGCGGATGCAGATCTCCATGCGGTGCAGCCGCAGCTCGGAGAAGCAGATGTCGGTAGCCAGCGCCACCGCGGTCGGCGTGATCCCGCGCCCGGCGAACCGCTCGCTCACCCAGTACCCGATGGTCGCGGACGCGAGCGAGCCGCGGGCGATCCCCCACACGTTCAGCTGGCCCGCGATGTCGCCGTCGGACTCCATCACGAACGGCACGCCGACGCCGTCACGGTACTGCAGGAGGAGCCGGCGCACCCCCACCCGCATGTCGAACGACACCGGGCCGTCGGGACTCGTCGCCTCCCACGGCCGCAGCCAGCCGCGGTTGGAGAGGAGCTCGTTCTGCAGCACGCGCGCATCGCGCTGACGCACGAGGCGGATCGCCACCGAACCGTGCCTGCGAGGAGCCGACAGATCCACGAGACTCCCTCGAACGGGCGGCGTCAGAGATTCGCCGCGAACTCCTTGAACCAGGGACGCAGATCCGGACCGAGATCCTCGCGATCGACGGCGAGCTGCACGATGGCCTTGATGTAGTCCACCCTATCGCCGGTGTCGTAACGGCGGCCACGGAAAACCACGCCGAGGACGCCGGGACCGTCGGGGTCGGCCGCGAGCTCCTGCAGCGCGTCCGTGAGCTGGATCTCGCCGCCCTTGCCGGGCTCCGTGCGCTCGAGGATGTCGAACACGTCGGGCGAGAGCACGTACCGGCCGATCACGGCGTAGTTCGACGGAGCGTCCTCCTTGGCCGGCTTCTCGACGAGGCCGGTCACCTTGACGACGTCGTCGACCTCGGTCGCCTGCACCGCAGCCGCACCGTACAGGTGGATGGAGTCCTCGGGGACCTCGAGCAGGGCGACGATCGCCGCCCCGGTGCGCTCGTACTGCGCGAGCATGGTGGTCAGCAGCTGATCGCGCTCGTCGATGAGGTCATCGCCCAGCAGCACCGCGAAAGGATGGTCGCCGACGTGGGCCTTGGCACGCAGGACCGCGTGGCCGAGACCGCGAGGCTCGCCCTGCCGCACGAAGTGGATGTCGGCGAGGTCGCTCGACCGCTGCACCTTCGCGAGCTTCTCCTGGTCGCCCTTCTTCTCGAGGTTGCTCTCGAGCTCGGGCACCGAGTCGAAGTGGTTCGAGAGGTTGTTCTTGTTGCGCCCGATGATGATCAGCACGTCGTCGATGCCGGCCTGCGTGGCCTCTTCGACCACGTACTGGATGGCGGGCTTGTCGACGACGGGGAGCATCTCCTTCGGCATCGCCTTCGTCGCAGGGAGGAAGCGCGTGCCGAGTCCGGCAGCGGGGATCACGGCCTTGAAGGGCTTGTGGGTCATGCATGACACTCTAGTCAGCGCCCGGGTGCCCCTCTGTGCCGACCCGGTCGCCCATCGACCGCCGGTGCGGCTCCACGACCTACAATCGACAGCATGTCCGACGCCATCGCCGATGCGAAGCGCGCCCTGCGCGCAGAGCTCCGCGAGCGACGCCAGCTCATCTCGCCGCAAGCCCGCGAGGCCGCCGAGGCAGGCGTCCACGCGCAGCTCGACGCCCTCGTCGCCGAGCACGGCGCCCGCTCGATCTCGTGCTTCCTGTCGACCACGGCCGAGCCGGGCACGCGCTCCTTCGTGGCGGATGCCGTAGCCCGCGGCATCCGTGTCCTCCTTCCCGTGACCCGCGCCGACGGCCTCCTCGACTGGGCGGTCGCCACACCCGAGGGCGACATCGCCGAGGGCCTGTACGGCCTGCCCGAGCCCGTCGGCGAACTGCTCGGCCCGATCGCGGTCAACGACGTCGACCTGCTCGTCATCCCGGCCGCGTCGGTCGATCGCACCGGGATGCGACTCGGCTGGGGGCGGGGCTTCTACGACAAGACCCTCGGGTCGATGGAGCGGTGCCCTCCCGTCTACGCGGTCGTCTTCGACTCGGAGTTCGTCGACGAGCTGCCGAGCGACGAACTCGACGAACGCGTCACCGGCGTCGTCACACCCACGCGCACCATCACCCTCGCGCCCACGCGGCGCTGACAGCCGAAACCGGGAGAACCCCATGCCCACCTACGCGTACGCCTGCAAGCAGTGCGGCCATCGCTTCGACGCCGTGCAGTCCTTCGCCGACCCGACCCTGACCGAGTGCCCCGAATGCGGCGGAGCGCTCCGCAAGGAGTACGGCTCGATCGGCGTGACGTTCAACGGCTCCGGCTTCTACCGCACCGATTCCCGCGCAGGCGCGAAGGCCCCCGGCGGCTCGGGATCGAGCGGCGGGTCGGAGTCCTCGGGTGGCGCGTCCTCGCCGACTTCGACATCATCGAAGTCCGAGGCGAAGGCCTCTCCCGCGTCGTCCGGAGCCTGACGCTCCGGCGCCCCAGACGCGGGACGACACCCAGGGGGTACACGTGATCAAGGGCTTCAAGGAATTCATACTCCGCGGCAACGTCATCGACCTGGCGGTCGCGGTCGTCATCGGCGCCGCGTTCACGGCGATCGTCAACGCCATCGTCGCCGGCCTCATCAATCCCCTCATCGCGCTGGTGTTCAACGCCAGCAGCCTCGACAGCGTCGGCTGGACCATCACCAACTACAACGGTGACGAGGTCTTCTTCGGATTCGGCATGATCCTCGGCGCGATCATCAACTTCCTCGCCGTCGCGATCGTCGTGTACTTCGTGTTCGTCTACCCGATGAACCACGTCAAGGAGCGCGCGGCCGCGCGCGCCGGCGTCACCCCTGCCGACGAGGAGCCGAAGCTTCCGACCGAGCAGGAACTGCTGGTGCAGATCCGCGACCTGCTCGACAAGCAGGGGAACCAGCCTCAGGCGACCGCGCGTTCCTGAACCGCGTCAATAGTGCGGCGGAACGTCGCGCCGCAGGCGCTCGTCGTTCGGACCGGCTGACTCGGATGCCGCGTTCCCCTGTCCTTCGGGGCCGCCCGGGGGCGCGGCATCCGCCGTCTTCTCATCGGCGGGGATCGGCTCGGCTGTGGTGCCGGGCGCGGGCGTCAGCTTCGCGCGACGGGAGCCCTTGACCCGCTCGATCCGCTGGCGATCACTCGATGACATCGATGGGCTGGGTCTCGTCGTCGACCCGCGGAGCGTCGGGCGGCACGCCCAGCATGGCCGCGATGCGCTGGGCGACCTCCGCGGGGTCGCGGTAGAGGTCGAACGAGTGCACGCGCACGTAGTGCCAGCCGAGGCGCCGCAGGATCTGCGGGCGAAGCCGCAGCGACTCGCGCAGCGACTCGCCGATCGTCTCGGGGTCGCTCTCGACGACGACCGCCTTGCCGTCGTACTGGGCGACGAGGGGCAGGAGTCCGCGGTAGTGCACGTCGACCGAGAGGCCCGCACGGCGCAGCTCTCGGGCGAGCGCGCGGGTGAGCGGATCGGCGAGGTCCTCGAGGCGCGCTTCGCGCGATCGGGCGGCGATGCCCCCGAGGATCGACATGAGGGTCGCGGCGCCGTACTCGAGGCGGCCGTCGTCGAAAGCCGACGGGCGGATCGACGACACGATCACCATCGACCGCCGGGCGCGCGTCATTCCGACGGTGAGCAGCCGCTCGCCGTCCGGCGACGACAGATCGCCGAAGTCGCTGAGCACGCGGCCGTGCTTGGTGAGGCCGAAGCCGAGGGAGAAGATCACGCGGTCGCGGCTCTCGGCCACCGACTCCTCGAGGGTCAGCACCGCGAACGGCTCGGCCGTGTCGCGTGAGACGAAGTCCGCCACGTCCGACCGGCCGGCGAAGGCCGCCTCGACGGCGGCACGGATGCGTTCGGCGTGCCGCACGCTCGCGGTCACGACCATGAGGGACTCGGTGCCGCGGTTGACGGCGTGCTCGACGACCAGCGTCACCACGCGGGCGACCTCGGAGTCGGGGCTCTCGACCGCCCCGGTGACGGGATCGGGGGTGCCGTGGCCGCCCTCGACGTAGTCGACCGCGAGGCTGCCGCGGCCGAGGTACGACCCCGCCCACGGCAGTGACACGAGCTCGCCGCCGTAGAACGCGTCGTTCACGAGCGCCGCGAGGTCCTCGCCGCCGGCGCGGTAGCTGCGGGTGAGTGTCTCGACAGGCAGCAGTTCGGCCAGGCGCTCGAACACGCTCGTCCCGTCGAACGGCACCTCGTCGTCCGTGTCGGTCTCGGCGGGCGGTGCCGAGCCGTTGGCCGAGGGCGGCGCGACGGCGGCCGACATGGCCGAGCCCGCGGCGACGCGGAACGGCGTCGGCTTCTGCGTCACCGGATCGCCGAACGCCACGACCTGGGCGGCGCGGCGGAGCGCGGGCGAGGCCTCAGCGAGGCACAGGGCTCCGGCATCCGCCAGCACGACGACGTCGAACGTGACCGCCTCCGGGATGCGAGGCACCTCGTAGGGCGAGGCGAGCCACACCGGTGCGAGGGTGCGCGAGAGCGTGGGCGCGACGGCGGCAAGCTCAGCAGGCGTGATCGCGCCTCGCTTGAGCGCCTGCTTCAGCCCATCGGCCTCCTCGCGGTGGTCGACGATGCCGATGCGCCACTGCGTCGCCAGATGGGCGGCGAGAAGGGGACCGGATGCTGCGGCATGGGCTTCGTCGACGAGCCGGAAGTCGCGCTCCAGGCGGTCGACGACGGCCGTGTTCGCGCCGAGCACCGCCCGGTCGGTGCGCAGCAGCAGCTCGAGCGCCGACTGCCACCACGCGTACTCGAGCTCGGCCGCCACCTGATCCTCGGGCACGTGGCGCACCGACAGCTCGAGCAGGAGGGGCTCCAGGCCCATCGCCGCGAGCTCGGAGCGCAGCGTCGCCCGTTCCTTGAGGTTGTCGAACACGTCGGAGTCGGCCGCGAGGCCGGCGAGCGTGCGCACGAGCTGCTTCACCGGCAGCGTCGCGAGGCGGTCGGCGCCGCTGCGCCCGAGCACGGCGTCGACCTCGCCGAGCTCGGCGTCCACGCGCTGCCACGCGACCTGGACGTCGCCGAGACCGAGCGGCACCTCGGGCGTGACGCCGGGGTCGACGTAGCGCTGCCACTCCGTGCGCTGCTGCTGGATGCGCACGAGCGCCTCGTACATGTCGGGCACGTGCACGCCGGGGCGCAGGTACTCGCGCGACAGGCGACGCAGGCGGCGCCGGTTCGCGCCGTTCATGTCGGGGGCGTCGCGACGTGGCGCGTGCGCCTGGATGAGTTCGGCGAGCGGGCGCTCGAAGACCGTGAGGCTGAACTTGTCGAGCGAGTCGCGGATGCCGCGCAGCAGGCGCAGGTAGACGCCGAGCTCGGCGACGGTCTGGAACGGACGCATGCGCGTCTGCGCGATGAGCTCGTAGCCGCGCTCCAGCAGCGTCGGCACGTCGCTGCGGTGCAGCTTGCCGGCGAGCGCATGCGCGGCCCGTGCCTCCTCCACGGTCGCGAACGACACGCCGTACCACGGCGAGTCGTCGGGCCCGAAGCGGAACTCGCCCAGGCGTGCGGCGGCCGACAGTTTGGCGGCGGCATCCTTCCGCGTCTTCGCGAGGCTCGCGAGGGCGTCCGCCTCGAAGCGGGCCTCGGTCGCCGGAGCGACGCCCCGCTCGGCGAGTTCGGCGAGCTCGCGGAGGATGTCGAGCACCGACACCTGGAAATCGGGATGCTGCGCCGTCACGGCACCGCGATAGTCGCGGAGCACCCCCCGCAGGCGCACGAGCGCGTCGTCGATGTCGGAGACCTTGGGAGCCTCGGCCTTCTCGTTGCGGCCGATCGCGCGGATGAGATCGCGCTGCAGGCGGTCGGGCGAGACCGCCAGCCCGGGAAGGCCGATGCCGGCGAGACGGTGTCGCACGCCGTCGAGCGTCGAGCGCCGCGCGCTCACCACCAGCACCCGCTTGCCGTCGCGCACGAGCGCGCCCACGGCGTTGATGACGGTCTGCGTGCCCCCGGTGCCGGGCAGCGTGTGGATGACGAGCGACTGACCGTCAGCGATCCGCGCCAGGACGCGCTCCTGCTCGGAGTCGGCGTCGAGCAGCAGCATGTCGGCGGCCGGCGCCCGGTCGTCGGGGCTGGTCGGCGCCGGTCCGTCGCGGCGGATCGTGAAGGACTCCCGGTCGGCGACGTGACCGGCGAGCGCGTTCAGCACGCGGTGATCGAGGTCGGCGGCGTCGAGAGCCATGTCGCCGCCCACGTCGGCGAACGTCGACACGAGCAGCCGCGGCTTGACCGCGAAGCTGTCGATCGACGCGGTCAGCGCGCGGAGGTGGTCGATCACCGGCTGCGGCTTGAAGACGCCGCCTTCGTAGGCGAGTGCGGCGAGACCGCCGGCGTCGATCATGATGCCGAAGTGCGTGCGCAACGCCCGGATGAGCTCCGGGTTGACCGAGAACGCTCCGTGGAGCTTGAGCTCGAAGTCGCCGTGGTGGCGGCGGATGGCGAGCGGCCGCAGCAGCACCGGCGCACTCCACGCGATCCCCGCGATGCGCCAGTTGGCGAGGCCGACGGCGAGGCGCACGGCGTCCAGGCCGCGCGTCGTGCGCAGTTCCTGGTCCTTCGCGGTGATGCGCTGGGCGGCGAGCCGCGCGTTGCGCAGCGCGACCTCGTCGCGGAACAGGTTCGACAGCAGCGTCGAGCGTCCGGTGATGAACTGCGGCAGGCTGCCGGGGTGCGCCTTCGTGATCTCGATCGAGGCGTCCTGCCCGTCGGAGAAGTGCAGCAGGGTCGACCGGCCGCCGAGGGCGGCGGACTGCATCCGCAGCCGGTCGCGCTCGGACTCGGCGACGTGCACGACGGTGACGTCGGGTTCGGCGAGACCGAGGTCACCCGGGGTCACGTCGTACCCGCGCTCGGCGTCTCCTGAGCCCAACACGGCGCTGCGTTCTGCTCGCCACACACGTGCCACCCTAAAGGCGCCGCGTGTCCGGCTCTTGCAATGGACCTGAGTTTCGCGGTATTGGACGGGTCGCAGACAGCGCCGGCAACGCCCCCTCCTCCCCCGCCGGGATCCTGCACGCATTCCTCACAGATCCCGACCTCGAGCCGCCGGCGGGTCGGGGCCCGGGGCGAGGATGGTCGCATGAACCCCGAGGATCCGCCCCGCTACCGCGTCCATCCGTCGCCCATCGGCGACATCCTGATCGTGACGACCGCCGACGGCATCGTCACCCTGCACCCCTTCGACGGCCCCCTGCACGCCGAGATCGAGCGCGTCGCGCTGCAGCTGCGCGCCCTCCCCGTCCCCGCTGAGGCCGGCGATGGCGGCGGCGAAGCGTTCGAGGCCGCGGCCGCACAGCTCGACGAGTACTTCGACGGCGACCGCGAGCGGTTCGACCTGCCGCTCGACTGGCGTCTCGTGCGCGGCTTCACGCGAGCTGCCCTCGAGGCCGTGTGCGACATCCCGTACGGCGAGACCGCGAGCTACGGCGAGGTGGCCATCGCGGCCGGCATCCCCCGCGCCGCACGCGCCGTCGGCACGGCGTGCGCCACGACGCCCTTCTCGGTCGTGGTCCCGGTGCATCGGGTGGTGCGAGCCGACGGCTCGCTCGGCGAGTACGGCGGGCGCCCGGAGGTGAAGCGATTCCTGATCGACCTCGAACAGGGTCCCGAGATCCCGGCGGCACCGCACCCGGCGGACGAGGTCACGGCTCCGCAGTGACGCGCGGCCGATCCGGACAGGCGGCGGGCGAGTAGGCCGCCCGCACGCCGCGAGGCCCGCGTGCGGAGCGTCCGCCCGGGCCTCGCACTCCCGCGTCGGAGGCGTGCGACCCGATCGGGGCGATACCCCCGAATGGTAAGGTCGACGCTACGAAAAGGCGGCGAGGACGCCGTCACGCCGGAAGCAGGTAGCCGTGGGCGCGTCCCTCCCGCATCGCGCACCGGCCCCCGACCGCACGGGCGCGGGGGTCCGTCTCGTCGTGGGCGGGATCGACGTCGATCCGGGTGACACGCAGGCGCTCGATCACGCGGTCGCGGAGCTCGTACGGCGCACCCGCTTCCCGGTCGCCTTCGGCGGGCTCGCCCTCGGCGACGCGATCCACGTGACGTCCATCCACGGTGCGCGCACGCGAAATCTCGAAGGCCTCGTGGTGGAGGCCTCGCGCGGCCTCGGCGGACGCGCGCTCGTCGAGAAGCGCCCTCGCCTCGCGCTCGACTACGGCACATCCCGCAGCATCACGCACGACTACGACCGCGCCGTCCTCGGTGAGGGCATCGCCACGTTGTTCGCGGTGCCGGTGATGGTGGGCGGGCGCGCGCGCGGCGTCATCTACTGCGGATCGTGGGCCGAGTCGCCCGTCGGCGACGTCGTGGCCCGTCCGGCGTTCGCCGTCGCGGAGGAGCTCTCCAGCGAACTGCGCATCCGCGACGAGGTGCAGCGGCGCCTGACCCTCTCCCCGGCCCGCACGGCGCCCGCCGCGATGCCCGCGGCCACGCGCGAGGAACTGCGCGAGACCTACGCCGAGCTGCGCAGCATCGCCGCGATCATCGACGACCCCGCATTGCGGGCACGGCTGGACCGCCTCGAACAGCGGCTGGCCGCTCTCTCCCACGACGCGTCGGAGCCCACGCTCGAGCTCGACGTGCGGCTGTCGCCGCGCGAGACCGACGTGCTGGCGTGCGCGGCGCTCGGATCCACCAACGCCGAGATCGCCGCCACGCTCGACCTCAAAGAGGGCACCGTCAAGTCCTACCTGCAGTCGGCGATGGCGAAGCTGGACGCCTCCACCCGGCACGCCGCGGTCGTCACCGCACGTCGCGCGGGCCTCCTCCCCTGACGCTCGCGCCACGCGGAAACGCGAATCGGCCGAGCCTCCGGACAATCCGGACAGCCGCGTCCGAATTCCCCCCTCTACGAATTCTCCTGCACCCGCCGCATTTATCCACCGCCAAGTAATCGCGCGATAGTCAGCGGCGACAATCGAGCGTATTGTTCCCTTTATGGCTCGTAGAATCGTTCACCAGCTCGTCGATGACATCGACGGAACCCTTTTGGAAGCCGGAGACGGCGAGACGGTGCTGTTCTCGCTCGACGGCGTCGCGTACGAGATCGACCTCACCGACGAGAACGCCGCCGCGCTGCGCGGCGCTCTCGAGCGCTACACCAAGGCGGCGCGCACCGTGGCGTCCGGCCGCACGACGTCCAACACCGCCTCCACGGGCCGCAAACGCCGCCGCAGCGGACAGCAGGATTACAGCGGCGTGCGGGAGTGGGCCAAGCAGAACGGCTATCAGGTCTCGGAACGGGGCCGGGTTCCGGCATCCGTTCTCGAAGCCTACGAGGCGGCGCACTGACGCACGCCGCCTCGCGGTCTTTCATCGGCGATTCTCTTCCAGCTTTCACCCGCGTGAAAGCTGGAAGAGAATCTCGTCGACTTTCTCTTTGGCGTCGCCGAAGAGCATCTGTGCGTTGTCACGGTAGAAGAGCGGATTCTGCACGCCGGCATATCCGGATGCCATCGAACGCTTGAAGACGATGACGTTATCGGCTTCCCACACGCGGAGCACCGGCATGCCGGCGATCGGGCTGCCCGGATCCTCCGCCGCCGCCGGGTTGACGGTGTCGTTCGCGCCGATGACGAGCACGACGTCGACGCTCGACAGGTCGTCGTTGATCTCGTCCATCTCGAGCACGATGTCGTAGGGCACCTTCGCCTCGGCGAGGAGCACGTTCATGTGGCCGGGAAGGCGTCCGGCGACCGGGTGGATGCCGAACCGCACGTCGACGCCGCGGTCGCGCAGCTTCTGCACGAGGTCGGCGACGCCGTGCTGGGCCTGCGCGACGGCCATGCCGTAGCCGGGTGTGATGACGACGGTGGAGGCGTTCGCGAGCAGGTCGGCCGCGGCCTCGGCGTCGATCTCGCGGTGCTCGCCGTGCTCCTCGTCGTCGCCCTTCGGCGCCTCGATGCCGAAGCCGCCGGCGATCACCGACAGGAACGAACGGTTCATGGCCTTGCACATGATGTAGCTGAGGTACGCACCCGACGAGCCGACGAGCGCGCCGGTGACGATGAGCAGGTCGTTGTTGAGCAGGAAGCCCGCCGCGGCGGCGGCCCAGCCTGAGTAGCTGTTGAGCATCGACACGACGACGGGCATGTCGCCGCCGCCGATGGAGGCGACGAGGTGCCAGCCGAGGGCGAGCGCGAGCAGCGTGACGGCGATCAGGAGCCACAGCTCCGGCGTGATCACGTACCAGACCGTGAGGGCCAGGAACGCCACGAGGGCGCCGATGTTGAGGGCGTTCTTGCCGGGCAGCATGAGCGGGCGCGACGAGATCCGCGCCGACAGCTTCAGGAACGCGACGATCGAGCCGGTGAAGGTCACCCCGCCGATGAAGACGCCGATGAACACCTCGGCGTGGTGGATGTCGGCGAGCGCCCCGGTCAGCCCGGTGTCGTACAGCGCACCGTTCCAGCCGACCAGCACCGCGGCCAGACCCACGAACGAGTGCAGCAGCGCGATGAGCTCCGGCATCCCCGTCATCTGCACGATCCGTGCGCGCCACAATCCGATCGCGGCGCCGACGAGCACGGCGACGACGAGCAGCGTCAGCCCCAGCGCACCCGATGGCTGACCCCAGGCGCCCGCCGCCACCAGGACGACCGTCGCGACCAGCGCGATCGCCATGCCGACGATGCCGAACACGACGCCGCGGCGACTGGTCTCGTGCTTGCTGAGCCCCGCGAGGCTGAGGATGAACAGGAGCGCCGCGACGATGTAGGCGGCGCCCGCGACCTGACCGGCGACCGCGATCATCGCGTCTCGCCCTTCTGGAACATCGCGAGCATGCGCCGCGTGACGGCGAAGCCGCCGAAGATGTTGATCGACGCCAGCAGCACTGCGACGGCGGCGAGGATCTGCACGGTGAGGTCGGGCACGGTGATCTGCACCATGGCGCCGACCACGATGATCCCCGAGATCGCGTTGGTCACGCTCATCAGCGGGGTGTGCAGTGCGTGCGCCACGTGGCCGATGACGTAGAAGCCGACCACGATCGCGAGCGTCAGCACGAGGAAGTGCTGCGGCAGCGGCGGCGGCGCGAACGCGCACACCGCGAACAGCGCGGCGATCCCGGCGATGATGAGGCCTGTCCGGGCCGCAGCCGACATCGGCTTCTTCGGGGGCACCGTCGGCGCAGCATCCGTCGTCTTCGTCGGCGCGGGCGCGGCGGAGACCTGCACCGGCGGCGGCGGCCACGTGACCGCCCCGTCCTGCACGACCGTCACGGTGCGCTGCACGATGTCGTCGAAGTCGAGCTGCAGCTCGCCGTCCTTGCCGGGTGTGAGCAGCTTCAGCAGGTTGACGAGGTTGGTCGCGAACAGCTGCGACGCCTGCTGCGGCAGGCGACCGGGAAGGTCGGTGTAGCCGAGGATCACGACGCCGTTGTCGGTCACGACCTTCTCCCCCGCGACCGAGCCCTCGACGTTGCCGCCCTGCCCCGCCGCCATGTCGACGATCACGCTCCCCGAGCGCATCGAGGCGACATCCGCCGCCGTGATGAGGCGCGGCGCCGCGCGGCCGGGGATGAGCGCCGTCGTGATGATGATGTCGACGTCGGCTGCCTGCTCGGAGTAGATCTCGGCCGCACGCCGGTCGTACGCCTCGCTCGTGGCCTTCGCGTAGCCGTCGGACGAGACCTGCTTCGCCTCCTCGGGGACGACGACCTCGAGATACTCGCCGCCGATCGACGCGACCTGGTCGGCGACCTCGGGCCGCGGGTCGGTCGCCCGCACGATCGCGCCGAGGCTCGACGCCGCGCCGATCGCCGCGAGACCCGCGACGCCCGCACCGGCCACCAGCACCTTCGCCGGCGGCACCTTGCCCGCAGCCGTGACCTGGCCCGTGAAGAACCGCCCGAACTCGTGCGCCGCCTCGACGACGGCGCGGTAGCCGGCGATGTTCGCCATCGAACTCAGCACGTCCATCGACTGCGCACGCGAGATGCGCGGCACCGCGTCGAGCGCGATCGCGGTGATGCCCCGCGTCGCAAGCGCCTCGACCAGGTCGGGCCGCAACGCGGGGCTGAGCGTCGCCACGATCGTCGCACCATCGGCGAGCCGGTCGATCTCGGCCGGCGTCGGCGCGTTCACCTTGAGCACGATCGGCGACGCCCACGCGGTCGCGCCATCGACGACGGCGGCACCGGCCTGCGCGAACGCGGTGTCGGGGAACGACGAGGCGGCACCCGCCCCGGCCTCCACGACGACGTCGTAGCCGAGGGCGATGAGTTTCGGGACGGTGGTCGGAGTCGCGGCCACCCGGGTCTCTCCGGGCGCTTCGGCGACGATGCCAATGCGGGTCATGCGTTCCTCTGGATCGAGTGCGACAGCGTCGGGCTGCGGCGTCAGGGACGTCGGAGGCGAGCCCCTGACAGGGCCCGCGACGATGCCTCCACGATGTCAGACCCCGATGCGGGCGCAGCGCGCATTGCGGTCCGACACGATGACAAGAATCACAGAATTTGCTCCCCACGCACCACAATCCCCGTTCTTCTGCCGTCGCACCGCGGTCTGGTGAAACGCAGATGCTCGCTCCAGGCGCTTCATAGCGCACGGCGAAGGTCGTCGTAGGTGCGACGCATATCCATGGAGGCATGAACAAGAAGAGCAACGCGAACAACGGCACCCGCAAGCGCCGGGTACGCAACGCGGTCATCGCCTGCGGTCTCGTCGTCGCGCTCTCGGGCGGTGCCGGAGCGGTGTGGGCGACCGACCGCTTCCTGGTCGAGCACGTCGAGATCGCCGACGTGTCGAAGTACGAGGCACAGAATTCTGCGGTCGACTCCACGACGGATTCCACGACGGATGCCGCCACCGACGCCACGGTCACCGACACGTCCTATTCGGACGGCGCCACGTCGATCACGATCTCCACCGTCACCGAGGGCTCGGGCTCGGATACCGTGACGTACTACGTCGCGGACGTGACGCTGTCGGGCGCGACCGCGCTCGCGAGCGCCTTCGCGAAGGACCAGTTCGGGGAGAACATCACCGAGCTCACCAGCCGGATCGCCGCCGACAACGGCGCGATCTTCGCGATCAACGGCGACTACTACGGGTTCCGCGACACCGGCACCGTGATCCGCAACGGTGTGGTGTTCCGCGACGAGCCGGCCCGCGAAGGACTCGTGTTCTACACCGACGGCCGTGTCGAGGTGTACGACGAGACGACGACGTCCGCGGAGGAACTGCTCGCCGACGGTGCGTGGAACACCCTGAGCTTCGGCCCTGCGATCGTGGAAGACGGCGCCGTCGTCGACGGCATCGAAAACGTCGAGATCGACACGAACTTCGGCAACCACTCCATCCAGGGCGACCAGCCGCGCACCGCCGTCGGCGTCATCGACGAGAACCACCTCGTCTTCGTCGTCGTCGACGGCCGCCAGTCCGGCTACAGCGAAGGCGTCACCCTCACCGAGCTCGCCGACATCATGCTCGACCTCGGCGCGACCACCGCGTACAACCTCGACGGCGGCGGCTCGTCGACGATGTACTTCGACGGCGAGGTGATCAACTCGCCCTCCAACGGCGGCGAGCGCGGCACGAGCGACATCCTCTACATCGCCGACGGCTCCGCCGCGGAGTGACGCCATGATCGTCCTCATCCCCGCCTACGAGCCGGGCTCGCGCCTCGAACCCATGGTCGCCGGCCTGTTCGCCGCGGACCCCGATGTCGAGGTGGTCGTCGTCGACGACGGGAGCGGCCCAGCCTTCGCCGCGACGTTCGATGAGGTCGAGGCGCTCGGCGCAACCGTGTGGCATCACGACACCAACCTCGGCAAGGCGGCGGCTCTGCGCACGGGGTTCGACCACGCGCTCACCGCTCATCCCGGCGACGACGTCATCACCGCCGATGCCGACGGGCAGCACACCGTGCACGACATCCTCCGCGTCGCCGACGCGCTCCGCGAGGACGCGGCCGACGGCGCCCCGACCCTCATCCTGGGCTGCCGGGCGTTCACCGGGAAAGTTCCGCTGCGGTCGCGCGCCGGCAACGCCGTGGCGCGCGGGGTCTTCCGGCTCGCGGCCGGATGGGCGTTGAGCGACACGCAGACCGGGCTGCGCGGCATCCCTTCGGGACTGCTCGCGTGGGTGCGCGACCAACCCGGCGAACGATTCGCATACGAGCAGAACGTGCTGCTGCGGTGCCGCCGCGACGGCGTCGCGACCCGCCAGATGCCGATCGAGACCGTGTACCTCGACGACAACGCGTCCAGTCACTTCCGTCCTGTCGTCGACTCGCTGCGCGTCATGCTGCCACTGGTGCTGTTCGCGGGTTCGTCGCTGCTGGCGTTCGCCGTCGACACCGTCATGCTCCTCGCACTCAACGCGCTCACCGGCCTGCTCGTGCCGTCGATCGTGGCGGCGCGCGTCGTGAGCGCCTCGGTGAACTTCGCCGTCAACCGTCGCGTCGTCTTCCGTGCCGGCTCGACAGGCTCACCCACAGAGCGGGGACGGATGCTGCGCCAAGCCGCCCGCTACGCCCTGCTGGCGGTCGCGCTCCTGGCGTCGAACATCGTGTGGCTCGACGCGCTCACCCGCTACGGCATGCCGCTCGTCGTGGCCAAGATCGCGACCGAGGCGGTGCTGTTCGTGACGAGCTACGGCGTGCAGCGCACCTTCGTCTTCGGCACTCAGCAGGCCCGGGCCGAACTCGTAAGCCGCCCTGACGCCCGTCATAGAAACCCCATAGCGACCGCGGCTCGAATGGATTCGAACGAACACCCCATCGGGAGGAACCCATGACCACCAGCGCGCTGATCCTGATCGGCATCGATCTCGCTGCCGCCCTCGTCCTGAGCCTCGGCTTGTACTACCGCCGTCACCACCGCCGCGACCTCGTCGTCGCCTTCCTGGGGGTGAACGTCGGGGTGATGTCCGTCGCCGCCGTGCTCGGCACCGCCGAAGTCGCGCTGGGGCTCGGTCTCGGCCTGTTCGGGGTGCTGTCGATCATCCGGCTGCGCTCGTCCGAGATCTCGCAGCGCGAGGTCGCGTACTACTTCGCGGCGCTCGCGATCGGGCTCGTGACCGGCCTCCCCCAGACCGACCCGTGGCCGGTCGCGGCGCTCGTCGCCCTGATCCTCGCGGTGCTGTGGGGTGCCGATCACCCCGCACTGCTCTCGCGGTCGCGCCACCAGGTCGTGCGTCTCGACCGCGCCGTCGGCGACGAGCACGAGCTGCGGGCCGAGCTCGAGGAGCGACTCGGCGGCACGGTCGCCTCGACCACTGTGCAGGAGCTCGACCTCGTCAACGACACGACGCTCGTCGACGTCCGCTACCGGGTCGCGCGGGGAGCGGCTCCCCGGGCCGCGCGCCGCGGCACCGCCGCCAGCGTGCCCGCGGCGAACGCGCCCACGTTCGAGGGAGCGGCGCGATGACGACCTTCGACCGCTTCGACCCGGTGTCGCTCGAGGCGCTCGTGGCCGAGGCATCCCTCCTCACCCGCGTCGACAGGAAGTACGTCGTGCCGCGCGAACGCCTCGAGCCGGTGCTCGCCACGCTCGACCCCGGCATCCGCGTGCTCGAGATGGACGGCGCCCGCGACTTCGCATACGAGTCGGTGTACTTCGACACCCCCGACCTGCTGAGCTTCCGGATGGCGGCCCAGCCCCGGCGGCGGCGCTTCAAGCTGCGCACGCGCAACTACCTCGACACCGGCACGTCCTATCTCGAGATCAAGACGCGCGGCGCACGAGGTACGTCCGTCAAGGACCGCGACGAGTACGACCCGCGCGACCGCGATCGGCTCACCGACGACGCACGTGGCGACGTCGCGGACGCGTTCGCGACGATCGGGGTCGCCTCGGAGAGGGCCGAGGAGCTCGACGCGACGCTGCTGACCCGCTACCGAAGGGCCACCCTGCTCGCCGCTGACGGCGCCGGACGCGCCACCGTCGACACCGCGCTCGAATGGATCGAGCCCGACGGACACGGCTTCGCCCTTCCCGACCTCGCGATCGTCGAGACGAAGTCGGGCGCCCGCCCGTCCGACGTCGATCGCGCACTCTGGCGCACCGGTCATCGGCCCACGACGGTCAGCAAGTATGCCACCGGCCTCGCGGCGCTGCACCCGGCACTCCCCCGCAACCGCTGGGCGCGGCTGCTGCGCGGCCCGTTCGACCCGTCGCACCGCGCCACGCCCGCGACCCACCCGGTCATCGCCACCCACAAGGAGGACGCCTCATGCCCCGTCAGCCCCATCCCCGCCGCCGCGTGATCCTCGCCGCCACGCCACTGGCCCTCGCCGCGCTCGTGCTCGCCGGCTGCGCGACGCAGACCGCCGCCTCGACGACCACCTCGACCACCGACACGTCGAGCGCCGAGACCGCAGCCGTGGTCGACTCGGACCTCAGCGTGCCGGCCGTGCTCGCCGCCAACTCCGACGTCACCGTCGTGAAGGACGACGAATGGAGCGAAACGGATGCTGAGGACATCAGCCTCTCTGGCAGCACGGCGTCGAGCGACTCCGACGCCGTGACCGTCGACGGCTCCACCGTCACCGTCACGGACGGCGGCGTGTTCCGGCTCTCCGGCGCGCTCGACGGCCAGGTGGTCGTCGCCGCCCCCGAGGACGCGCAGGTCGTGCTGATCCTCGACGACGCCGAGATCGCAGCATCCGGTTCCCCTGCCATCACCGTGACCAGCGCGGATGACGTCGCCCTCTCCCTCGCGGCGGGGAGCGACAACAGCGTCTCGGACGCGTCGTCGTACGCCGACGACGCCGACGCGAACGCTGCCGTCTACGCCGACGCCGACCTCACGATCTCGGGCACCGGGGCGCTGACGGTGTCGGGCAACGGCAACGACGGCATCGCGAGCACCGACGACCTGGTGATCCTGTCGGGCGAGATCACGGTCGAGGCGGCCGACGACGCGCTGCGGGGCAAGGACTCGCTCACCGTCGAAGGCGGCACGCTCGAGCTCACCGCCGGCGGCGATGCGCTGAGGAGCGACCAGACCGACGACGCGACGCAGGGCTTCGTCGTCCTCGCCGGGGGCACCGTAGCGGCCGAGGGCGGAGACGACGCGATCGCGGCGGCGACCGATGCGGTCATCACGGGCGGCACGGCCTCGCTGACGGCGGGGACGGATGCCGCGACCTCGGACGACTCACCCAAGGGGGTCACGGCGGGCGTCGTCGTCGCGATCGACGGCGGCGAGGTCACGATCGAGGCCGTGGACGACGCCGTGCACTCCGACGGATCGATCGGGATCGGCGGGGGCATCGTGTCGGTGACGGCCGGCGACGACGGCATCCACGCCGAGCAGCGCCTCGAGATCGGCGACGGCAGTGTGACGGTCGCCGAGTCGTACGAGGGCCTGGAGGCGGCGGATGTCGCGATCTCGGGCGGGACCGTCGTCATCACGTCGAGCGACGACGGCGTCAACGCCGCGAGCGGAACCGCGTCCGACACCCAGGGCGGCGGCATGGGCGGAGGCGGTGGCGAGCAGGACACCGGTGAGACTCTCACGATCTCGGGCGGCAGTGTGCGCGTCGCGGCGGTCGGCGACGGCCTCGACTCGAACGGCACGGTCTCGATCACCGGCGGCACCACCGTCGTCAGCGGGCCGAGCTCGGCGGGCGGGCAGGGCGCCCTCGACGCCAATGGCGAGATCGCGATCGACGGCGGCGAGCTGTTCGTCGCCGGATCGGTGCTGGTCACCCCCACCGGCTCGCAGCCGTGGGTCGCGGCGACCGTCAGCGGTTCGGGGGGTGACACCGTGGAGGTGACAGATGCTTCGGGCGCGGTGATTGCCAGCTTCGAGGCCGACCAGGGCTTCAGCGCCATGTTCTACAGCGGCCCGGTGGTCGCCGATGGCGGGTCGTACACGATCATCGTGAACGGCGTCACTGCGGCGACGGTGGCGGAGGGCGTCAACGTCTCCGGCGGCGGGATGGGCGGCGGTATGGGCGGCGGTATGGGCGGCGGCGGCCGTCGGCCGTGATCCCGGAGTTCCGGTCGCCGCTGGTGCGCCCTCGCGAGCGGCGGCCGAACGTGGGAACTCCCTCCGAATGCGGCCGAGGCGGCGCGTAGGGGTTGCATCGCGCAGCCGATCTCGGAATCGTGGCCGGTCCGGAACCGCAAACGGAAAGGAAAAGCATGCTCACGCTGACCCAGACCGCCGCCGAGGCCGTCAAGGAGATCGTCGCCCGAGTGCCCCTCGCCGAAGACGGAGGTGTGCGTATCCGCGACGCGGGTGGCTCCGCCGGATTCGAATTGAGCGTCGCGCCCGATCCCGGGCCCCACGACACCGTCGTGATCGAAAGCGGGGCTCGCGTGTTCCTCGACGAGACCGCTGCGATCGCGCTCGAGGACCGTGTCCTCGACGCCGAGCTCGCGAACGACGGATCCGTCCGGTTCGCTCTCGGGAACCAAGGCTGACCGCAGCGCTTCGGGCCCCGGCATCCGTCATCGGATGTCGGGGCTTTTCTTCGTTTGCGTCGCGCGACTACGCGGTCGCGAGCTGGACGTTGGGGAATTCGCTGCCGTAGTGCCGGCGCATCTGCGTCTTGCGCTCGAGGTCGTCGATGACTGCCGAGGCGAAGTCGACGCCGTACAGTGCGGCACAGGATCCGAGGCCGCCGGGCGAGAACACGTTGACCTCCATCAGCTTGTCGCCCGCGATATCGAGCCCGACGAGGAACATGCCGTCGGAGAGGAGTTTCGGGCGGACGGCGTCCACGAGGTGGAGCATCTCGTCGGTGACCTTCACCGCCTCCGCTTTCCCGCCGGCGGACATGTTCGACCGCACGTCCGTCTCCCCCGGCCGTCTGCGGAATGCCGCGTAGACACCGTCGATCTCGAGCGCTCGGCCGTTCATGACGAACATCCGCACGTCGCCCTCCTTGGCCGCGGGCAGGTACTCCTGAGCCACCACGTAGCCGTCGCGGGCGATCGCCTCCACGATCTGGGCGATGTTCGGCTCCCGCTTCAGATCGACGAGGAACACGCCCGAACCGCCCGAGCCCTGAAGCGGCTTCAGCACGGCGCGGCCACCGAGCTCGTCGATGAACTCACGCACCCGCTCCTCGTCTCGCGAGATCAGCGTGCGCGGGCGCACCACCTCCGGGAAGTGCTGGAAGTAGGCCTTCGACATCGCGTCGGCCAGGGAGCGCGGATCGTTGACGACGAGGACGCCGGTCTCCGCGACCATTCGCCCGAACGCGAGTCCGGCTGTGCTCGCCCACGCCGTGTCTGCTGCTTCGGCCGCCGGGTCGGCACGGAGCATCAGCACATCGAAGTCGTCGAGCTGCGTCCGCTCACGTGTGGCGGACTGCACATCTTCCAGGTAGCGCTCGAGCGACCGGTA
Organism: Microbacterium sp. NPDC056569; assembly: GCF_042793475.1. Classification (NCBI taxonomy): domain Bacteria; kingdom Bacillati; phylum Actinomycetota; class Actinomycetes; order Micrococcales; family Microbacteriaceae; genus Microbacterium; species Microbacterium sp. NPDC056569. The sequence goes on along the minus strand of NZ_JBHTUV010000002.1, from coordinate 131,617 downwards.
CCGCTTGCCGACGGTCGCTGTCGCAGCGATCGCCGAGAGCGATCCGTCGGGTTCGTAGCCGAAATCCCGAAGACCCATGAGGTGCACGTCGTGCCCTCGTGCGGCAGCGCTCATCGCCAGGCGCGTCGTCGAGTAGATGGACTGCTCCGTGGCGATGTCGTTGACGACGAAACCGATTCTCATCTGTGCTCCTCGGGGATGGGGTGGACATGGACCGGCACTGTCTGTGCGTGCCGCGCGTGAGGGGGCTTCATCAGCGAGCAGAGCCTACGCATTGACCAGCGACACCAGGTCGTCGACCCGGGCGGCATCGCGCAGCCGGTCGGCGGATTCGGCCTCCGACAGGTACCGCGGCATGATGCGGGCGGGCGTGAGGAGGCCTCGCTCCGCGAGCTCCTGAACAAGGGGAAGATCCTCGAGGGAGAACTTCCCGAGGAAGAGCAGGTCGAGCGCACCGCCATGTGCCACGTGCTGCAGGAGTGCCAGCAGACCGCGCAGATAGATGGCGTCCTTGGTGAAGCCGCCGGCGCGGTGGACCCGCATGGCGACGCTGTAGGCGCTCCCAGCAGGCAGACCGTGACCGGTGAGCAGACGGTGGGTCTCGACGAATGTCGCTCCGCCCACGAGCGCGTGGACGGCGACGACCCGTGCCGCGAGTTGGCGCAGCCGGGACGCTGTCAGCCCGCCGCACGCGATCTCCGCGAGCACGGCGAGACCCTCTTGCGTCTCGTCGTAGTGAGCGAGCCCGGCACCGAGCATGCGGATGGGTTGCGCGAGGCCGTTCACCTGCGTCACGAGGTGCGTGCCCACCTCATGCTGCAGGAGCGCGTTGACGCGGGCGCCGGCGACCGCCGCATTCTGCGAGATGAGGAGCGTGTTGCCCTCGACCAGCACGCCCGAGACGTCGTCACGGATCTCTGCGTGCAACTCCGCGTCCGGATCGATCGATCGATAGTGCGCGATCTCCGCCTTCGCCGCCGCAAGGAACTCCTCCGCGCCCACGGAGTCCCGCTCCAGCTTCCCGTGCGGAAGCCGGCTGAGCAGGTCGTCGGCGGTGTCCACGAGCGCGGGCAGCACCGGCCCGTACTGCGCGATCGACAGCTGCAGGAACTCCGGCGTGTTGCGGGCGCGCAGCATCTCCACCCGCAGCGTCATCTCCCGCTGGCGGTTGCGCAGCAGCGCGGCGAGGGTGGTATCCGTCACGGCGTCGAGCGGCAGGGCGTCCACCTGGGCTTCCAGCACGTCGGGATCCACGTCGAGTGTCCGGTACTCGAACACCGGGTCGACTTCGGGGTCGGCGAGGAACTGCGCCCGGATCTCATCCGCGTTGACGGGCGTCATCTCGAGAAGGAATCGCACGCTTCCGGCCAGCGCAGCCATGGCGTGGTCCGCCGCCAGGTCTGCGGGCGAGAACGCGCCGGTGTCGATGACGTCGGTCTCCGGACCGACGGCATCGCGAGGATGGGTCGAGTCGGCGGTCATGTCGTCGCCACTTCGCTCAGCGCCTCTTCGAGAGCAGGGATGGTGGATGCCAGGGCCCGGGCGAGTTCGTCGATGCGAGCACGATCGGCCTCCCCCGTCCACTCGTCCATGAAGGTCTTCTTGAACTCGAGCGCGAGCACGACGCCTCGGCCCGGGTAGCGGGCATGCGTCCAGGCGGCGAGCTGTCGCCCTCGGAAGCGGATGTTCTCGCGCACGTCGAGCGGTCCCGCCGACGTGCCGGTCGTCGCGAGCGATTCGATGAAGGCATCCACCACGGGTCCGAAGCGGTCGCGGTCCAGCGAGCCCGTTCCGACATTCACCTCGGGGTTCTCGGCTTCGGGCGCCTCCTCGCCATCGGCGCCGTCGCGTCGGTGGTTGTAGGAGTGGACGTCGAACATCACGAAGGGGCCGCGTTCGGCGACGGCGTCGAGTCGACGACCGAGCTCTGCATAGAACGCGTCGTAGACCGCGAGGGATCCGGCGACGATGTCCTCGTCGAGGGGAGGATCGCGGACGATCTCCAGGCCCCATGCCTCGTCTGCCGACCGGTAGACGGCCTCCTCGCGCGCACGATTGAGATCGACCTCGAAGCGGGACCGGTTCACGACGACCCGAGCCGGGACCAGCGCGCCGATCTCATCGGTGCACGGGTCCTCCTCCCGGAGCCGATCCGCCTCGGGCAGGACCAGTTCGGCCGCGAGTTCCGACCGGACATCGTGCCCGTTGTGGATCGCGGTGGCGATGAACTGTTCGTTCCAGTCGCCGTGGAATTCGAACGCAGGGCGCTCCGTGGTGACCATCAGCCCATTGTTTTCCGGGGCGGAGCAAGGCCTCAAGGGGTTGACACCGCCCGACCGCCCCCGTACTCGCCGCGGCGCGCACCTGGCGACGTGCGGCCGCCTTCCCGTCATAGACTGGATGCCGCCAGCCTCTGTAGCTCAATGGAAGAGCAGTTCCGTCCTAAGGAAACGGTTGGGGGTTCGAGTCCCTCCAGGGGCACCAGACCACGGTGACGAGCACGTCGCGCGTCAGAGCAGTCGGCGAAGCAGCTCGGCCGAACCCGGCCACAGGGGCGCGGGGAGGGCACCCGGCTGGAACCAACCGAAGTCGAGCGCTTCGTTCTGCGCCACGGGAGTCCCCGTGATCTCGACGGCGAACGACAGTCCGACCGCCTGTTTGCGCGGGTCGCTGCCGTAGGCGACCCCGTCCTGCGGCATGATCTCGGGCGGGAACCACTGGTACACGTAAGCCGGCTGCGGATCGTCCGGCAGGACGAGATCGACAGCCAGTGTGTCGTGCGCATGACGACGCAATGCCTGGGCCATCGTCTCGCCCCGAAGGATCCGCCCGCCGAGGTGACACCACACCTGGCCGAACGGCGACGCGCGCCGGATCAGACCCACACGGTCCTCCTGCACGGGCACGAAGTCGACACACGCAAGGGGGACGGACTGCTCGATCTGGGCGTAGAGGTCTGCAGGAAGGAAGCTCACCGTCCCATTGTGTGCGGTCGCGCGCGGGACACGATGAGGTCCCTCGGACGCCACAGGCTCTCGCTGCAACGTCCGAGGAACCGTCCTTGCGCGGGGGGAGCGCAGGGGAAATCAGAAGCCCAGCCCCAGAGATCCCCAGTACGGGAACCCGCGTTGTGATCAGTTCCCAGGATCACGGTGAGCCGCCCGTGGGCTCACCCTATCGTCTGCCGGGACCTGCCCAACAGCGTCGAGGGACGTCGTGTCGCGACGCGCCTGCGTGGCCGCCGTGCGCCGCCACTGTGGAGGCATGCACTACTCTGCACGTCACACGGACCACCTCCGGAGGGGACCGGAATGACCGCGACACCCGCGCCCGACGCGACCTCGAAGGCGCCTGCGCGCTACCGGGGAATCGGCATCGTCCTCATTGGCATGAGCGGCGCGATCTGGTGGCCGGCGTTCACCCTCGGGGCATGGCACACCCTGTTCTTCGACCAGCTCCTGACGGTGTGGGTGGTCGCCACCGCCGGCTTCGTCGTGGTGCTGATCCAGCCCGCGCGGATCCGCGTGAAGGTGGGCCGCGCGATCGCGCTCCTCATCCCGTCGCTGTGGCTCGCCCTGTCGTTCACGGAGGCTCCCGCCGCGGACGACCTCTGGGGCAACCTGTTCGACCTGCTCGCCATCGTCGTGGGGCTCGCCGGCATCCCGTTCACACTCTGGGTGGTCGTGCGCACCGTGTGGCCCGACGTGATCGCCGACTACTCCCTCGGTGCGAGGATCGGCATCTTCGCGATCGTCGCAGCCATCGCCGTCGCCTCGTTCTTGCTGGGCCTCAATCAGAGCAGCTTCCTGACCTGCGAGGACTTCACCCTCAGCGGCAACTCCGAGCCTCCCGGCTGCGTCCACACCGACGACTCGCCGACGCCTTGAGGCACCGATGGGCGAACCATTCGGATGACGGATGCTGCGGCCCACAGCATCCGTTCCCCTCAGCTCTCCTGCGACTACGCGAGCCGCATCGTCGCCTGCTGCCCGGCGGCGAGCGCGGCGGCGGTGCGGACGATCGTCTGCTGCATGACGGTGACGGCGGTCGTCGGCGAGATGTCCGCGGCCCGGGCGATGCTGATCGTGCGGGTCAGCGTCGGATCGGCCAGGCGCACCGACCGCAGCCCCGCGCGCTCGATGAGCACCATCGCCGGCACGATCGCCACCCCGATGCCGCGCTCGACGAACCGCAGCACGGCATCCATCTCGGCACCCTCGATCACCGTGTGGGGCGAGAGGCCCACCGCCACGAAGGCGGCGCCGGTCGTGGCGCGCAGGTCGTACGTCGAGCTGAAGACGACCTGCGGCAGCGTGGCCACCTCGGCGAGGCCGATGCTCTCGCGTCCGGTGAGCGGCGGGGCGCTGCTCGACGAGATGACGACCAGCTCCTCGACGAGGAGCGGGGTGACGGTGAATCGCTCGGCCGAGGCCGCATCCGACGTCGTGATCAGCGCGAGGTCCAGCTCCCCGGCGCCCAGGTCTTCGAGCAGGCCGCGCGAGCCGCGCTCCGTGATGTGGAGCTCGATCCCGGGGTACGTGCCGTGGAAGGCGCTCAGCGCCTCAGCGACGAGACTGACGCAGAGCGTGGGCGTGGCCCCGAGGCGCACGCGTCCGCGCCGGAGTCCCGCCAGCTCGTCCAGTTCGCGGCGAACGGATGCCTCGTCGGCGAGCATCCGACGGGCGAGAGGCAGCAGCGTCTCCCCCGCGACCGTGAGCGTGCTGCCAGCGCGGGCGCGGTGGAAGAGCTCCGTGCCAAGGCTCTGCTCGAGTGACGAGATCTGCCGGCTCAGGGAGGGCTGAGCGAGGTGGAGGTGCTCAGCGGCGCGGGTGAAGTTGCCGAGCTGGGCGACCATGGCGAACGACCGGAGCTGTTCGAGATTCACCTGCATAGCGTATCGCTATCATGTCAACGTGAAAGATGCATTGGAGTAATGGAGCGCGAGTGCTTAGCGTGTCTGACGTGATCCCTGCAGAACGCCAGCTTTCCACCACCGTCCTCGTGATCGGCACCGGCGGTTCCGGTCTTCGCGCGGCCATAGAACTCGCCGAAGCCGGCGTCGATGTCATCGCGCTGGGCAAGCGTCCGAAGTCCGACGCCCACACCTCCCTCGCGGCCGGCGGCATCAACGCCGCGCTCGGCACCATGGATGCCGACGACAGCTGGCAGCAGCACACCGCCGACACCCTCAAGGAGAGCTACCTGCTCGCGAACCCGCACACGGTCGAGATCGTCACCTCAGGAGCCGCGCGCGGCATCGAAGACCTCGAGCGGTACGGCATGCCCTTCGCACGCGAGGAGGACGGCCGCATCTCGCAGCGGTTCTTCGGCGCCCATACGTACCGCCGCACGGCGTTCGCCGGCGACTACACGGGGCTCGAGATCCAGCGCACGCTCATCAACCGGGCGGCGCAGCTGCAGGTGCCCATCCTCGACACCGTCTACGTCACCCGCATCCTGGTGAACGACGACGGCGCGGTCTTCGGCGCGTACGGCTTCGACCTCGAAGGCGGCACGCGGTACCTGATTCACGCCGACGCCGTCATCCTCGCGGCGGGCGGGCACAACCGCATCTGGCGGCGCACGTCCTCGCGCCGTGACGAGAACACCGGAGATTCGTTCCGCCTCGCCGTGGAGGCCGGCGGCCGGCTGCGGGATCCCGAGCTCGTGCAGTTCCACCCGAGCGGGATCATCGAGCCCGAGAGCGCGGCCGGCACCCTCGTCTCGGAGGCGGCGCGCGGCGAGGGCGGCATCCTGCGCAACGGCCTCGGCGAGCGGTTCATGCACACCTACGATCCCGAGCGACTCGAACTCTCCACCCGCGACCGGGTCGCCCTGGCCTGCTACACCGAGATCAAGGAGGGTCGCGGCACGCCGAACGGCGGAGTGTGGCTGGATGTCTCGCACCTCCCGCGCGAGACGATCATGACGCGCCTCCCCCGCGTCTACCAGACGATGCTCGAGCTGCAGATGCTCGACATCACCCAGGAGCCGATCGAGATCGCGCCCACCGCGCACTACTCGATGGGCGGCGTCTGGGTGCGCTCGGCGGACCACTCGACCGACGTGCCCGGGCTCTACGCGATCGGCGAGGCGTCCTCGGGACTCCATGGCGCGAACCGGCTCGGGGGAAACTCGCTCATCGAGCTCCTGGTGTTCGGGCGGATCGTCGGACAGGCCGCCGCCGCGTACTCGGCGGCACTCCCGGCGCAGACGCGTTCGGCGTCGGCCGTCGCCACCGCCCGCGCGGAGATCGACGATCTGCTCGCGGCATCCGGAACCGAGAACGTGCGGGCGCTCCAGAGGGCCATCCGCGACACGATGACCGAGCACGCCGGCGTCGTCCGCGACGAGCAGGGGCTGCTCACCGGCCTCGCCGAACTCGACGCGATCGAGGCGCGGATGGCCGATATCGGCGTCCACCCCGATATCGCGGGCTACCACGACCTCGCGCACGCGTTCGACCTGAAGTCGGCGGCGCTCGCCGCGCGCGCAACCCTCGAGGCCGCGCTCGAGCGCCGCGAGACCCGGGGCTGCCACAACCGCAGCGACTATCCCGACATCGACCCCGATCTGCAGGTCAACCTGGTGTGGTCCCCGACGACCGGTGTCGTGCGGGAGCCGATCCCGCCGATCCCCGCCGAGATCGCCGACCTCATGCGCGACGTGTCGGTCGTGGGAAAGCTCGTCGAGTAGACCCCCGGCCGGAGGCGTAGCCCGTTCGGCGGCAGGCTGCAACCCCCGCGAGCGAACCGGCGTCCTGCGGGTAGAACAGACCACGTGAAGAGGGTGATCTACGCGGGAAGCGAGTTCGTGACGGGAGACGACATCGCGGCGGCCCTGCTCGACTGCGGTCGGGCGCTGGCCGAGGCCGGCGAGGCGGAGGCGGTGACGGTGCCGACCAGGGAACTGGACGGATCCGTGGGCGAGGTGACCGTGCTCATCGGTCCCGCGAGCCAGATGGTCGCCCGCGATGCGCCCAGCGACGATGGCGAGCTCGTCGACGAGTTCGCCATCGCGCGCCTGAACATGATCCAACGTCGCCTGCGCCCCGTGGCGGCCGTCGACCCCACCCTGCCGAACGACACGGATTGGGACGACGAGATCTGAGCGGTGCCCGTCACCGGAAGTCCCTCGCGCGGTGCTGCACGCCGACGCGGAGGTCTTCGAACGCATCGGCGATGAGGTTCGTCACGCCCTCGGCGGATCGTTCGAGGATGCCCCGCGCGATGAGCGCGGGCGAATCGCGCACGATGCGGCGATAGCGGTTCCAGACGCCGAGCGAGCACACGATGTTGACGAGACCGTGCTCGTCTTCGAGGTTGAGGAACGTGATTCCGGATGCTGTGGCCGGGCGCTGCCGGTGGGTCACCAGACCGGCGACCTCGACGCGGCGGCCGACCTCGTGGCTGCGCAGTTCGCGGGAGGTCAGGACGCCACGCGCGTCGAGCCCGGAGCGGTAGTGGGTGATCGGGTGGTCGTCGGTCGAGATGCCCGTCGCCCACAGGTCGGCGGCGAGGCGCTCGTAGCTGGTGGGGTCGGCGAACAGCGGGGGCTGCACCGCGATGAGCGAGTCCGGCAGGAACTCGGGGCGGTCCTGCGCCGCCGACCCGGCGAGCCAGATCGCCTCGCGCCGGCTGAGCCCGAGGCATTCGAACGCTCCCGCGGTGGCGAGCGCCTCGACCTGTGCCGCAGTGATGCTGGTGCGCCGCACGAGATCGCGGAGGTCTCGGAACAGGCCGCCGGACTCGCGCGCCGCGACGATGCGCTGCGCGACCGTCGCACCGATGCCCTTCACTCCGGCGAGCCCCAGCCGCACCGCGAACCTCCCGTCGCGGCGGTGCGCGGCGGAGTCGTCGGGTGCGTCGATGTCGAAGAGCCCGACCGGCGGCTGGTTGCGATCGGCGCACGAGTCGAGGCCGGTGGGGCCTTGAGCCTCGGTCGCTGAGCCAGTCGAAGCGTCCGTGACGGCCTCGAGCACCGCCTCGCTGCCGGAGAGGTGGAGGTCGGGGCGGCGCACCTCGACGCCGTGGTGGCGCGCATCGCCCACGAGTGTCGCGGGCGAGTAGAAGCCCATCGGCTGCGCCCGCAGCAGTCCCGCGAGGAACGCCGCCGGGTAGTGCAGCTTGATCCACGAGCTGGCGTACACGAGCAGCGCGAACGACAGCGAGTGCGACTCGGCGAAGCCGAAGTTCGCGAACGCCTGGATCTTGGCGTAGATCGCGTCGGCCTCCTCGCCCACGAGGTTGTTCTCGGCCATGCCGGCGTACAGCTTCTTCTTCAGCGAGTCGATGCGCTCGATCCCGCGCTTGGAGCCCATGGCACGGCGCAGCAGATCGGCGTCCTCGCCGGTGAGCCCGCCGACGGCCATGCCCATCTGCATGAGCTGCTCCTGGAACACGGGGATGCCGAGCGTCCGCTCCAGCACCGACACGAGCTTGGGGTGGGGGTAGGTCACCTCCTCCTGCCCAAGCTTGCGCTTGACGAACGGATGCACCGCCCCGCCCTGGATCGGCCCGGGGCGGATGAGCGCGATCTCGATCACGAGGTCGTAGAACCGGCGCGGCTGCAAGCGCGGGAGAAGGCCCATCTGCGCTCGGGATTCGACCTGGAACACCCCGATCGAGTCGGCACGGCACAGCATGTCGTAGACCGCCTTCTCCTCCTTCGGGAGGGTCGACAGTTCCCAGTCCTCCCCGGTCGAGGCGCGGATCATGTCGAAGCAGTACTGCAGGGCCGCCAGCATCCCGAGGCCCAGCAGGTCGAACTTCACGAGGCCCATCCAGGCGGCGTCGTCCTTGTCCCACTGGATCACCGTGCGGTTCTCCATGCGGGCGTGCTCGATCGGCACGACCTCGCCCACCGGTCGGTCGGTGAGCACCATGCCGCCGGAGTGGATGCCGAGGTGCCGCGGCGCCTTGAGCAGCTCGGAGGCGAACTCCAGCACCTGGTCGGGGATGTCGTGGCCGGCGCCCGTCTCGAGAAGGGCTCCCCAGCCCTCGATCTGCTTCGACCAGGCGTCCTGCTGGCCCGGCGAATGCCCCAGTGCCTTCGCCATGTCGCGCACGGCGTTCTTGGGCCGGTACTGGATGACGTTCGCGACCTGTGCCGCGCGGTCGCGGCCGTACTCCCGGTACACCCACTGGATGACCTCTTCCCGGCGATCCGAGTCGAAGTCGACGTCGATGTCGGGCTCCTCCTCGCGCAGGCTCGACAGGAACCGCTCGAACGGCAGGTCGTACCCGATCGCGTCGACGGCGGTGATGTCGAGCAGGTAGCAGATGGCGCTGTTGGCGGCGGACCCGCGCCCCTGACAGAGGATGCCCTGGCTCCGGGCGAACTGCACGATGCCGTGGACGATCAGGAAGTAGCCGGGGAAGTCCTTCATCTCGATGACCTCGAGCTCCTTCTCGATGCGCGCCCGGTCCGCCTCCGTCAGGTCGGGGTACTTGCGCGGCACCGCCTCCCACACCAGGTGCCGCAGCCACGACATCGGCGTGTGTCCCTCGGGCACCTTCTGCTTCGGGAGCGCGGGCTTCGCCTTCCGCAGCGGGAAGGCGAGCTCGTCGGCGAGCGTCACGGTGCGGGCGACGGCATCCGGGAACCGTACGAAGCGCTCCGCCATCTCGGCCCCCGAGCGCAGGTGGGCGCCGGCGTGGGCGGGCAGCCAGCCGTCGAGCTCGTCCAGGCCGCGGTTCGCGCGGACGGCCGCGACGGCCGCGGCGAGCAGCTGCCGCTTCGGCACGGCGTAGTGCACGTTGTTCGTGGCGAGGAGCGGAAGGCCCCGCTCCCGTGCGAGCCCGGCCAGCACGTCGTTGTCGCGGGTGTCGAGCGGATTGCCGTGGTCGATGAGCTCGACGTGCACGCTGTCTTTCCCGAACAGGGTCACGAGGCGATCGAGTTCACGTGCCGCCGCATCGGGACTCTCGGCGAGCGCTCGGCGCACGGCGCCTTTGCGGCATCCCGTGAGCACAGCCCACTCCCCCGCCGCCTGCGCGGCGAGCTCGTCGAGGTCGTAGACGGGCCGGCCCTTCTCGGCGCCCTGCAGCTGCGCGTGGGTGATCGCACCCGCCAGCCGGTGATATCCCTCCTCGCCGCGGGCGAGCACCAGCAGATGCGCGCCGACCGGATCGGCCTCGCCGTTCTGCGGCTCGGGCAGCTCGAGCGACAGCTCGGCGCCGAACACGGTCTTGAGCCGCAGTGCCTCGGCGGCCTCGGCGAACCGCACGATGCCGTAGAACCCGTCGTGGTCGGTGACCGCGAGGGCGTGCAGACCCAGGCGCTCGGCCTCCTCGGCGAGCTCCTCGGGCGACGAGGCGCCGTCGAGGAACGAGTACGACGAATGCGCGTGCAGCTCGGCATAGGGGATCGCGTCGGCCGGACGCTCGATCTCGGGCGCGACGTACGGCCCCCGCTTGCGCGACCAGGCGGGGCTGTCGCCGCCGTCCGCGCCGACCGGCGGCGCGTCGGGCCTGCGACGACCGCTCAGCACGCGCTCCATCTCGGACCACGGCACGCCCGGATTGTTGAAGCCCATCAGCCCATCACCCGCCGCTGCCCCGTATGCCCGAGGCGTTTCGACTCGTCGTTCCTCGCTCGCTCAACGACCGGTGGTACGTGTCAGTCATAGGTGGCCTCCGCCGTCCAGGCGTCGCCGTCGCACACCAGCAGCCAGGCTGCCCCGTCGGCGTCGACGACCTGGAACCGGTGCGCACGGCGCGAGCGTGCGGCATCCCATCCGCGCTCGACCACGGGCCACGGCCCCGCCCACGCTTCGATGGCGCGCCGGCGACCGCTCTCGATGAAGAGCGCGGGCACGGCCGAGACGTTCCCCCGCTCGTCGACGTCGACGAGTTCGCCGCCGAGCGCCCGCACGTCGACCGGCACCGGATCGGCGAACACCGTCGTCGGCAGCGGGTCGGGCAGACTCCCCGGCCACGGTCGCGCGCGCTGCGCCGCGAGGCCCCCGACGGAGTCCGCCGCTCGGCCGCCGGCCTTCCGGTCGCGTTCGTCCTTGTCGCCCCATGGCACGAGCACCTGGCGCTCGGCCAGCCACCTCCCGCCGCCGATGGCCGGCGTCAGGACTCCGCGGTGCCCGAGCATCGCCTGCACGCGCGACAGCGCATGGTGCACCCGCTCCTCGGGGCCGCCGCCGAACAGCGCGGGGGCGTGATGGGATGCCGCATCCACCGCCTCCGGCGAGATCCGCACGAGCGCGACCCCGCTGCGCAGCCCGCGCCCCGCCGCGTCGCCGGCGCCGACATCTTCCGCGAGCTGCCACCGCACCCGGTCGACGACCGCCGCGGCGTCGAAGGATCCGGGATGCAGCCACACCCTCTCGCTGCGCTCCCCGCGGTCTCCGACGAGCTCGACCCGCAGCTCGGTGCAGACGAGGTCCACCGCGCCTAGACCCGCGACGAAGTCGTCGGCGGTGACGCGCATGGCGAAGGCCACCTGATCGGCGATCTCGAGGGGCGGCTCGAACGCGACCTCGCGCTGCAGCTCGGGCGGCGGCGTGCGCGGCTGCACGGGTCGCGAGTCGCACCCCGCGGCGAGCGCGTGGAGTCGGATGCCCCGCTCCCCGAACCGTTCGCGCACGCGATCGGGCTCCATCTCGGCGAACCCCCCGAGGGTCTGCACGCCCAGCCGGGCGAGCAGGCCCACGAGGTCGGTCGCCTCTTTCGCGCCCGCCGTGCCGGTGCCGAGCAGCGCCGAGGCGTCGAGCACCGCGATCGGCAGCGGCGCGAGGAAGCCGGCCGCACCGCCCGCGGGCACGACGAAGACCGGATCGGCGGCGCTCGTGCCGCCCCGCGCCGCCTGCTCCGCCGTGAACGGCCCGTCGGCGATGCCCACCCGCACCCCGTCGAGACCCGCTTCACGGAGGATGCCGATCAGCATGCGAGCGGCCTCGGCCTCGCCGCCGTAGTACCGCGCCGGACCGCGGGCGCGCAGCGCGCAGAGTCCGGGCCGCACCAGCTGCACGCCGGGCGCCTTGTCTTCGATCAGCGACACGATCGGGGCGAACGCCCGATGATCACGCGCGGCGTCCGCGGTCACCAGCGTCAGCCCGGGGCACCGTGCCTGAGCATCGCGCCGGCGCTGCCCCCGGCGCACCCCCTCGGCACGCGCAGACGCGGAGCACGCGACCACGAGGTTGCGCTCCACGACGGCGACCGGGGCCTTCGGGGTGGGCTTCTCCTGCGCCGCATCCGTCCGAGAGCCCGGCCGCTCCCCGACGGCGTCCTTCATCGACTCCGCCGCGACAGCGCCCGCCTCCCGTTCGAGAGCCGTGACCGGCCAGTCGGGGAACCACAGCACGAGGCTCCGCACCGGCGTGCCCGATGACATGTCACCCCACCGCCCTGATCAGCTGCGGGAAGGACTCCGCAGATTCCGCAGGCAGCGCCTCGACGGGGCGCACCCGCTCGGGCGCGGCGGAGACGTGCCCCGCAGCATCCGGAAGCATCACGCGAGCCCGTCGCGGACGCGGCCATCGCCGGCTGGACGAGGTGAGCGTCACTTCCCTGCCGGAGAGGTAGCCGTGCCCGCGGCCGACGCCTTTCCACGTCGGCTCGCCCACGTCGATCACGGCCTCCGCCTGGGGCCACGGCCCCTGCACCAGCAGCACCGCGCCGCGGTCGCGCAGCCGTGCCGCCAGGCGGGAGATCTCGCCGTCGGCCGCCCGCCCCGACGGGCGCACCGCGACCACCGGCAGCACCTCTGCCACGGTCGAGGTGACCGCGAGCCAGCGAGCACCAGGGTCGGGGATGAGCACGAGCCGCGACAGATCTACCCCGAGACCCTCGGCTGCCTCGGCGCCGAGCTGCGGCATGCCGATCGCACCGCACCATGACCCTGCCTGCGACGGCTGGGCCAGCAGCGCCAGCAGCACCGACGTCGAGCGCGGCAGGGAGTAGGCGGAACCAGGACGCAGACCGCCCCCGGGAAGCAACGAGGCGAGCGCGGGATGCACCGGAAGCACCGGCGCATCGAGCCGTCGGCCCTGCACCCGCTCGACCTGGGCCCGCAGCTGGGCGACCGTGCCGGCGGACGATGCGCCCACCGCGCCGAGGGCGGCAGGCTCCGTGCCCGTCGGCGCCTGGCCGACGGCCTCGTGCACGTGCTGTGCCGTGAGCTGCACGATCGCCCTCATTCCCACATGCTAGAACAGATGTTCTAGTCCTTCAACCGCTGGGAACGAGCGTAGTCCTGGGTTCCGACAGTTATGTTCGAGACTGCAGGACGAGCGGCACCGCACCCGGGTGCGGAACCCGCCGCCTGGCCGGCGCGGCGCCCAGTACGATCCCGACGAGCACGAGGCCGACCCCCACGACCTGCGGCACCCCGAACGCCTCCCCCGCGACAGCCACGCCGAGCACGACTCCGGTGACCGGATTGAGCAGCCCGACCACGCCGACCACCCCGGGAGAGAGCCGCCGCAGACCCGCGAACCACGCGACGTATGCGAGCGCCGTCGCGATGAGCGTGAGGTACGCGAACCCGAGCCCCGAAGAAACTGTGAGCGCCGGCGGCGCACCTTCGACGAGCACCGCGGCCGGCAGCAGCACGATCGAGCCGGCGACGAGCTGCCACGCCGTCATCGGCAGCGCCGGAACATCCGAGCCCCACCTCGACGTGAGCACGAAGCCGATCGACGAGGCCACCATCGCGCCGAGCGACGCGGCGACACCCCACGGATCGGCGCCGTCCGCATCGAAGCCCAGCATCACCGCCACACCGATCAGGCCCACGGCCGCGCCCACCACGGCGGCGAGCCGAGGCCTGCGATGGAGCAGCAGCCACGCGAACAGCAGCATGCACGCGGCGGATGCCGACATCAGCGTCGCGGCGAGACTCGACGGCAGCCGCTGCCCGGCGACGTACACGAGCACGAAGAAGCCGCCGACGTTCAGCGTGCCGAGCACGAGAGAGCGCCACCACCACGACCCGCGCGGCAGCTGGCGCGCGAGGAGCAGCACGATGAGTCCGGCCGGCAGCGCTCGCAGCACGCCACCCCACAGCGGCGCGTCCGCCGGCAGCAGGCTGTGCGTGACGACGTAGCCGCTCCCCCACGCGATCGGGGCGATCGCCGTCACCAGGATCCACATCCACCGCTTATCTTCCATGGAAGATACTTTATCTTACCGGGAAGATAAGATGGGTCGCATGGCCGACGACGACCGCTCCGCGCACGATGAACCGCTCGACCGGGTCGCGGAGATCCAGCAGGAGTGGCGCCGCGAGCGCCCCGACCTCGACCCCTCGCCCCAGGGCGTGATCGGCCGCCTTCACCTCGTCGCGCTCACCCTCACCGAGCGGCTCGTCGCCGTCTACGGCGAGTTCGGCCTGAGCGAGGGCGAGTTCGACGTGCTCGCCACGCTCCGCCGCGCGGGCGCGCCGTACGAGCGCGCTGCCGGCGAACTCGCCGACCACACCCTCGTCACGACCGGCGGACTCACCAAGCGCGTCGACCGCCTCGCAGCCCGCGGGCTCGTCGAGCGGCGGGTCGAGGCATCCGACGCCCGAAAGCGCCTGGTGCGACTCACCCCGGCGGGCCGGGATCTCATCGATCGCGCGATCGCCGCGCATCTCTCGAACGAACGCCGCATCCTCGACGAGCTCGGGACGACGGATGCTGCGACCCTCGAGCCGATCCTCGCCCGCTGGCTGCGCCTGCTCGACGAGCGCTGACCCGCACTCAGTCAGCGCACGACCGCGATCTCACGCCGCGAGGGCGAGGTACGGCTCCCACCGCGGGTCGCTGCGCTCGGTGCCGCGGACGGTCCACTGCGCGCCGCGCGGCGGACGGGGCAGGAAGCGCAGCTCCCAGTCCATCTCCTGCGGCGTGCGGTCGCCCTTCACGTTGTTGCAGCGCAGGCAGCACGCGACGAGGTTCTCCCACGAGTCGGCGCCGCCGCGCGAGCGCGGCAGCACGTGGTCGATCGTCGACGCCGCCTTGCCGCAGTACGCGCAGCGGTGGTTGTCGCGCCGCAGCACGCCCCGCCGGGTCACCGGCACATGGCGACCGCCCGGCACCCGCACGTAGCGGGTCAGGATGATCACGGCCGGGCGTTCGTACGAGCGTCTGGTGCCCCACACCGGATCGGTCTCGGTGTGTTCCACCACGGTGGCCTTCTCGTTCATCACGAGCACGAGCGCCCGCTTGAACGACACGACGGCGAGGGGCTCATACCCCGCGTTCAGCACCAGAGTGCGCATTGATCATCCTCTCGAATGGCCGGGACGGCTTCTCGGTTATTCGACTTGCGCGACGATCAAGGGCGCAGGGGCATGAAAAAAGGCGCTGTCTACAGACAGCGCCCTGGCGCCACGGCAGTGCCGCGGCATCCGCTCGTGCAATGCCGAAGGACGAGGCGTCCAAGCGCATCCATGGTTCGGATGCGTGGTGTGCAGCCCATCGGCTCCCTCCGCTCTCTCAGCGTCGAGTCCCAGGGTAACCCACGCCGACACGCCCGGGGCGCGGCGTCACCTGAACGACACATGGCGTGTCGGTGACTAAAGCAGAGAACGGATGCCTCGGCCGAGGCATCCGTTCTCTTCTGTGATTGCAGAGGGTCTTCGTGTATGTCAGCCGGCGTTGGCCTGCAGCCACGCCCACGGGTCGACGACACCGCCGTTGATGTGGACCTCGAAGTGCAGGTGGCAGGCGGTCGAGCTGCCCGTGCTGCCGACGAGGCCGATAAGCTGACCGGCCTCGACGGACTGGCCCACCGAGACCTGGCGGCTGCCGTACGTCATGTGACCGTAGAGCGTGTTGACCCGCTGGCCGCCGATCACGTGGTCGATCGAGACGCCGACGCCGTAGCCGCCGTAGCTCTCCTGCGACACCTTGACCACGCCCGCAGCCGCGGCATAGAGCGGCGTGCCGCACGAAGACAGCAGGTCGACGCCCTGGTGGTAGCCCGAGTCCCAGAGGCCGCGGCCCTTGGTGAAGTTGAGGATCGGCCAGCGCACTTCGCCGGTTCCGGGCGACGTGAGGGCGATATTGACGGGCACCGACGTGCGCGAAGACGCCGCCGCTGCGGCAGCAGCCGCCGCGACCTGACGGGCGCGCTCGGCAGCGGCCGCCTCGGCCTTCTTCTTCTCGATCTCTTCCGCGGTGGTGGCCGCGTAGCCCTCACGCGACAGCTCGGCGGCGTTCGCGTCGGATGCGGCGACGAAGGTCTGCGCATCGTCGACGGCCATCTGCTGAAGGGTGCGGGACTCTTCGGTGACCGCACCGGCGCCGGCGGCGAAGGCCGGGATCGCGACGGTGGCGACGAGGCCGCCCACCATCGTCAGCACGACGAGGCTGCGCAGCGGCTTGACCACACGCCCCTTCTTCGACGTCGCGGCGGGCTTCGATGCGGCGGGACGGGCGTCTGCGCGGCCGGCCGTGGGCTTCGCGGGCGCGGCGGCGCGGGAGCGTCGCGCGGGGGTCTTCCGGTTGCGCGCGCGGCGGTTCTGGTCCGCCGCGGCGTGCTCGGGCACGTTCGCGTGCGACTCGATCTCGTCAGCCAAACTGTTCCTCCGGCGCCTCTGCGCCGGGGCGCCTGGCTCGTCAGCACTCGATGTCGGGGCACGATGTGCGGGCTACACCACGTGTGGACGACGAGCCGGTGAGGCAATCCACGCGGGGTCCGGTCGGCGGGCTTCTGGCCGGGTGGACTGTTCGAGGCTACCCGAAGGTCACGTTTATGTCACGCTCCGCGCCTGGCAATCTCCGCACAGTGCGTCATCGGAGGGGGTGGAATGCGGCATCCGGTGTCCTCGAATGAGATTCGCCCCACCGAATCGGCGCCGCGATCGTCCCATTCAGCGGGACGCGCCGCCTCAGCGGACGTCGTCGACGAGGAAGATGTGCGACGCGATCTCGACCGGCAGCTCGAGGCCCTCGTCGCTGCCCTGCATCTGCACGAGCACGTAGCCCTCGCTGTAGCGGTAGTCGCCGACGGCCCCCGGGACGACGCCCGCGCCCTTCAGCTGCTGAAGCAGCTCCGGGTCGACCTGCGCGGGCTCGGCGAGCCGGCGGACGGTGCCGGTGATCGGCTCGCCGGCGTCGTTGAGGCGGCGCACCAGGCCCACGACACCCTGCTCGAAGCCGTTCGTCGGCACGTCGCCGAGCTGATCGAGACCCGGGATCGGGTTGCCGTAGGGCGACTCGGTCGGGTGCCCGAGCAGTTCGACGAGACGGCGCTCGACCTGCTCGCTCATGACGTGCTCCCAGCGGCAGGCCTCTTCGTGGACGTAGGCCCAGTCCAGGCCGATGACGTCGGACAGCAGGCGCTCGGCCAGCCGGTGCTTGCGCATGACGTCGACGGCCTTCTGCCGGCCGGCGTCGGTCAGCTCGAGGGTGCGGTCCTCCGAGACGACGACGAGTCCGTCGCGCTCCATGCGGCCGATCGTCTGCGACACCGTGGGGCCCGAGTGGCCGAGGCGCTCCGAGATGCGTGCCCGCAGCGGCACGATGTTCTCCTCCTCGAGCTCGAGGATGGTGCGCAGGTACATCTCAGTGGTGTCGATCAGGTCGGTCATCGCGGTGTCCTCAGACTTCTCAAGGGGCTGAGGACAGCCTATCCTCTGTCCCCGACGCCGAGGCCGGGCCCGCCCGGGGCCGCACGGGTCCGCACACGCCGCGGCGTCTGCGGCGGATCGCTGCGGGCCCTGCGGCGGTGCGGCATGTGCGCTGCCCCACGCCGCGGCATCCGTTCGTTCCCCGCTCCCCGCTCCCTCACACTCCCCGCTCCCTCACACTCCCCGCTCCCTCACACTCCCCGCTCCTCACACTCCCCGCTCCCGCACGCTCCCCCTTCCCGCCAAGGAGCAGCTCAACAGGTCAACCGGGGTTCTACATGATCCGCAGGCGCACCTCAGTCCTGTGCAAGCCCGGTTGACCTGTCGAAGAGGGGGGACGGATGCTGCCGCCCGGCGTCCTGTGCTGCCTCAGGAAGCCCGGTCCAGACCCTGCGCCACAGCGCGCATCACCAGGTCCTGCACTTCGTGCCAGCGCTCGATCACCTGCACGTAGGTCACTCGGATGACGTGATAGCCGAGAAGCATGAGGGCCGCGTCGTGGGCCACGTCCTCGGCGCGCTGCGCGCCGACGTGGTGCCCTCCGTCGACCTGCACGACCAGACGGTCGCCGATGAGGAAGTCGGCTCGATGCCCCTGAATCCAGATCTGATACCGGATGGGAAGGGAAAGCCACCGAAGTCGCGTGCGGAAGATCGACTCGAGCCCCGAGTCCGCGAAAGGAGTCGCCTCCTCCAGCAGTCCGCGGACGGCCGGGACCAGAGGGAGCCGTGCGAGCTCTGCCTTGTCGACGAGTCGAAGGTTGAGGGCGGACTCCCACACAGCGAGTGCGGTTTCATGCGGCTGGCATCGCGCGACGATGAGGAGCGTGTTGAGGATGCTGTCCTCCAGCGTTCCCGGAGCTCGTGGCTCGACCGGCCGAGCCCAATGCACGGTCGCCTTCTGATTCTTCAGCTTCAGCCGGGATGCGCTCGGCGGTGCACCGACGTGCGGACCGTCTTCGGCGAGGACCCACAGCCCCAAGCGCTTCGCCCGCGTGATGCATGTGAGCACCACGCCCGCCCGTGCGGCTGCCATGAGGTAGGGATCGACGTCCGGATTCGCCACCCACCCCCGCCGCGGCCTGGTGACGAGGCCCGCGGCCATCGCGCACTCGATCGAGTAGCCGCTGACTCCTGCGCTCATGAGCACCGACCTGAGCGCGACGCCGCCTCGTGCCTGCAGTTCCGTCATCAGATCCGCCATCCCTGAATGGTCGCGGCTCCGCCACGCGAGGCAGCGCGATACTCGGCGCGATCACGAGAACTCGCGTGCGCAGCATCCGCCCGTCCCCCTGTGGAGGAGGCTCGACAGGTCAACCGGGGCTCTGCATGAGCCGATCCCCGGATCGCACCCTGCGCAAGCCCGGTTGACCTGTCGAAGAGGACGGATGCCCCGCACTCGGCGCCCAGCCTCAGCATCGGTGGCAGCGGCAGCAGCCGCCCACCCTCACCCCCGACTACCGCGGCTCACCGGGCTCGACAGGTCAACCGGGGTTCTACATGAGCCGATCCCCGGATCGCACCCTGCGCAAGCCCGGTTGACCTGTCGAAGAGGACGGACGCCCCGCACTCGGCGCCCAGCCTCAGGTGGCAGCGGCAGCAGCCGCCCACCCTCCAGCCCCCCCTGCTCTTCGACCCCGACAGGTCAACCAGGGTTCTACATGAGCCGATCCCCGGATCGCATCCTGCGCAAGCCCGGTTGACCTGTCGAAGAGGACGGATGCCCCGCACTCGGCGCCCAGCCTCAGCATCGGTGGCAGCGGCAGCAGCCGCCCACCCT
>NZ_JBHTUV010000002.1:0-112167 GCF_042793475.1 Microbacterium sp. NPDC056569 | reverse complement strand
CGGCTCACCGGGCTCGACAGGTCAACCGGGGTTCTACATGAGCCGATCCCCGGATCGCACCCTGCGCAAGCCCGGTTGACCTGTCGAAGAGGACGGATGCCCCGCACTCGGCGCCCAGCCTCAGCATCGGCGACAGCGCCAGCAGCCGCCCACCCTCACCCCCGACTACCGCGGCTCACCGGGCTCGACAGGTCAACCGGGGCTCTGCATGAGCCGATCCCCGGATCGCATCCTGCGCAAGCCCGGTTGACCTGTCGAAGACAGGACGGATGCTGCCCCCACACGCAAGCCCGGGCGTCACGACGTGTCACGCGGGCGGGGCCGCGGCGCGCGCGTCTCTAGAATCGACGCATGGCCCACGTCCTCCTGCCCCGTGAGATCCTGCCCGCCGACGGACGGTTCGGCTGCGGCCCGTCGAAGATCGCGCCCGCGCACATCGAGGCGCTCGCCGGCCCCGGATCGGCACTGCTGGGCACCTCGCACCGCCAGGCCCCCGTCAAGGACCTCGTCGGCCAGGTGCGTGCGGAGCTCGGCCAGCTGTTCCGTCTGCCGCACGGCTACGAGGTCATCCTCGGCAACGGAGGGTCGACGGCGTTCTGGGATGCTGCGGCCTTCGGCCTGATCGAGAAGCGCAGCCAGAACCTCGTGTTCGGCGAGTTCGGCGGGAAGTTCGCCGCCGCGGCGAAGACGCCGTGGCTCGATGCCCCCGACGTCCGCAAGGCCGAGCCGGGCACCCGGACCGTGGCCGAGACCGTCGAGGGCGTCGACGTGTACGCGTGGCCGCACAACGAGACCTCGACCGGTGTCTCGACCCCGGTCACGCGTGTGCACGGCGATGACGGCGCCCTGACCGTCATCGACGCGACGAGCGCCGCGGGCGGCATCGACTTCTCGGTGCACGAGGCCGACGTCTACTACTTCGCGCCGCAGAAGAACCTCGGCTCGGACGGCGGACTGTGGTTCGCCCTCGTGTCTCCCGCCGCGATCGAGCGCATCGAGCGCATCGCAGCGTCGGGTCGCTACATCCCCGAGTTCCTGAGCCTCAAGAACGCGCTCGACAACTCACGCCTCAACCAGACCCTCAACACGCCGGCGCTGGCGACGCTGTTCCTGCTCGACAAGCAGCTCGACTGGATCCTCTCCTCCGGCGGCCTGCAGTGGGCCGACGCGCGCACGCGCGAGTCGTCGCAGGCGCTGTACGACTGGGCCGAGGCGTCCGCGTTCGCGACCCCGTTCGTCGCCGACGCGGCCGACCGCTCCCCCGTGGTCGTCACGATCGACTTCGACGCGTCGGTGGATGCTGCGGCCGTGGCGAAGAGCCTCCGCTCCAACGGGATCGTCGACACCGAGCCGTACCGCAAGCTCGGACGCAACCAGCTGCGCGTCGCGACGTTCGTGTCGATCGACCCCGAAGACGTGCGTCAGCTGATCCGCTGCATCGACTACACGGTCGAGCGGCTGGGCTGAGCCTTCTCGTCGGCCCCGTCCGCGAGCGGTGACGGGGTCGGCGACAGCACGGCCGACACGATCGCCTCGATGGCGAACTCGGACGCGCGCGCGAGGTCGACCGCGGTGGGGTCGAGCAGCCACTGCACCTGCAGACCGTCCATGACGGCGAGGATGCTCGTGGACGCGTAGCCGACGGTCTCGGGCGCCGTGATGCCACGCTCCGCGCACACGACCTCGAAGGCGTGGGCGACCTCCGACCGCAGCGTCTGGTAGCGCTTCTCGAAGAAGTCCCGGCCCGGGTGGTCGTCTGTCACGGACTCGGCCGACAGCACGACGTACGCCTGGACGATGCCCGCGCGGTGCGCGTTGACGAACGCGGTCCGCACGAGGTGGCGGAAGAGCGGCATCCCGTCGGGGATGTGCTGCTCCTCGAGGTCGGCGACGTCGGTCTCGTCGCGGTGCTGCAGCACTTCGAGCAGCAGCTGATCCTTCGAGCCGAAGTGATGGAGGATCCCGGCGTGGGTCATGCCGACCTGGTCGGCGATCTCCTGGAGCGTGCCCCCGGCGAATCCCTTGCTGCCGAAGATCTCGACCGCGGCGTCGAGGATGTCGCGCCTGCGCGCGATCGTCTCGGGCCGCGAGCGCGGCTGCCGACGCTGTGCTGTCATCGGTCGGCGCCCCCTTCTTCAACGGCGTCTCGGATACGTCTTCACCGGCGCCTGTGAGTCTACGCACGGCCGGTACGTGCGCACCGAAACACCATACTTGCAAAAGTTACTTACTTGATTGTAAGTTGTTCCGGCAATCACCCTGACGCCGTCGTCATCCCCCCGGGAGACACGATGTCGTGCACACATCTAGGAGAAGCAATGAGGCTCAGAACATCCTTCGCCGCCGTCGGAGTCGCCGCGGCACTGGTACTCACCGGCTGCGCCGGCGGCAGCGGCGATGCCGACTCCGACGGAGCGGCGCTCACCATCGCCAAGCCCGACGGCGCGATCACCACCGAGTCGAACAACCCGTATCTGGGCGACTCGTCGGCCTCGAAGTACGCCTACGGCAAGGTCATCTTCGAGTCGCTCGCCCTCGTCAACCCGACCGGCGACCTCGGAACCACCCCCTGGCTCGCGGAGTCCGTGGACTGGAACGACGACTACACGCAGCTCACCGCCGTCGCGCGCAGCGGCGTGAAGTGGAGTGACGGCGAGGACTTCACCGCCGACGACATCGCGTTCTCGTTCGACCAGGTGCTCGACGGCAAGCTCAACGACACCAACGCGCTCGACCTCAAGAGCGTCGCCGTCGACGGCGACACCGTCACCATCGACTTCAACAGCTCGAAGTACACCCAGCAGGCGCGCGTGCTCCACTTCCAGATCGTGCCCGAGCACATCTGGAAGGACATCGAGGACCCGAACACCGACCCGCTCACCGGCGAGGGCCAGGCCGTCGGCACCGGTCCGTACGTGCTCGACTCGTGGACGACCGAGTCGGTCACCCTGGCCGCGAACCCCGACTACTGGGGCGGCGAGCTGGCCGTGCCCGAGCTGCACTACGTCTCGTACGGCGACAACGCCGCCCTCACGACCGCCCTCGCCACCGGCGAGGCCGACTGGGCGCAGGCGTTCATCCCGCAGATCGAGGACAGCTACCTGTCGGCCGACCCCGACAACGTCTTCCTCGCCTCGCCCACCGCGGGCGCCGGCACGCTGTTCATGAACCTGCAGACCAAGCCGTTCAACGACCCGGCCCTCCGTCAGGCGCTCGCCTGGACGATCGACCGTCAGGCCTACGTCGACATCGCCCGCGAGGGCGCGAGCGAGGCGATCTGGAGCGTCACCGGTCTCGGCGCGCTGCTCGAGGACGAGATCGTGCCCGAGTACGCCGGCCAGAACTACGAGGTCGACGTCGACAAGGCCCGTCAGATCCTCACCGACGCCGGCTACACCTGGAGCGGCGAGAGCCTCGTCGACCCCGACGGTGAGCCCGTGACGTTCTCGATCTCCGTCCCCGCGGGCTGGAGCGACTGGAACACCGAGCAGGCGCTCCTGGCCGAAGAGCTCAAGGAGGGCCTCGGCATCGAGGTCAAGGTCGACCAGCCGGACTGGGGCGGCTGGGACGCCGCACGCCAGGAGGGCACCTTCCAGGCGATCATCCACTGGCTCGAGGACACCGGCAACGCCTACGGCCTGTACACCTCCGCGATGGACCCGAAGTGGATCGTCGACGGCAAGGCGGCCTTCAACTTCGGACGCTTCGACGACCCCGCCGTCACCGAGGCGCTGAACACCTACGCGAACGCGTCGTCCGACGCCGACCGTGACGCCGCCCTCGCGGTGATCGAGAAGGCGTTCGTCGAGAACGTCCCCGTCATCCCGCTGGGTGCGCACCCGCTCCTGGGCGAGTTCAACACCCGCAACTACGTCGGATGGCCGTCGGAAGACGACCAGTACGCTTCGGCGGACCCGACGCAGCCGGCGGTCGTGCAGATCCTGACCAAGCTGCAGCCCGCCGAATGACACACCGCGGCGGGGGGGGGGGGGGCCCCCCCCCCCGCGGGGGGGGCTCCCTACCCCCACCACGCCCCCCCCCCCCCACCCCCCCCCGGGGGGGGGGGGGCGCCCCCCCCCCCCCCCCCGCCCGCACGTCACCCCTCACGAAAGCGAACCAGCACACCGATGAGAGATCCGCTGCTCTCCGTCCACGACTTCTCGGTCGTCTACGACGTCGATCCCCCTGTGAAAGCGGTCAAGAACGTCACCCTCGAACTCCAGCGCGGTGAGATCCTCGGGCTCGCCGGCGAGAGCGGATGCGGCAAGACGACGCTCGCCTACGGCGTCCAGCGCCTGCTCAAACCCCCGGCGGTCATCACGACCGGATCCGTCGTCTTCCACGACGTGAGCGGCCAGGACGTCGACATCAACAGCCTCGACGCCGAAGCGATGCGCCGCTTCCGCTGGGACAAGATCTCGATGGTGTTCCAGGGCGCGATGAACTCGCTGAACCCGGTCGCGACCATCGGGTCCCAGCTCGACGACGTCTTCGAGGTCCACCGCCCGAGTCTCACCCGCTCAGATCGCCGCGCCGAGGTCATCGAGCTCCTCGAGATCGTCAAGGTCGGCGCGCAGCGCTACCGCTCGTACCCGCACGAGCTGTCGGGCGGCATGCGCCAGCGCGTCATGATCGCCATGGCACTCGCGCTGCGCCCGCAGCTCATGGTGATGGATGAGCCGACGACCGCGCTCGACGTGCTCGTGCAGCGGGAGATCCTCCGTCAGATCTCGCACCTGCGCCACGAGTTCGGCTTCTCGGTCATCTTCATCACCCACGACCTTCCGCTCCTGCTCGAGATCAGCGACCGCATCGCGATCATGCGCGAGGGCGAGATCGTCGAGCTCGACACCGCCGAGCGCGTCTGGACGGATCCGCAGGACGAGTACACGCGTACCCTTCTGGCCTCGTTCCCCAGACTCACCGGAGAGAGAGGGGTGGTCCACCGATGACCGTCCTCGAATTCGACGCCGTCACCAAGGTGTACTCCGTGCGCGGCGCCGGCCAGATGAAGGCCCTCGACGACGTGAGCTTCACGCTCCGGTCGGGCCAGACGATCGGCCTGGTCGGCCAGTCCGGCAGCGGCAAGTCGACGATCGCCAAGATCCTCACACAGCTCGAGTCGCCCACGAGCGGCGAGGTGCGCCTCGACGGGGAGCCGATCCCCCGTCGCGGCAAGGGCCTGCGCAGGTACCGCCAGCAGCTGCGCATGGTCTTCCAGGATCCGTTCGCGTCGCTGAACCCGTACCACACCATCCGCTACGCCATCCAGCGGCCGCTCCAGCTCGACAAGGTCGTGCCGAAAGACCAGCTCGATGACGAGGTCCGCCGTCTCCTCGGCCGCGTCCGGCTCGATGCCGACGCCGTCATCGACCGCCGGCCGCACGAGCTCTCAGGCGGCCAGCGCCAGCGCGTCGCGATCGCCCGTGCCCTCGCGTCCCGCCCGAAGCTGCTCGTCGCCGACGAACCGGTCTCGATGCTCGACGTGTCGATACGTCTCGGAGTGCTCAACCTGCTCGCCGACCTCCAGCGCGAACACGGTCTGGGCGTGCTGTACATCACGCACGACCTGGCCACCGCCCGCCATTTCAGCGACGAGATCCTCGTGCTCAACCAGGGGCGCGTCGTCGAGCGGGGCCCCTCCGACGACGTGATCCTGAACCCCCAGAACCCCTATACCCAAGAGCTGCGCGCGGCGTCCCCCGACCCCGACGCCTACTTCGCACACGCAGCCGGCATCCTCGGAGGTGAGAAGTGAGCGCCGTCGCCCCCCAGCTGCCCGCCCCGGACTTCGACGCGATCGAGGCGGGCACGACCGCGACAGGCGCCGTCAAGGGCCGCGCGCGTATCCCGTGGCGGTTCCTCGGCAACCGCGCCCTGTTCTACCTGTTCACGCTGTGGGCGGCCATCACGATCAACTTCTTCCTGCCGCGCCTGATGAAGGGCGATGCGGTGACCGCCTACCTCGCCCGCAACCGCAACGTCACGCCAGAGGCGGCCGAGGCGCTGCGCGCTCTGCTCGGACTCGACACCGACGCCTCGCTCTGGCAGCAGTACGTCGACTACTGGGCGCACCTCCTGCGCGGCGACCTCGGCATCTCGCTCCTTCACGGCATGCGGCCGGTGACGGAGGTGGTCGGACAGTCCTTGATCTGGACCGTCGGCCTCGTCGGGTTCGCGACACTCATCGCGTTCGCGGTCGGCACCATCGGCGGCGCGATCGTCGGCTGGCGCCGGGGCAGCCGGCTCGACGTCCTCATCCCGATCACCACGTTCTTCAGCACCATCCCCTACTTCTGGCTGGGTCTTCTGGCGATCTCGGTGTTCTCCGTCGCCCTCGGGTGGTTCCCGATCGGCAAGGCCTACGGCGTCGGCGTGGCGCCGGAGTGGTCGTGGGAGTTCATCGGCGACGTGGTCCACCACGGCTTCCTCCCCGCGGCGACGATCGTCATCGCCTCGCTCGGCGGCTGGATGCTGGGCATGCGCAACATGATGCTCACGGTGCTCGACGAGGACTACGTCACCGTCGCGCAGGCCAAGGGCATGCCGAACGACCGGGTGCTCTGGCGCTACGCCGCGCGCAACGCCGTGCTCCCCCAGATCCAGAGCTTCGCGCTCGCGCTCGGCTTCATCGTCGGCGGCACGATCGTGATGGAGGTGGTGTTCAGCTACCCCGGCGTCGGCAAGCTCCTGCTCGACGCCACCAACGCGAAGGACTACGCCCTCATGCAGGGGGTGTTCCTCGTGATCACGATCTCGGTGCTCCTGGCGAACCTCCTCGCCGATGTCGCCTACGCATTCCTCGACCCGCGCACGCGCCAGACGGAGGCCTGAGCATGAACACGATCGTCAACGACTCGACGGCGCAGCGTCCGGCGAACACGCCGGCGACCGCCACCGTCCGCAGCGCCGCGTCCGCGGGCACGGCGCCCAAGAAGCCGACCTTCTGGTCGAAGCTGGGCACCGCGTTCGCGATGTTCCGCAACAGGAAGTCGATCGCGGGCCTGTCGATCCTCGGGTTCTTCGTGCTCGTCGCGATCTTCGCGGACGTGCTGGCCCCGTACTCCCCCACGAAGGTCGACAACACGGCGCGCTTCCAGCCGCCGTCGGCGGAGCACTGGCTGGGCACGACGCACATCGGCGAGGACGTGCTGAGCCAGGTCATCCACGGCACACGCGGCGTCATCGTGGTGGGCTTCCTGGCGGCGATCATCGCCACGGTCATCGCGATCGTCGTCGGGGTGCTGTCGGGCTACCTGCGCGGCTGGCGCAGCGAGGGCCTGTCGGCGCTCACGAACGTCTTCCTCGTGATTCCGGGCATCCCGCTGATCATCATCGTGGCGTCGATGTTCGAGGATCCGCCTCTCATCCTCATCGCGGCGGTGCTGGGCCTCATCGGCTGGGCGTGGGGCGCGCGCGTGCTGCGCGCCCAGACGATGTCGCTGCGCAGCCGGGACTTCGTGCAGGCCGCGCGGGCGAACGGCGAACCCCTGCGGCGGATCATCGCCGTCGAGATGCTTCCGAACCTCATGGCGCTGATCGCCGCGAGCTTCGTGGGCACGGTGACGGCCGCGATCATCGGCCTCACGACCCTGTCGTACATCGGCATCATCCCGGTGACGACCTACAACTGGGGCACGATCCTCAATTGGGCGAGCGCGCAGGGCGCGTTCCGCCAGGGCCAGTGGTGGTGGTTCCTGCCCCCGGGCCTGTGCATCGCCGCGATCGGCGTGGCTCTCTCGCTGATCAACTTCGGCATCGACGAGTACGTCAACCCGCGCCTGCGGTCCGCCGGTGAGCGCGCCCGTGCCATGAAGAAGAAGGGCATGAACGTGAACGACACCGTCACCGTCGTGCGCACCGACATGAAGACCGAGGAGAACGCGTGACCACCGCGACCATTCCGGACTACCTCGACGTCTCGCTCCCGGTCGCGGACCGCATCGCCGACCTCCTCGGTCGCATGACGGTCGAGGAGAAGATCGGCCAGATGCTGCAGCTCGACGCGCGTGACGACCTCGACGACCAGGTCACGCGCATGCACGCCGGCTCGATCCTGCACGCGTCGCCCGAGAAGGTGCTCCGTGCTCGCGAGCTGACGCTGCGCACCCGGCTGCAGATCCCGCTGCTCGTCGGCGAGGACTGCATCCACGGCCACTCCTTCTGGGAGGGTGCCACGATCTACCCGACGCAGCTCGGCGTGGCCGCGACGTGGGATGCCGGTCTCGCCGAGCGCGTCGCGCGCGCGACGGCCGTCGAGGTCTCGGCCACCGGCATCCACTGGACCTTCTCGCCGGTGCTCTGCATCACACGGGACCTCCGCTGGGGCCGCGTCGACGAGACCTTCGGCGAAGACCCCTTCCTCATCGGCGAGCTCGCCTCGGCGATGGTGCGCGGCTATCAGGGCGGCGGCCTCGACGACCCCACCGCGATCCTGGCGACCGCGAAGCACTTCGCCGGGTACTCCGAGACGCAGGGCGGGCGCGACGCCAGCGAGGCCGACATCTCGCGCCGCAAGCTCCGCTCGTGGTTCCTGCCCCCGTTCGAGCGGGTGGCGAAGGAAGGATGCCGCACCTTCATGCTCGGCTACCAGACCACCGACGGCGTGCCGATCACGGTCAACGACTGGCTGCTGAACGACGTGCTGCGTGGGGAGTGGGGCTACACCGGCACCCTCATCACCGATTGGGACAACGTCGGACGCATGGTCTGGGAGCAGAAGGTGCAGCCCGACTATGCCCACGCCGCGGCGGCTGCCGTGCTCGCGGGCAACGACATGATCATGACGACGCCCGGGTTCTTCCAGGGCGCCCAGGACGCTCTCGCGCAGGGGCTCATGACCGAGGAGGCACTCGATCGCGCCGTGGCGCGCATCCTGCTGCTGAAGTTCGAGTTCGGCCTCTTCGAGGATCCCCGCCTCCCCGACCGCGAGCGCATCGCCACGGCCGTCGGCTCCGCAGACCACACGGCGCTCAACCTCGAGGTCGCGCGCCGCTCGCTGGTGCTGCTGCGCAACGACGGCACGCTCCCGCTCGCCGGGGGGCTCACCGCCGACGCCTCCGGACGGGCGGTGGCCGCAGCATCCGGTTCCCGTCGCATCGCGGTGGTCGGTCCGCTTGCGGACGACGCGCAGACGCAGCTCGGCGACTGGGCGGGCTCGTCCGGTCAGGTCGACTGGATCCCCGACGGGCACCCGCGCGAGATGATCACGACCGTGCTCGACGGCGTGCGCGCTCACGCGCCTGCCGATTGGGAGATCACGCACGCCCGCGGCGCCGACATCCTCACCCTCGAAGAGGACCCCGAGGGCGCGTTCTTCCCCGACGGGCAGCCCCGGCCGCAGGTGGTCGTGCCGAGCGCACCCGACGCGGACCTCATCGCGGAGGCGGTGAGCGTGGCCGAAAAGGCGGACTACGTCGTCGCCGTCGTCGGCGACCGCATCGAACTCGTCGGCGAGGGCCGCTCGACGGCGACCCTCGAGCTCGTCGGCGGGCAGCTCGCGCTGCTCGAGGCGCTGGCGGCGACCGACACACCGCTCGTGGTGGTGCTGCTGGCCTCGAAGCCGCACGTGCTCCCCAAGACGGTGACGGATGCTGCGGCCCTGGTGTGGGCGGCGAACCCCGGCATGCGCGGGGGCCAGGCCGTCGCCGAGCTGCTGCTCGGGCTGGTCGAGCCGAGCGGTCGTCTGCCGCTCTCGTTCGCCCGGCACGCCGGCCAGCTGCCGATCTACTACAACCAGATCCGCGGCCAGCATGGCGACCGCTACGCCGACCTCACGCAGAGCCCCGCGTTCGCGTTCGGCGAGGGCCTGTCGTACACGACGGTCGAGTACTCGGGTCTGCGCATCGTCGAGGCGGACCTGGGTCGCGCCGACACCGTCCGGGCGCTCGTGGACCTGCGCAACACGGGCGACCGGCCTGCGCACGAGATCGTGCAGGTCTACGTCCGTGACAGCGTGACGTCGGTCAGCTGGGCCGACAAGGAGCTCAAGGCCTACCGACATGTCGACCTGCAGCCGGGCGAGACGGCGACGGTCGAGCTGTCGCTTCCCGTCGCGGAGTGCACGATCGTGGATGCTGCGGGCCGCCGCCTCGTCGAAGCCGGCGAGTTCGAGCTGCTCGTCGGCCCGTCATCGCGCGACGAGGTGCTGCTCGGCGCGCGGTTCCACGTCGCCGATGCGACGCGGTCGACGTCCCCCGCCGGCGACGCGCCCGAGCGGCGCTGACGGGAACGCGAAAGGGTGGGTTCCCGCCGCGCTGCGGGCGGCGGGAACCCACCCTTTCGTCATACCGGGATGTCAGGACCGCTCGGAGTCCTCGTCGTCGTCGTCGGACCATTCGCCGTCGGACTCGTCGTCGTCGAGGTCCTGGTCGAAGCCCTCGTCGTCGTCCTCCGAGTCGTCATCCTCCGAGTCGAAGTCGTCCTCATCCGAGTCGTCTTCGTCCGACTCGTCATCGAAGTCGTCGTCGTCCTCGTCGTCCTCGTCGGAGTCCTCGTCGTCGGCGTCATCGCCCTCGGAGTCGTCGTCCTCGGAGTCATCGTCCGAGTCGTCTTCGTCGTCGTGCGCCGCGTCGGCGAGCTCGTCGATGTCGACACCGTCGACGTCGCCGGCGTGGAGGATCGGCGAGCCGTCCTCATCGAAGTCGGAGGCGTCGAGGTCGTCGACGTCCTCGAGATCCTCGTGCTCGTCGTCCTCGGGGTCGTCCGCGTGAGCCGCCTCCGCCAGCGCGGCCTGCGCGGCGTGATAGTCGGCGAGGCGCACGGCCCACGGCACCCAGTCCGGGGCGAGCAGCGCGCCGTCGCCGGGCAGCAGCTCGACCTCGAGCACGGTGGGTTCGGCGTCCTCCACGCGCGCGAGGCTCACGGTCCAGAACCAGCCCGGGTAGCCCGCGAGTCGGTTCGCGAACCGCAGCGAGACGACGCCGTCGGCCTCGACGCGGTAGCCCGCGGGCTCACCGATCGTCGCCTCCGGCGTGATCTCGCGGAGCGCTGCGAGCGCCAGGTCGTGCGCGACCAGCAGCTGCGGGTCGGGGTCGACGGGCACGACCTCGACGGCATCGACGGCACCGACGACCTCGACGACCTCGACGATCTCGGCGGTCTCCGCGGCGTCCGAGCTCTCCGAATCGGCGTCGGCATCGAGCACGACGTCGATCACGGGGTCGGTCTGATCAGGCGTCGAGCTCATCAGCGACCTTGCGCAAGACCGCGGCGACCTTCTTGCCGTGCGCGCCGCTCGGGTAGCGGCCGTGACGGAGGTCTCCGCCGATGCCGTCCAGGAGCTTCACGAGGTCCTCGATGATGATCGCCATGTCGTCGGCGGGCTTGCGAGAGCGCTTGGCCAGGCTCACGGGGGCCTCGAGCACACGCACCGACAGCGCCTGCGGGCCTCGCTTGCCGTCGGCGATGCCGTACTCCAGGCGCGTGCCCGCCTTCGGCGCGGGCGTGCCGGGCGGAAGGGCAGTGGCGTGCAGGAAGACGTCCTGGCCGTCTTCGGAGGTGATGAAGCCGAACCCCTTCTCCTCGTCGTAGAACCTGACCTTGCCGGTGGGCATCGAAACCTCGCTGGATCGGCGCCCGCGACGCGTCGCGGGCGAAACAGAGCATGACAAAAGCGGGGTCTTCCAACCCCGCCTCCCAGCCTAATGGCTCGGCATCCGTCGCGACCCCTCTGCGAGGCATCCGTCATCCGCGATCCCGGTCGCCCGCCGTCGGACCGCGGCGCGGACGCCAGCGAGTAGGCTGGTGCGGATGAGCACGAACCCTTCCGGCGACGTCCCTGTCCGCCGCATCGACCGCATCCTGGCTTTCATGTCGCTGGGCCTGCTCGTGCTCTCGATCGTGAGCTTCTTCGCGATCATGATCGCGTCGGCCGCCGGCGCCGACATGAGCACCGGCATCTGGCCCATCGTCGGCGTGCTGGTGTACATCGCCCCCATCATCGCGTTCGGGCTCCTGCTCGCGGTCCTCATCATGAGCTTCGTGCGGAGGGCCCGGGCGAATCGAGGGGGCTGACCCGGTTGGTCTCCGACGCGCGCGCCCTCGCGACGCGGCTCGCCGAACTCGGTGACGCCGCGCTCGCCCGGACGCTCGCGGCTCGCGGGGTCTCGCCGCAGGCCCCGTGGCACGACTTCTTCGACGCCGCCGAAGGCCTGCTCGATCCGGCGTCGATCGACCGGGCTCTGACACGCCTCGACCGGCACGACCTCCGCGCTCTGGCGGCGGGTGACGGCGCCGCAGGCGGCGAGCCCGCACGGCTGGCCCTCGTCGCGGCGGACGGCACGTCATACGGCCCCGTGGCCGAGCGGGTCGCGGCCGCCGCCGCTGCCGCGCCGGACGCCTTCGCGGCGCCGCCGCCGCCCGTCGAACCCGCTCCCGCCGAGCCCCGCAACGCGGCGGCCGCGGCCGAGCGCGCGTTCACGACCGCGGGGTCCCTCGCCGACGTCCTCGTGCTGTGCTCGCACACGCCGCTCGCCCGCACGGGCGCGGGGCCGGTGAGCGCCGTGGACCGACGCCGGCTGATGGATGCCGGAGCCATCGAGTTCGCCGACGACCTCGAGGACCTGCTGGCCTCGGCGGCGGGCGCCGGGCTCGCGACCCCGCACGAGCGGGAGTGGGCGGTGACCGAAGCGGGCGAGCGCTGGCTCGAGACGCCGACGCCCGAGCGCTGGGAGGCCATCGCCGCGGGCTTCCGGGCGAGTCTTCCCGACGGCCTCCGCACTCCGTCCGGCGGCTTCGTGCCCCCGGCTTCGTGGCCGGGGATGTATCCGCTCGAGCCCGAGTGGCCCGCTCGAGCCGAGCGACTGCACCGCATCGGCGTGCGCTGGGGGCTGCTCGCACCCGACCACTCTCCTGCCGAGTTCCCGTGGACGGCCGCCCTGCGGGCGGGCGGACGAGCGGATGCCGCGACCATGGCGCCGTACCTCCCCGCCGAGATCGACAAGGTCTATCTGCAGGCCGACCTCACCGCCATCGCGCCGGGCCCGCTCGCGCCCGCCCTCGACCTGCGCCTGCGCTCCATCGCCGTGCGGGAGTCGCGCGCGCAGGCATCGACATACCGCTTCACCGCCGAGTCGATCGGCGCCGGCATGACCGAGGGCGAGACGGCCGAGTCGATGCGCGAGTTCCTCGCCGGTCTGTCTCTCACGGGTATTCCTCAGCCCCTCGCGTACCTCATCGAGAGCACGGCCACCCGGCACGGACTGGTGCGCGTTCGTGCCGACGAGACCACGGGCCGCACGCGCGTGGAGAGTCCCGACGACGCGCTCCTCCAGGCCATCACGGTCGACCAGGCGCTGCGCCCGCTGGGACTGCTGGTGCTCGAGGGCGACGACGCCCTCTCGTCGCGCGTGGCTCGCGACGCCGTGTACTGGACCCTCGCGGACGCGCGCTACCCGGTCGTCGCCCTCGATTCCCGCGGCGCCCCCGAGTCGATCCATCGCCGCACCGCGGCGACGGCGTCCGCACCGGCGGGGACCCCGCACGAGGCCTACGCCCGCCTCATCGGCACCCTCCGCGGCGGGCACGGCACCGACGGCGAGTCCGGCTGGCTCGAGCGGGAGCTCGAGCAGGCGGTGCGCGCCCGCGCCGAGATCGTCGTGGTCGTGCGCATGCCCGACGGCGCGGAGCGCTCGTTCACCCTCGAGGCCGCCGGTCTCGGCGGCGGACGCCTGCGCGGGCGCGACCGCGCCGCCGACATCGAGCGCACCCTGCCGGTGTCGAGCATCGTGAGCGTCCGCGCGGCGTGAGTGCGCAGCATCCGCCCGCCCTCCGCGCCGGTAGACTGGTCCGTTATGGCTGACGGCCCCCTCATCGTCCAGAGCGACCGCACCGTTCTCCTCGAGGTCGCGCACCCCGAGGCCGAGAGCGCGCGGCACGAGCTCGCGATCTTCGCCGAGCTCGAGCGCGCGCCCGAGCACATCCACACGTACCGCATCACGCGGCTCGGACTTTGGAACGCGCGCGCCGCCGGCCACGACGCCGAGGACATGCTGGCGACCCTCGATCGCTGGTCCCGCTTCCCCGTGCCGCCGTCCGTGTCGATCGACATCGCCGAGACCGTGGGCCGCTACGGCCGCCTCGTCATCGAGCGGAATGACGACGGCGAGCTGATCCTGCGATCGACGGATGCTGCGGTCCTCGCCGAGGTGTCGAAGAACAAGCGCATCCAGCCGCTGCTGATCGGGCATCCCTCCCCCGACTCGTACGTCATCGACGCGTGGGCACGCGGCCAGATCAAGCAGGAGCTGCTCAAGATCGGCTGGCCCGCCGAGGATCTCGCCGGCTACACGCCGGGCACTCCCCACCCGATCGATCTCGCGGAGGACGGCTGGCACCTGCGCCCGTATCAGCGGCAGGCCGTCGACATCTTCACGCAGGGCGGGTCGGGTGTGGTGGTGCTCCCCTGTGGTGCGGGAAAGACGCTCGTCGGCGCGGCGGCGATGGCCGACACCAAGACGACGACGCTGATCCTGGTGACCAACACCGTCAGCGCCCGCCAGTGGCGCGACGAGCTCCTCAAGCGCACGTCGCTCACGGCCGAGGAGATCGGTGAGTACTCCGGGCAGACCAAGGAGATCAAGCCGGTCACCATCGCGACCTACCAGATCCTCACCGCGAAGCGGAAGGGGCAGTACGCGCACCTGGCGCTGCTGGACGCGCTCGACTGGGGCCTCATCGTGTACGACGAGGTGCACCTGCTGCCGGCGCCCGTCTTCAAGCTGACCGCCGATCTGCAGGCCCGGCGCCGGCTCGGCCTGACCGCGACGCTCGTCCGCGAAGACGGTCGCGAGGGCGACGTGTTCAGCCTCATCGGCCCCAAGCGGTTCGACGCACCGTGGAAGGAGATCGAGGCCCAGGGCTTCATCTCGCCCGCCGTCTGCTACGAGGTGCGCGTCGACCTTCCGGCCGGCGACCGCCTCGAGTACGCCGCGGCCGCGGACGACGAGCGCTACCGCCTCGCGGCTACCGCGCCGGCCAAGATCGGCGTGGTGCGCCAGCTCGTGGAGCGGCACGAGGGCGAGCGCATCCTGATCATCGGTCAGTACCTCGATCAGATCGACGTGCTCGCCGAGGCTCTCGACGCGCCCAAGATCACCGGTCAGACGCCGATCGACGAGCGCGAGGAGCTGTATCAGGCGTTCCGCGTCGGTGAGATCTCGGTGCTCGTCGTGTCGAAGGTCGCGAACTTCTCGATCGACCTGCCCGAGGCATCCGTCGCCATCCAGGTGTCGGGATCGTTCGGCTCGCGCCAGGAGGAGGCGCAGCGGCTCGGACGCCTGCTGCGACCCAAGCAGTCGAACCACACCGCGAGCTTCTACACGCTCATCGCGCGCGACACCGTCGACCAGGACTTCGCGCAGAACCGCCAGCGGTTCCTCGCCGAGCAGGGCTACGCGTACACGATCCTCGACGCGCACTCACTCGCGGCCTGACGCGCACGCGAGAAGGCCCGGCGCCGAAGCGCCGGGCCTTCCGCGTGTGCGCGGTTACGGCACCAGGGTGATGCGGTCCAACGGCCCCGGCGTGTAGGGGCTGTTGGCGCCGAGGTACGCGGCGAACGCGTCGATGTCGAGCCCGCCGTAGTACACGTTCTGCGCGTTCCTGAACGTGCCGAACCCGTCCCCGCCGCCGGCGAGGAAGTTGTTCGTCACGACGCGGTACACCGTCGTGTCGTCCAGCGGGACACCGTTGAGCGTGACCGTCCCGAGCGCGGTACCCGTGTGCGTGTAGGCGAACCCGTCGCTCACCTGGAGGATCTTCTTCGCGACGGCGTTCGCACCGCTCCACTGCTCGTTCAGCAGCGCCTTGATCTGCAGGCCTGTGAGATCCAGCGAGACCAGGTAGTTGTTGAACGGCTGCACGGAGAACGCCGCACCGAAGGTGACCTCGCCTGCCGCGTTCGGAACGAGGTCTGCGCGGATGCCGCCCGGATTCATCAGTGCCAGCTGCGGTGTGGCGAACGGCCCCACCACACTCGGGTCGGCCAGCTGCGCATCGGCGATCAGATCTCCGAGCGCCGATTCTCCGCCGGGGTTCTGCGTGCGCGTGATCGTGCCGGACACCGAGCCGATGACCTGGTTGGCGATCGGAGCGACGAGGGTCGTGTACTTCTCGATGAGCGCGGTCTCCGCCGGGTCCTTCGGCACATCGCGCGTCACGACCATGTTGGCGCTCGTGACGGACGTGCGCACGATGTCGGAGGTGCGCCGGTCGTACGTGAGGTTCGTCTCGGTGTAGAGACGGCCGAACGACGACGCGGAGGTCACCATGCGCGGCTGACCATTCGGGTCGGGGATGTTGCACACATACGGCGCGTGCGTGTGCCCCGAGACGATCATGTCGATCGCGGGGTCGAGCTGCTGCGCGATCGGGATGATCGGGCTTCCCGCATCGAGCTGCGCGCCATTGCCGCAGGCCGCGTTGTACACCCCCGAGCCGACGGGCGTGCCCCCCTCGTGGAGCAGCACGACGATCGCGTTGACGCCCTGGGCCTTCAGCACCGGCACGAGCGCGTTGGCGGTCTCCACCTCGTCCTTGAACTCCAGGCCCTCGACGCCGGCCGCGGTGACGATGTCGGGAGTCCCTTCGAGCGTCATGCCGATGAAGCCGATCTTGGCGCCCTTGATGTTCTTGATCGCGTAGGCGGGGAGGATCGTCTCGCTCGTGCCCTCGTACACGACGTTCGCCGCGAGGTAGTCGAAGTTCGCGCCGGGGAACACCTGACCGTCCGGGCAGGAGTTCTGGTTGAGCGCACCGTCGCCGTCGTCGATGCAGCCGCCGTTCGCCATGCGCTGCAGCTCCAGGTAACCCTCGTCGAACTCATGGTTGCCGACGGCGGAGACATCGAGCTTGAGGGCATTCATCGCGAGGATCGACGGCTCGTCGTGGAACGCGCCCGACAGCAGCGGAGTCGCACCGATAAGGTCGCCTGCCGCGACCGTGAGCGAATACGGATGCCCCTCACGTGCCTGGGCGAGGTGGGTCGCGAGGTACTCGACCCCGCCCGCGACGGTCGCCGTCGGGCCGGGCAGGGTGATGGCGCCGCTCGACCCCGTCGGGGGCATGAGGTTGCCGTGGAAGTCGTTGAACGACAGCAGCTGGATGTCGATCGTCGGGCCGTTGGGCGTGTTGCCGCCACCGTTCGGCCCCTTCGGCGGTGCCGCCGAAGCGGCTCCCGGTGCGACCAGGGCCAGCGCGACAGCGGCAGCTGCGATGACCGCGCCTCCCGCAAGCCGGACCGTCGATGTCTTGCGCGTGTGCACAGAACCCTCCCGTTTCTTCTGGCGGGCGGCTCTGCCCACCGAGATGCACGCGTCCTCGTGGGCGCGATCACGAGAAACCTAATACAGCCCGCCCGGGCGCGACAGGGGCGGTTCGCGAACTTAATCAAGCCGGAACAGATGATGAGCGGCATCGCACGACTCGACGGCGCGGCAACAGGCGCGGATGCCGCAGACCGGCTGCGGCGCTCAGGCCAGCACGAAGTCGGCCACCCGCCGCGCGACCTCCTGCGGGTTGTCGTCGACGAGGAAATGCGCCCCTCCGGGGACGAACTCGACTCGCGTGTGCGGCGCGTCTTCGGGCCTCACCGCCATCGCGTCCTTGGGCAGCAGCGCATCGTCCGCGCCGAACAGCACCAGCGTCGGGGTGTGCAGGATCCGCCCGCGATAGGCGCCCCGCATGATCTTCATGAATGCGGGGAGGATCAGACCGCGGTAGAGCTTGGATGCTGCCCGGGCCCGGGCGGGATCTCGCAGCGCCGCGACGTACGCTTCGACATCCGCCGCATCCATCGGCCGCCGCTCGAAACCGCGGAGCAGCCAGCGCGCGAGCCGCTGCCTTCCGCGCGACAGCAGTCGTGGCCCGAGCACCGGAGTCGCGATCGCCCACTGGAACCACAGATGCGGCATCGCCTTCGCCATGCCCGCCAGCAGTGCGGGGGTCATGTCGAAATACGGGGCCGGCACGGCGATGGCCACGTATCTGCGCACCCGGTCCGGGTGGTCGAGGCACACGTCGAAGCCCACGAGTGCTCCCCAGTCGTGGCCTACGAGGTTCACGCGTTCGATCTCCAGCTCGTCGAGCAGCGCGACCACGTCGCGGACGACCGTTCGCGCGTCGTACCCCGAAGACGGCGCCTCGGTGCTCCCCGCGCCGCGAAGGTCCGGCGCGATCAGACGCGCCCGATCAGCCAGGCTCGCCATCACCGGCGCCCACTCCCGCGAACTCTGCGGGAAGCCGTGCAGGAACAGCACCGGTTCACCGGCGCCGACCTCGGTCACATGCATCCGCAATCCGTTCGCGGTGACCGTCCGCGAACGGAGACCCGTGACATCGGTCATGAGGGAAGATTACTACGTTCATAGTAGATTGTCACCGCTCTTGCAGTTGACTGACGGCATAGGCTCAACTCGATGGCCACCACCCGTGAACGCGCTCTGGACGCCGCCGTCGAACTCGTCGGCACTCAGGGGCTCCGCGCGCTCACCCACGCCCGCGTCGACGCTCGCGCGGAGCTGCCCCGCGGCTCGACGTCGAACTACTTCCGGACGCGCGCCGCCCTGCTGTCGGGCGTCGCCGAATGGATCGCGCAGCGCGAGGCCGGCGATCTCACCGCCGTGCTGGCCCAGCCGTTCGACGACCTCGAGGGCTTCATCGACATCTTCAGCGAGGGCATCGAGCTTCTCACCGGGCCGTACGCGGTGCGCACGCGGGCACGCTACGCGCTCTTCCTCGAAGCGGCGTCGGACCCGCTCCTCTTCGCACCGCTCCGTGCACAGCGCGAGGGCATCGCCGCGTGGACACGCGGGCTCCTCGTCGCACTGGGAGCACCCCACCCGGATGCCGCACTGCACGCTTTCATGGCCTTCGGCGACGGCATCATCCTGCACCGGCTCAGCGTCGACCCGAGCGCCCCCGTACGTCCGAGCGTCGCCGTCGCCGTTCGCGGCTGCCTCGCAGCATGATCCAGAGCCCGTGACCGCCCGACGTCACGGCGCGACGTAGCGGAGGAACGCGAACCCCTCGTCGTCGGTGACGACCGAGTCGAGCGAGAATCGTCGGTCGGACTCGGCGACCCCCTGCACGATGCGCCCCGTCTCTCCCCCCACGAACCGCGGCGCGAGCGTGAGGCACACCTCGTCGACGAGGTCCGCCTCCAGCAGCGCCCCGAAGAGGTGCGGACCGCCTTCGCACAGCACCTGCGTCCAGCCGCGGCGCGCGAAAGCGTCCAGCATGGCGGCGAGATCGACGTCGTCCTCGCCGCACGCCATCACCGTGGCCACCGAGTCGAAACGCCCGGCGTCGGCGGCGGCCGCAGCATCCGTCGTCACGATCACCGGCGTGCGCACCGCGTCGATGATGAACGCGGCGGTCGGATCGAGGTGCAGCCCTCCGCTCACGACGGCGATGCCGGGCTGGTCGTCGAGACCGCGCGCACGGCGCCACTCCACATCGTCGGGATCCACTCTCAGTCCGCCGTACCCCTCGGCGCGCACGGTTCCCGCACCGACGACAATCACGTCGGCCATGGTCCTCAGCACCTGCATGAGCGTGCGGTCGGTGTCGCCGCCGAGCGCGCCGCTGCGGCCGTCGAGCGTGACGGCGCCATCCGCGCTCGAGACGAAGTTCATGCGCACGCGCAGGCCGTCGCGGCCGTGCAGCGCGTAGACGTCGAAGAGCTCGGCGCGGGTGGGCATCAGTCGTTCCCTTCGGGCCGGGTGTTGTGCAGCTCGTAGGCGGGTTCACGCCAGCCGAGGATGGCCTCCACCATGCGCATCGCGTCGACCGTCTCGCGGACGTTGTGGGCGCGCACGATGCGGGCACCGTGCAGCGCGCAGAACACGGCCGCGGCCAGCGAGCCCGGAAGCCGGTCGCTCTTCTCGCGATCGAGCGTCTCGCCGACGAAGTCCTTGTTCGAGAGGGCCACCAGCAGCGGCGCGCCGAGACCGGCGAGCTCGCCGAGCCGGCGCGTCAGCTCGAGGGTCTGCCGCGTGTTCTTGTTCAGGTCGTGGCCGGGGTCGAGCACGATGCGCGATTCGGGGATGCCCCGCCGCGTCGCCAGCTCGCGCCGGGCGACGAGGAACGCCGCGATGTCACCGATCACGTCGTCGTAGTACGGGAGCGGATGCTGCGTGCGCGGCGCCGCGAGACTGTGGGCGATCACCACCCCGGCGCCGCCCTGCGCGACGACATCGGCCATCGCCGGATCGTGCAGGCCCGTCGTGTCGTTGATGATCGCGGCGCCGGCCTCGATCGCCGCCCGCGCGACCTCGGGATGGAACGTGTCGACGCTCACGCGGGCGACCGGCGCGAGCTCGCGCACGACCGGCACGACGCGCGCGATCTCCTCCGCGACCGGCACCGACGGCCCGGGGGCGAACTTCACGCCGCCCACATCGACGATCTCGGCTCCGGCCTCGACCGCGGCGAAGCCCGCCGCGACCGCCGCGTCGAGCGCGAACGTCGCGCCGCGATCGTAGAAGGAGTCGGGGGTGCGGTTCACGATCGCCATGACGGCGATGTGCCGCGACAGATCGAGTGCACCACCCGGCAGATCGAGCACGGGCGCCGGCAGGGCCGAGGTCGTGTCGGGCGCGAGCGTCACGGCAGCAGGTCCTCCAGCGGCACCTCGGAGTCGCGGAGCCGGTCGGGATCGATCCGCGCCCCCGACCGGATGAGGTCCTGCACCTTGTCGTTGACGTCCCAGACGTTGACGTTCATGCCCGCGACGATACGGCGGTCGTCGGTCCAGAAGGCGATGAACTCGCGCGCGTCGAGATCACCGCGCACGACGATCTCGGCATCCGTCATCAACGGCGCGTAGCCCGACAGCTCCATGCCGAGGTCGTACTGGTCGGTGTAGAAGTACGGGATGTCATCGAAGGATGCCGGCTTCCCGAGCATCGACCGCGCCACGACCTTGCCGGCGTTCAGGGCATTCGCCCAGTGCTCGCTGCGCATGTGCCGCTGCAGCACCGGGTGGAAGGCGTTCGCGACGTCGCCGGCCGCGAACACATCGGGGGCGCTCGTACGCAGAGCCGCGTCGGTGAGGACGCCGTTCAGGATGTCGAGCCCGGCTTCCTCGGCCAGCGCGGTGCTCGGGGTGGCCCCGACGCCCACGAGCACGAGGTCGGCGGGAAGCGTCTCCCCATCGACGACGACGCCCTCGGCGCGCTCGTCGCCGACGATGCTGTCGACGCCGACCGACGTGCGGAGGTCGACGCCGTGCTCGAGATGGAGCTTTCGGAAGACCTCGCCCATCTCGGTGCCGAGCGCCATCGCCAGCGGCACGGTGTCGCGCTC
This sequence comes from Microbacterium sp. NPDC056569, assembly GCF_042793475.1. NCBI lineage: Bacteria > Bacillati > Actinomycetota > Actinomycetes > Micrococcales > Microbacteriaceae > Microbacterium > Microbacterium sp. NPDC056569. Next base: position 90,861 of record NZ_JBHTUV010000002.1, on the reverse strand, counting down.
GAGGATCACGACCTCGTTTCCGAATCCTCGCGCCGTGGCGGCGACCTCCATGCCGATCCAGCCCGCGCCGATCACCGCGAGCCGCCGTCCGCCGTCACGGAGCTCGGCCGCGAGCGCGTCGGAGTCGTCGAGGCGCCGGAGCGTCACGACCCCGGGCAGGTCGTGGCCGGGAAGCGGGATCATGCGCGGGGTCGCCCCGGTCGCGAGCAGGACGGCGTCGTACGTCAGTCGCGCGCCGTCCTCGAGCTCGACGGCGTGCGCATCCGGTTCGAGCGAGGTCGCCGCGAGGCCCGTGATGAGACGGATGCCCCGCTCGGCGTACCACTCGGCGGGGTGGAGGATGACGGCGTCCAGGCCCTCGCCGCCCGCGAGATATCCCTTCGACAGCGGGGGTCGCTGGTAGGGCGGGTGGGCCTCCGCGGCCACGACGGTGATGTCGCCGTCGAACCCTTCGTCGCGCAGCGCCTCGGCCGCGGTTCCGCCCGCGAGGCCTCCCCCGATGATCAGCGTGTGGCTCATGACGTCTCCTCTCCTCTTCGTCGGGGCGTCAGACCGCGCGCGCCCCCAGGAATCGCGCCCGGAGCGCGAGGTCGGCCGCGAGCGTCCCGCGGAACGCCGTGGTCGTGGTGACGGCGGTCTCGCTGCGCACCCCGCGCGCCGACATGCACAGGTGCTCCGCCTCGACGACGACGCCGACGCCGCGCGGCTCCAGCGCCGTCTCGAGCGTGCGCGCGATCTGCACCGTCAGGGATTCCTGCACCTGCAGCCCGCGAGCGTGGTGCGCGACGACCCGGGCGAGCTTCGAGAGTCCGACGAGCCGCTCGCCGGGCACGTAGGCCACGACGGCGGTGCCGCGGAAAGGGAGCAGGTGGTGCCGGCAGAGCGATACGAAGGGGATGCCGCGCACCACGACCGGCTCGTCGTAGCCGTCGTCGTTCGCGAACGTCGTCATCTCGAACGGCTCCGGCGTGGTCATCTCGATGAACGCGTCGGCGACGCGCCGGGGCGTGTCGACCAGGTCGCCCTCGTCGGGATCGAACCCGAGCGCCGCGAGCAGGTCGGCGACGGCCATCATCGCCGCATCGCGGTCGATCGGGGGCTCGTCGGGCAGAGCGTGCAGCGCGGTCGCATGCGCCGGGGTCGACATCATGGCCACTCCTTCGCTGAGCACGATCGGCTCGCCTGGTCCCGACGCTAGGACCCTCGAATTCTTTTGTCAAGGTTCCTGGTTTTAGAGGTAGACTCGCGGTGTGAGCGCCCTCACCCCGAACCGCGCCGACGCGGTCGCCGCTCTCGCCGATCCGCACCGGCGAGAGCTGTACCGCCTCGCGACCGAGCGGCCCATCAGCCGCGACGACGCCGCGTCGGCGCTCGGGATGCCGCGCAGCACCGCGGCCGTGAACCTCGACAGACTGGCGGATGCCGGCCTCCTCACGATCTCGCACCAGCGGCGTTCGGGTCGTACCGGGCCGGGCGCCGGGCGCCCCGCGAAGCTCTACCGCGCGGCGGACGCCGAACTCGCCGCCACCTTCCCCGAGCGTCACTACGAGCTGGCGGGCGAACTGCTCGCGGCCGCGGCGCAGAAGGCGGACGAGCACGGTGTGCCGGTGCGCGAAGCCCTCGACATCGAGGCGTTCGCCGCCGGCGCCGCGATCGGCGCGGGAAGCGCCGACCTCGAGGAGGCGCTCACGGTGTGCGGCTACGCGCCTCGCGCGAAGGAGGTCGTCGCTGCGGACGCCGCCGAGGACGCAGCATCCGGTGATCTCGTGCTCGAGAACTGCCCGTTCCATGCCCTCGCCACCCGTCACACCGCCCTCATCTGCGGTGCGAATCTCGAGCTGGTGAAGGGTCTCGCGACGGCGACCGACGACGCGCGCACCCCCGTTCTCGCGCCCGTGGCGGGTCGCTGCTGCGTAGAGATCCGGCGCGGCGAGGGGTGACCGAATCTCGGCGGAGTCGCCCGATATCCAGGCGCGGCATCGGTTCCGCCGACATAATGAGGGCATGACCGCACCGCGCATCCTCGTCGTGGACGACGAACCGAACATCCGCGACCTGCTGATCACGAGCCTGCGATTCGCCGGATTCCAGGTACGGGCCGTCTCGAACGGCGCCCAGACGATCTCGGCGGTCCTCGAGGAGGAGCCGGACCTCATCATCCTCGACGTGATGCTGCCCGACATGAACGGGTTCAGCGTCACCAAGCGCCTCCGCGGCGCCGGGTACACCGCGCCGATCCTCTTCCTCACCGCGAAGGACGAGACCGAGGACAAGATCACCGGCCTCAATGCGGGCGGCGACGACTACGTCACGAAGCCCTTCAGCCTCGACGAGATCGTCGCGCGCATCCAGGCGATCCTGCGCCGCACGATGCAGGCCGATGAGGAGTCGGTGATCCGCGCGGGCGAGATCACGATGGACCAGGACACGCACGACGTCCAGGTCGGCGACGCCTCGATCGACCTCAGCCCCACCGAGTTCAAGCTGCTGCGCTACCTCATGCTCAACCCGAACCGCGTGCTGTCGAAGGCGCAGATCCTCGACCACGTGTGGGAGTACGACTTCAACGGCGACGCCGGCATCGTCGAGAGCTACATCTCGTACCTGCGCCGAAAGATCGACCCGCACTCGTCCGAGCCGCTCATCCAGACCAAGCGCGGCTTCGGCTACATGCTGAAGGCCGGCAAGACCGCGTAGCGCGGCCGCGCCGCGCAACGCGGGAGCGAGCGAGGGGGACGATCTGGCGCACAAGCCCGACGCGATCACCCGGTGGTGGCGCGGCACGAGTCTGCGGGCCAAGGTCACCGGGGTCACTGTCGCGCTCCTCGGCATCGGGCTCATCGCCGCCGGCGTCGGCACGGCGCTGTTCCTGCGCAACTCGCTGATCGACGGCGTGGAGGCCCAGCTGCTCACACTGGGTGGCAGCGAGGCTGCGGCGCCGCTTCTCGAGTTCTCCACGGTCGACGGCCTGCTCGACGTGGAGCCGAAGGACAACACGGGCTCCGACTACTTCGTCGCCGTCTACGAGCCGACGAAGCCGGAGGACAACCTGCTCGCCCTCGTCGGAGGGCGCGGCGGCCCGTCTCCAGAAGTGCCCACGACGCTGACGCCGGAGACCGCGGTCACAGACGACGGCAGGATCGAACCGCTGACGTCGGACGACGGGGAGGTCGAATTCCTGTCGACCGTGTCGATCCAGCAGTCCGAAGACACCGGGATCCTCTACCCGCAGCTGGTCGCACTGCCGCTCGGCCCCGTCAACCGCACCATCGCGCAGTACATCGGCATCTACTCGATCCTCGCGCTCGTCGTCCTCATCGCCGGCGCGGTGGCGACCCGCTTCCTCGTCACGCTCACGTTCCGGAGCCTGGGACAGGTCGAGTCCACCGCCGACGCCATCGCGGGCGGCGACTTCAGCCTGCGCATGACCGACATCGAGCCGACGACGACCGAGGTCGGCCGGCTCAAGACCGCGATCAACGCGATGCTCGACCGCGTCGACGCCGCACTCTCGCAGCGCGACTCGACGGTCCGTCAGATGCGGCGGTTCGTCGGCGACGCGAGCCACGAGCTGCGCACCCCCCTGGTGACGGTGCGCGGCTACGCCGAGCTGTACCGCATGGGAGCGATCCGCGGCGACGAAGACGTGGCGCAGTCGATGGAGCGCATCGAGAAGGAGGCCATCCGCATGGGCGTCCTCGTCGAGGACCTGCTGGCGCTCGCGCGCCTCGACGAGCGGCGCGACGTCGTGATCGGGCCGGTCGACCTGCGCCCCATCGCCCGCGACGCCGCCCTCGATGTGCGCGCCGCCTCGCCGATGCGCCCGGTCACCGTGATCGACACGACGATCGGCGAGCCCGCACCGCCGCCCGAGGAGGAGGCGACCACCTCACCCGAGGTGAAACGCCGCACCGGCGGACCGTCGGCGATCTCACGGGCCGGCGCGACCCTCTCACTGCTGCGTCGGCGGCCGAAGCCGGTCCCCGCGACGGGCGCGGCCGGTGCCGAGCTCCCGCCCATCCTCCCCGACGCGGAGCCGCTGCCGTCGGCGGACGGCCTGCCGCCCATCGTGCTCGGCGATGAGAACCGCATCCGCCAGGTGGTGACGAACCTCCTCGGCAACGCCAGGCGCTACTCGTCGGAGGACTCCCCCATCGAACTGCGCGTCGGCGTGGACACCCGGGCGCGCATGGGCTGGGTCGAGGTCATCGACCACGGCGAGGGCGTGCCGGACCAGATCAAGGACAAGATCTTCCAGCGCTTCTGGCGTGCCGACACCTCGCGCACCCGGGAGACCGGAGGATCCGGACTGGGCCTGTCTATCGTGGCCTCGATCGTCGAGGCGCTGCACGGGTCGGTCAGCGTCGTCGACACGCCGGGCGGAGGCGCGACCTTCCACGTGGAGTTCCCGCTGGCCGACGCCCGCGACGCGGCCGAGCACCTCGACCTGGCGACCCAGCCGATGGCGCGGCTCACCGACCTGTCCGAGTAGCGCCTCCTCCCCAGCGCGCGTCCGCCGCGGAGCGCTCACAGCCGGCGACGGATGCTGCCGCCCGCCGCCGTCGGCCGCCTAGCGTGGGGCTCCACCGCGGGTTCGGCATCCGGCCGCCGCACATCGATCAGGAGCCCCGAATGGCCGTCTTCACCGTCGACAGCGACACCATCCTCACCTCGACCGCCACGGTGCGCGGCACGATCGACCGGCTGCAGGCCGAGTCGAACGCGATGCTCGCACAGCTCACCCAGCTGCAGTCCTCCTGGACCGGGTCGGCGTCGGCCGCGTTCGCGGGCGTCGTCGAGCAGTGGCGCGCCACGCAGCGTCAGGTCGAGGAGTCCCTCGCGAACATCAACGCGTCGCTCGCGGCGGCAGGGCGCCAGTACGCAGACACCGAGCTGGCGACGACGAGCCTGTTCCGCTGACCTCGCCCCGGAACGCAGAACGGCCCCTCCTGGCGGAGGGGCCGTTCTGTGAACGCGTTACGCGGTCGTGGAGTCCTGGATCAGAAGTCCATGCCACCGGTCGGGTCGCCGACAGGAGCGGCGGCCTTCTCGGGCTTGTCGGCGACGACGGCCTCGGTCGTGAGGAACAGGCCGGCGATCGACGCGGCGTTCTGCAGCGCCGAGCGGGTCACCTTGGCGGGGTCGATGATGCCCTGCTGGAACAGGTCGCCGTACTCGCCCGTGGCGGCGTTGAGGCCGTGGCCCAGCGGGAGCTCCGAGACCTTGTTCGCCACGACGCCCGGCTCGAGACCGGCGTTGAGGGCGATCTGCTTCAGCGGAGCCTCGATCGCGACGCGCACGATGTTGGCACCGGTCGCCTCGTCACCCGAGAGCTCGAGCGAGTCGAGAGCCTTGCGACCCGACTGGATGAGCGCGACGCCACCACCGGCGACGATGCCCTCCTCGACGGCCGCCTTCGCGTTGCGGACGGCGTCCTCGATGCGGTGCTTGCGCTCCTTGAGCTCGACCTCGGTGGCCGCGCCCGCCTTGATGACGGCGACGCCGCCGGCGAGCTTGGCGAGGCGCTCCTGCAGCTTCTCGCGGTCGTAGTCGCTGTCGGTGTTGTCGATCTCGCGGCGGATCTGGGTCACGCGACCCTCGATCTGGTCCGCCTCACCGGCACCCTCGACGATCGTGGTCTCGTCCTTGGTGACGATGACCTTGCGCGCACGGCCGAGCAGGTCGAGGGTGGCGTTCTCGAGCTTGAGACCGACCTCCTCGGTGATGACCTGGCCGCCGGTGAGGATCGCGATGTCCTGCAGCTGCGCCTTGCGACGGTCGCCGAAGCCGGGGGCCTTGACGGCGACCGACTTGAAGATGCCGCGGATCTTGTTGAGCACCAGCGTGGCCAGCGCCTCACCCTCGACGTCCTCGGCGATGATGACGAGCTCCTTGCCGTCCTGGATCACCTTGTCGACGACGGGCAGAAGGTCCTTGATGTTCGAGATCTTCTGGTTCGCGATGAGGATGTACGGGTCCTCGAAGACGGCCTCCTGGCGCTCCGGGTCCGTGACGAAGTAAGGGTTGATGTAACCCTTGTCGAAGCGCATGCCCTCGGTGAGCTCGAGCTCGGTGCCGAACGTCTGCGACTCCTCGACGGTGACGACGCCCTCCTTGCCCACCTTGTCGATGGCCTCGGCGATGAGCTGGCCGATCTCGGCGTCTGCGGCCGAGATCGACGCGGTCGCGGCGATCTGGTCCTTGGACTCGACCTCCTTGGCCGACTCGAGCAGCTCGGCGGTGATCGCCGCGACGGCCTTCTCGATGCCCTTCTTGAGCGAGATGGGGTCGGCGCCGGCCGCGACGTTGCGCAGGCCCTCGCGCACGAGCGCCTGGGCGAGGACGGTCGCGGTGGTGGTGCCGTCACCGGCGACATCGTCGGTCTTCTTGGCGACCTCCTTGACGAGCTCCGCGCCGATCTTCTCGTACGGGTCGTCCAGCTCGATCTCCTTGGCGATCGAGACACCGTCGTTCGTGATCGTGGGGGCGCCCCACTTCTTCTCGAGCACGACGTTGCGACCGCGCGGGCCGAGCGTCACCTTGACGGCGTCGGCGAGGGTGTTCAGGCCGCGCTCGAGGCCGCGACGGGCCTCCTCGTCGAAAGCGATGATCTTTGCCATGTGTGTGTCGTCCCTCCGGAACGTTGGCTGTGGGGTATTAGCACTCAACAAACGCGAGTGCTAAATCATTCTGGCACTCGACCCCATCGAGTGCAAGCCGCGATGACGGATGCTGAAACACGAAGAGACGGGATGCCTTTCGGCATCCCGTCTCCGGTGTCGGATCAGCGGCGGCCGCTGAGCCGGCGCTTCAGACGACGCGCACGGACTCGGCCTGCGGCCCCTTCTGGCCGGAGCCGACCGTGAACTCCACGGTCTGCCCCTCCTCCAGCACGCGGAAGCCCGACATGTCGATGTTCGAGTAGTGGACGAAGACGTCCTGGCCGTCGGCGACGGTGATGAAGCCGAATCCCTTCTCGGCGTTGAACCATTTGACGGTGCCCTGGGTCATGCGTATCTCCTGTTGCCGGCGGTGCAGGGCTTCATCGTATGCAGGCGAAATCGCGGCATCCGTGCGTTTCGTCACTTGTTGACACGCAGGCACACAAGTGTTTACCCGCGCGAAACACGCGATCGCCGGGTCAGGGCGTAGGAGCCGGCGACTGCCCCGCGGCCGTGCGGTCGAGGCCGATCACGACCGTGAGCTGGGGCACGCCCTCCGTGGTCGCGGGGTAGGCCTCGCTCTGCTCGATCTCCGCACCGCCGATGACGCCCGCGAGACCCGCGGCCGCGGCTTCGTCGGCGAGATCGACGTAGAAGACGGTGGTCGTCGGGAAGTCCTGCGAACCCGCCTCGCCGGCGGTGACCTTGTCGTCCGCCCAGCCGGCCGCGACGACGACGTCCTTCATCTGCGTGGCGAGGCCCTGCTCGGGCGTCGCGTTGAGGATCATCACGTCGTAGTTCACGTCGACGACGGGCGTCACCTCCTGGACCGGCTCGACCGTGGGCGTCGGTGTGGGGACCAGTTCGATGCGCCCGGACGCGAGCAGCGTGCCGAAGATGCCGACGACGATGAGCACGACGGTGGCCAGCGCCGCCCACAGCAGCACGACCCACCCGCGCATGCGGGGGTTCTCGGCCCGGTGGGCGCCGACGCGGTCCGTCTCCGGGACATCGTCGAAGCGATCCCGGGGGTAGGTGGTGGTCGGCACCCGTCGATGTTACCCGTCCCACCCCGGGCGTCCCGTCCGCGCCGGCCCGCGTGGCGCGGAGACGGGTCAGCGGGCGTCGGCGGCGCGCCCGGCGCGCTCCTGCAGACGCGCGTCACGGAGGCGGCGGAGCCGCTTCACGAGCATGGGGTCGTGCTGCTGCGCCTCGGTCGTGTCGATGAGGCGACCGAGCAGCTGGTAGTACCGTGCCGGCGACAGTGCCAGGTCGGAGCGAATCGCCTCCTCCTTGGCACCCGCGTGCCGGCGCCACTCGGCCTCGAAGTCGAGGATGGCGCGGTCGCGGTCGGTCAGGGGCACGCGTCCACGCTAGCCCGCGGCATCCGTTCCTCCCGCGCGCCACGCGCGCCAGTTCACGAACGAGCCCAGCGGATCCACCGCGGCGAGCGCCTCACCGTCGCGCCCGAGCACGAAGCCGTGCCACGAGCCGGCGTCGACGGGAGGACGCCACCGGTCGTGGAGGGCCGGCGGGTCGATGGTGATCCACGTCGCGTCGAGGGCGCGCAGGGCGTCGAGCAGGCGTTCGCGGCCCGCGCGCGGGATGTGCGGCAGCACCCCCGGCGTCGTGACGACGAGGGTCGCGTCGCCGGGCGCGAGCGCGGCTGCAGCGCGCAGCACCTCCGGATCGGACGCGTCGCCCGCGATGAGACGCGGCGGATCGGCGGCGGCGATGTCGAGGGCGGCGGCGATCCGGTCGGCGCGGCCGCTCTCCCCCGGCCAGACCAGGCTCGTGAGGAAGCGACGGTCGCCGTCGTCGGCGGCGTCGAGCGGCTCGAGGTCGATCCCCGCGCGCCACGCGACCTGCGGCAGGCGCAGCGGCGGCTCGCCGGTCACGTCGCACTCCAGCACCACCGTCGACAGGCCCTCGTGGGGGTCGAGCTCCACCACGTCGCCGCTGCGCCGGTAGCGGTACGAGTAGCGGTCGGGGTACAGGCACAGCCCGCCGCTCGCCCCGAGCTCGAGCAGCGCGATCGGCCCCTCGACCGTCGCGAGGGCCGGGAGAAGGGCGGCGCACCGCTGCGGCTCGTTGGTCTGCAGACGGCGGACGGATGCCTCGGCCACGACCTCGTCGGCATGCCGGCGCAGCCACGCGGCCCACGCCGGGAACGCGTCCTCGGGCGCGCCGAGCATGCGGGTCACCGCGAAGACCAGAGGCGGCTGCCGGCGCGTCGCGGGGATGCGCGCGAGGATCCCGGCCACCCCCGGATCGGCGGCGACGCCGTGCGCCCACTCGGCGTACAGCGTGGATCGCCCCGGCGCCTCGTCCCGCGCGAAGCGGGCGTACCGCTCGACGACCGCGGCCGCCTCGTCGCCCTCGGTCTGGTCCACGCCCCTCATCCTCCCCCACCCCGCCCCACCGCACGGGCGGCTGGGGTTGAATGGAGGGTGGCCGTCGTTCGCGGCCGAGGAGGAACCATGACGTACGCCGTAGACAAGAGCGACGCCCAGTGGCGCGAAGACCTGACGCCCGACCAGTACGCCGTCCTGCGCCAGGCGGGCACCGAGCGCCCCTGGACCGGGGAGCTGCTCGACGAGAGCCGCGCCGGCCTCTACACGTGCGCGGCGTGCGGCGCCGAGCTGTTCCGCAGCGGCACGAAGTTCGACTCGCACTGCGGGTGGCCGAGCTTCTACGAGTCGATCCGTCCCGAGGCGGTCGAGCTCATCGAGGACAACAGCCACGGCATGGTGCGCACCGAGGTCCGATGCGCGAACTGCGGCTCGCACCTGGGCCACGTGTTCCCCGACGGATTCGGCACGCCGACCGGCGACCGCTACTGCATGAACTCGATCTCGCTGCAGTTCACGCCCGGCGACGAGTCGGGGGCGTGATGTCGGGCGCGCTCGACGCCGCGCTCGCACGGCGGTCCTGGTCGAAGGTCACCGATGATGCGCCGACCCATGAAGAGCTCCTCGACTTCGTCGCCGCCGCCGGCCGCGTCGCCGACCACAAGTCGCTGCACCCGTGGCGGCTCATCGAGCTGCGCGGCGCCGACCGGCAGCGGCTGGGCAGGGCGATCAACAAGGCCGAGGGCGACAAGGGCTCGTCGTCGAAGCCGATGCGCGCGCCTCTGCTCATCGCGGTCGTGGCGAGCTACGGCAAGACGCACAAGGTGCCGCGGTGGGAGCAGGAGGCCGTCGCCTCCGGCGTCGCGCACCTGCTGAGCCTGGTGCTCGACGAGGCAGGGTGGGGCGTCTTCTGGCGCACCGGCGACTACACGCGGTCCAAGGCCGTCGCGAAGGCCCACGGTCTCAAGAAGAACGAGGAGCTGCTCGGCTGGCTCTATGTCGGCGGCAAGCCGAAGCGGTCGCGTCCGACCCGTCGCAAGGGCGTCGACGCCACCCGCTTCGTCAGCCGCATGCCGCAGGGCTGACACGGATGCCGGATCCCGCCCCGCGCAGGAATGCCGGCGTGGGATCGGGCCGGCGCCGGGTCAGCAGAAGCCGGCGATCCCGTTCCACGCCGGGTGGTCAGCGGTGACGCCCTCGCGGAGCACGGTCGCCTCGATCAGACCGTAGGGGCGGTCGGCGGCGTAGAAGACCTCGTTCGGGTTGTCGAGGCCGAAGGGCGTCAGATCGACGGCGAAGTGGTGCAGGTTCGGCATCGAGAACCGGATCTCTTCGATCTCGGCGCGCGCCTCGAGCACCCGCCGGCCCATCTCGTACAGGGTCTGCTGCAGGGCGAGCGAGTGGGTCTCGGCGAACCCCTCGAGCAGCAGCCGACGCACCTCGGCGAACGCCTCGTCGAAGTCCAGGTCGAGGCTGCTGTACCGCCATCGCGCCGTCACCGAGGTCGCCAGGATGCGGTCGTCGGTCTCGGCGAGTGTCGTGTACCGGTCGCGCACGAACCCGTGGAACTCCGACCCGGTGGACTTCAGCACCGCGAGGTCGCGCAGCCCCGAGATGACCGTCGCCTCGGCTCCGGCGAACACGACGACGACCGTGCGGATCTCGGTGCCGCCCCGCACGAAGGAGTGGTCATGCCCTTCGCCGTCGACGGGGATGCGGCTCCAGGTGTACTGCTCCGCTTCCCAGCGCCCGCCGGTGACCCCGTCGAACTCCCCGGTGAAGTGGCGCCCCAATCGCAGCAGGAACTCCTCGGGCGCGCCGACACCGTCGCGGGCGAAGGCGAACACGGTGTTCTTCTGCGTGTCGGTGGCGACGATGCGCGCGTTGTCGCCCTGGATGTGGGCCGCCGTGAAGTCACCGCGCAGCTGCGAGGTCACGTCGAGGTCGGTGATCGAGTGGCGCGGTCCGTCGCGGTCGACCCGGACGAGGCGGACCTCGGCCTTGCCGTACTGGTTCGCGCCGAGGACGATCGCGGGCTCGGCCATGTCAATTCCCCCGGTAGGTGGAGTACGCGTACGGGCTGAGCAGCAGGGGCACGTGGTAGTGCTGGTCGGGGTCGGCGACCGCGAAGTCGATCGACACGACGGGGTAGAACGTGGCGCGCCCTGTCTCGGCGAAGTACTCCCCCGTCGCGAACGTGAGCCCGTACGTCCCGGCCTCGAGTCGATCCGGGCCCAGATCGGAGATCCGGCCTGCCTCGTCGGTGACACCGGACGCGATCTCGGCGCCGTCGGCCGCGGTGAGCACCACGCCGATGCCACGCGCAGGGCTTCCGAGCGCAGCATCCAGCACGTGCGTCGTGATCTGGCTCATGAGTCGATGATCCCTTCCAGTCGGAGGACGGCGATCTGCCGCAGCTGCTCCGCCACGACAGGGATCTCCTCCTCCTCAGTGTGGGCCAGTCGCTCACCCAGCGCATCGAGGATCTCGTCGGCGGTGCGCCCGGCCGCCCGGATGAGGAAGACCCGCGAGAACTTCTCCTCGTAGGCGCGGTTGCCGGCGGCCAGCGCGGCCGCGACGTCGGCGGACGGGATCCCGATCCCCGCCTGCTCGGAGCGGGAGAGGGATGCTTCGGCACCGCCTCCGCCCGCTCGCTCGCCGATGCGGGGATGATGGGCGAGTGCGCCGTCGATCTCGGCCGGCGTCCACGGCGCGGCGCTCGTGCGCGCCGTCTCGAGGAGCTCCTCCGACGTCGTGTACGGACGCCCCGCGACGACGGCGTCCACCCACCGATCGATGTCGACGCAGGGACGCACGGCCGCCCGTGCGGCTTCGGCGTCGAGGCGGTTGAACGCGTCCAGCTTCATCGCTGCAGCGTGTCTGCGGTGCCGGCGGACTCAGGCGGCGAGCTGGGCGCGGAGGCGGTCCACGTGGCCGCGCGGGTCGACCCGGTACTCGGCGGACTGCACGGTGCCGTCGGCCTCCAGCACGAAGGTCGAGCGGATGAGACCGACGCGCTCCTCGCCGTTCACGACCTTGGCGCCCCACGCGCCCCACGCCTCGGCGACGGCGTGGTCCTCGTCCGAGAGGAGCGGGAACTGCAGCTGCTCGGCCTCGGCCCACCCCGCGAGCCGCTCGACCGAGTCGGGCGAGATGCCGACGACGGCGACGCCCGCCGCCTGCAGCGACGCGAGGTTGTCGCGGAAGTCGCACGCCTCGGTGGTGCAGCCCGGCGTGAACGCCGCGGGATAGAAGTAGACGATGAGGCGACGGCCGGCGAAGTCCTCGGGCCGCACCACCGTGCCGGTGGAGTCGGGGAGCGCGAAACCGGGATTCGCGTCGCCCTCGCTCAGCTGCGTGTCGTCTGCCATGTCGTGCGTCCCTTCGATGGTTCGTCCGCGGCGCCGGCGGTCACGAGGTGGGGTGAACCCCGAACGCGAGCGCCAGCTTCTCGATCTTCTGCGCCCGGCCGAGCCGGGGCAAGTCGCTGCCGTCGCGCACCACGCGACCGCGGCGCTCGAAGTCGGAGAGGAAGTCCAGTGCCCACAGCACCTCGCTCGGCGTGGGGCAGATCACCTCGTTGATGACGGGCGCCTGCTCGGCCGCCAGGCAGAGCTTGCCGGTCATGCCCATCGAGACGGTGATCGCGGAGTGCTCGCGCAGCGTCGGCATGCTGTTGCCGACGGTCGGGCCGTCGATCGGACCCGGCAGGTTCCCCACGCGGCTGGCGACCACCAGCCGCGCCCGCGGGTACGCCATGGCCTCGGCATCCGCGCTCATGCCGGTGTCGCGACGGAAGTCGCCGCTGCCGAACGCCAGGCGGAACGCGCCACGGGCGCGTGCGATGTGGGCGGCGTCCTCCATGCCGAGCGCCGATTCCACGAGCGCGACCACTGGGACCTGTCCGCCGAGGCGGTCGAAGGAGCTCGTCACCTGGTCGGGCGACTCGGTCTTGGCGAGCATGATGCCCTCGAGCGACGGGATGCCGGCGAGCGCTGCGAGGTCGTCGGCCCAGAACGGGCTCAGTGCGTCGTTGACCCGCACCCACGCGCGGCCGCCGCCGCGGAGCCACTCGGCGACGTCCTGCCGGGCCTGCGGCTTGTTGCTCGGGTCGACGGCGTCCTCGATGTCGAGCACGACCGCGTCGGCGCGCGAGGCCGCCATGTCGTCGAACGACTCCGGGCGGGTCCCCGGCACGAGCAGCCAGGAGCGCGCGATCGACGGGTCGACGTCGCGGTGGCGCCCCGGGCGCGTGGTGATCAGGGAACGCAGCTCGTCCTCCGCCTCGAGGACCTCTGCACCGCTGCCGTAGGGATCTGCCGACATCTCACTCTTCTTCCGTATCGTCACGTCTCACCCGGCCGAGGGTGGCCGGTGTCGGCGCTCAGGCCGCGTCGCGACGCAGCAGGCGACCGCGGGGCTCGGCGAAGTCGACCCGCTCGCCCCGCAGGAACGTCTCCCGGACGACGCCCGTCAGGGCGCGGCCGTCGTACGGCGAGAGCGGGTTCTTGTGGTGCAGACGGGCGACGTCGACGACGAACCCGGCGTCGGGTGCGAACACCGACAGGTCGGCGTCGAAGCCGAGCGCGATCCTGCCCTTGCGGGCGAGGCCCGCGAGGGCCGCCGGACGCGCCGACATCCATTCCACCACCTTCTCGAGCGGGATGCCTCGTCGACGGGCCTCCGTCCACACCACCGGCAGCCCCAGCTGCAGCGATGCGATCCCGCCCCACGCCACCGCGAAGTCGCCGTGGTCGAGGTCTTTGAGATCGAGGGTGGCGGGCGAGTGGTCGCTCACGATGCTGTCGATCGTGCCGTCGAGGAGCCCTTCCCAGAGCCGGTCGCGATTCGCCGACTCGCGGATCGGCGGACAGCACTTGAACGCGGTCGCGCCGTCGGGGACGTCTTCGGCCGCCAGGGTCAGATAGTGCGGACACGTCTCGACGCTCAGGCGGACGCCGTCGTGCTGGGCGGCCGCGATCCGCGGCAGCGCGTCGGACGATGACAGGTGCAGGATGTGCGCACGCGCCCCGGTGCGGCGGGCGCGGTCGACGACGGCGGCGATCGCGGCGTCCTCTGCCACGTGCGGGCGCGAGGCGAGGAACCGGTCATAGCGGGCGCCCCCCGGGTCCGGCGCATGCTCGATCGTGGCGGCGTCCTCGGCGTGCACGATGAGCAGGCCGTCGAAGGCGGCCAGCTCGGCCATGTCGCGCTCCACCTCGGCGAGGTCGAGCGGAGGGAACTCGTCCACCCCCGAGGGCAGCAGGAAGCACTTGAACCCGAACACCCCGGCGTCGTGCAGCGGGCGGAGGTCGCTCGTGTTGCCGGGGATCGCGCCGCCCCAGAACCCGACGTCGACGAACGACTGGCCGCAGGCCGCGCGCCGCTTGACCTCCAGCGCCTCGACCGACACCGTCGGCGGGATGCTGTTGAGCGGCATGTCGACGATCGTGGTGACCCCGCCCGCCGCCGCGGCCTTCGTGGCGGAGGCGAACCCCTCCCACTCGGTGCGTCCGGGCTCGTCGACGTGCACGTGGGTGTCGACGAGGCCGGGCAGCAGCGTCTCGTCATCGTCGAGGGTGACGATCTCGCGTCCGTCCAAAGCCGCGCCGAGCCGCTCGACCGCGACCACGACCCCGCCTGCGACGCCGACCTCGCAGGGCCGGAAGCCGCTCTCCGTGAGCACGCGCCGGCCGCGCAGGACGAGGTCGAGCGGCGGCATCCCCTCGCTCATGAGTCCGCCTGCATCAGGTGAGCCGGACCTGGCGGTTGACGTCCTTGTACAGGAGGTAGCGGAACGGCTCGGGACCCCCGGCGTAGCAGGCCTGCGGACAGAACGCCCTGAGCAGCATGTAGTCGCCCGCCTCGCACTCGACCCAGTCGTCGTTGAGCCGGTAGACCGCCTTGCCCTGCAGCACGTACAGTCCGTGCTCCATGACGTGGGTCTCCGCGAAGGGGATGGACCCGCCGGGCTGGAACGTCACGATGTTGACGTGCATGTCGTGCGCGAGGTCGTCGGGATCGACGAAGCGGGTCGTCGCCCACGCGCCGTCGGTGTCGGGCATGGGACGCGGCTCGACGTCCTGGTCGCGCGTGACGAACGATGCCGGTGCGGCCACGCCCTCGACCCGCTCATAGGCCTTGCGGATCCAGTGGAAGCTCGTCGGCTCGCCGCCCTCGTTCACCAGTGACCAGCGGGCGCCCGGGGCGAGGAACGCGTACCCGCCCGGCTCGAGCACATGCCGCTCCCCCTCGAGCGTGAGCGTCAGCGCGCCTGCGGTGACGAAGACGACGCCCTCGACACCGCCCTCGAGCTCGGGCTTCTGCGCTCCGCCGCCCGGGCCGACCTCGACGATCAGCTGCGCGAACGTCGTCGCCGACCCCGCGATCGGGCGCGCCAGGATCCACGCCCGCGTGCCCGTGAAGCCCGGCAGGCTGCTCGTGACGATGTCGCGCAGCACGCCCCTGGGGATGAACGTGTACGCCGGCTTCACCACGGCGCGATCGGTGAGGAGGGCGGTCTGCGGCGGCAGGCCGCCGGGCGGGGTGTGGTAGCTCATGCGGGCTCCTCGGTCGTGATGTGCGCCGGCTCCGCGAGCGCGGCGAGTGCCGCCGGGGTGAGGCCCGCGGCATCCGTCGCCTCGCTCTCGGTGACGGCCCCGCACGCGATGCCGCGCGCGATGAACGATGCGAGCGCGCGCGCGGTGGCGGGCTCGTCGAGGATCGCGCCCTCCACCCCGCCGGCGAAGGCGCGCAGCCGCGCGGCGGCCGGCGCGAGGCCCTCGCGGTAGAACTGCACGTTGGCGACGAAGCGCGGCACGAGCTGCGCGGGATGCAGGTCCCAGCCCTGGGGGAACCCGCGCTCCAACGACCGCCGCGTGAGCCGCGCGCTCAGCCGCCAGGCCGCACGCACGGCATCGGCGTCCCCGACGGGGAGGATGTTGGTCGACCCGTCCGAGAGCCGCACCCCGGTCTGCGCCGCGGCCACCTGCATCACGTTCTTGGCGTGATCGGCGGCCGGGTGGTCCAGCGACTGATACGCCGGGGCGATCCCCAGCGCCGCGCTGTAGTCGTACGTGCCGTAGTGCAGCCCGCTCACCCGGCCCCCGGCCGCGTGGATCGCCCGCGCCAGCGGAGCGGTGCCGTCGGCGCCCAGGACGATCTGAGGCGTCTCGACCTGCAGCTCGAACCGCAGCCGCCCTCGCTCGAGGCCGTGGTGCTCCTCGATGCGCCCGCAGAGCCGGGCCATCGCCTCGACCTGCGCGACCGTGGTCACCTTGGGCAGGGTGAGCACGAAGCCCACGGGCAGGTCGCCGGCGTCGAGCAGCGTCGCCAGGAAGAGATCGAGAGAACGGATGCTGCGCCCCCGCGTCGCCCGCTCGAGGCCCTTGACGCGGATCCCGAAGAACGGCGGCGTCTGGCCGCTCGCGAGAGCCTCGAGGAGCAGCCCGGCCGCCCGGCGGACGTCGGCGTCCTCCGTCTCGTCACCGCGGTCGCCGTAGCCGTCCTCGAGGTCGAGCCGCAGGTCCTCGATCGGCTCCGACGCGAGCTTCGCCTCGACGAGCGCTGCGACCTCGTCGGCCGAGTCCTCGGGCACGCCCAGGTCGCGGACGACGGCGTCCAAGCCGCCCTGCGCCGCGACGGCGTCCAGGGCGGCCGCACCCCACGCGCGCGGAAGCGCCGCGGAGTAGCGGTCGGCGGGGACGTAGACGGTGTGCACAGGCTGCCGCGTGCCGTCATCGCCCGGGTAGCCGTCGTGCAGGAGCCGGTCCGTGGGGGCGAGCAGCCGATCGATGTCGGCGAGGTCGTCCGGTGTCAGCGCCGGGCCGTCCGTCGCGCGCCGGGGCGGTCGTGCACCGGCGTCGGCGCGCGACGGGAGGGCGCGGTGCGACTCGGACCCCTGCGGCACGGTCTCAGCATGCCACCCCGCGGCACGGCTCGGGGTGCGGTGTCCGCAGGGCCCGGCTCAGTGGCCGCGGCGCGGCATCCGTCGCCACGGCACCGCCGCGACGACCACCGACAGGATCGCGAGCGTCGACATCAGCAGCGAGGCGCCCAGCGTCGGCGCAGCGGCCGTCGGCCAGACGGCGTCGATCATCACCGAAGTGACGACCTGACCGACGACGGTGCCGAGGCCGAGCAGCAGCACGCCCGTGTAGGGCACGAGCGCCGCCGCGAGGAAGATGTACGTCACGCCGATCACGCCGCCGACGTACAGCCACGGGTCCGACGGGAAGGACGCCGGCGGGCCCGCGACCGCGGTGTGGATGAGCTCGGCCGCGCCCAGCACGGCCGTGCCGCCGATGAAGTTCACCAGAGTCGCCGTCAGCGGCGTGCCGACGCGCTGGCGCAGCCGCCCGTTGACCGCCGACTGCCACGCGATCCCGGCGCCGACGAGGAAGGGCAGGACGAGCAGCACCGGCGGCGCGTGCACACCACCCGCCAGCGACACGGCCGCGGCGAGCACCGCGAGCGCGCCGCCGACGAGCCGCGCGGGCGTCACCGCGACCACGCCCGCCGGCCCGATCCCGGCGCGGTCGAGCAGCAGGCCGCTGACGGTCTGCCCCGCGACGACCCCGACGGTGAACAGCGCGACGCCGATGATGCCGACCGCGAGCGACTGCGTGGCGACCGACAGCGCGCCGGCGACGCCGCCGCACAGCATCCAGATCGGGATGCTCCGCCCGCGCAGCCCCGCGACCAGCGCGCCGAACCCGCGCCGTCCCTGCGGCAGTGCGGCCGACAGCACGACGAGGACGATCAGACCGGACCCGAACGAGATGACCGCGGCGGCGAACCCGTCGCCGATGCGGACGCCGAGCTGGCCGTTGATGCGCGCCTGCACGGCGGTGAGGATGCCGATGACGGCGGCGCCGCCGAGGCCGATCCAGACGGGCAGGCGGCGTACGGTCACCCGATCCATCATCGGGCATGGCCGCGCGCGCACCGAACCGATACCGTGAATCATGGACGGTGGGCGTCGGCCGGCGAGCTTGCCATTGCGCGTGGGGGTTCTCTTCCTCGCCGGCTTCGGAATGCTCGGCCTGACCGGCGCCTCGGCGGAGCCCGCGCCGACGCCCGGATGCGTGTTCACGGGCGGGGCATTCACCTGCGGCGGGGCGGTCCCCCCTGAGATTGATCCGGCGCCGCATGCGCCCGACGTCGAACACACCAGCCCCGCGCCCCCCGAGCAGCCGCTGCCCTCCGAGCCGTCCACTCCCGCGCCGTCGCCGCTCGCGCCGGCTTCGACGAGGTCGCCGGAGCCGGTCGAGACGACCGATGCTCCCGCCGCGCCCAGTGCCGACGACTCCGCGCCGTGGATCCCGGCGACGATGGGGGTCGTGACGGCGACGCTCGTCGCCGTGGTCGCACTGTTCGTCACGTCACGACGGCGAAGCCACCGGGACGACGGCTCGGTGTGACTCCGCGGCGTCCCGGACAACTGGAGCCGACTACGGGACTTGAACCCGTAACCCCCGTATTACAAGTACGGTGCGCTACCAATTGCGCCAAGTCGGCAGAGCGTCCAGTCTAGCGGCGCTCGCGCGGGGCGTCCGTCAGGGAGTCGGCGTCGACGTCGGGGTGGGCGTCGGCGTGCCCTTGTAGTACGCGTCGCTCGCAACGGTCAGCACGAACTGCGCGAACTCCTTGGGGTCGTCGAGCTTGCCCACGTACTGCGTGCCGTTGACCAGCACCATCGGGGTGCCGGTGAGCGCCACGCCGTCCGTGCCGGGCAGTTCCTTCAGCGCCTGCTCGGTCGCCGTCTTCGCCCACGACGCATAGGCCTGGTCCTCGATGCAGGCGCGGACGACCTTGGGGCCGTCGAGCCCCGTCGCCTGTGCGACCGTCGCGAGCTCGGCGTCGCTCAGGCCGTCGGAGTCGACCTCCGGCTGCTGGCGCAGCAGCGCGTCGTTGAACGCGAAGAAGTAGTCGGGCGAGTGCTGGGCGACGCAGGCGGCGGCACCCGCGGCGCGCAGCGAGTACTTCGTGCCGTTGGACTTCGCGGTCAGCATGGCGACCGGGTAGTACGTGAGCGTCGCGGCGCCGTCGTCGACCCACTCGGACAGCTGCCTCATGTTCGCGAGCTGGAACTCGCGCGAGCCGGTCGACAGGTAGTCGACGTACACGCGGATGTCGACCGCCGGCGCCTCGGTGGGCGTCGCGGTGGGAGTCGGCTCGGTCTCGGGAGTCGTGCTCGCCTCTCCCTCGACGAGGCCGCCCGCAGCGGCGTCGGGAGCGACACCGGCTCCGGTCACGTCGGTCACGACGAAGCCGCCGTCGACGCCCTTCGCCGGACTCATGGTCGGCTTCGACGCGCTCGACGAGACGGTCCAGGTCACCACGACGGCGATGACCGCCACGAACGCGACGGCGACGGCCACGAGCGACGTCCTTCGGATCAGACGGGCTCGCGACTGGCGCGCCTTCACCTGCTGCGCCTTCTCGCGCACGGCGTCGCGGCGCTCGCTGGGCGCGGCGTTCTGTGACTCGTCGCTCGACATGGAACCTCTCGGGGCGGAAAAGCGGGCCGGTGTTCCGGCGGGGCCAGGCGGGAAAGCGGCCGTCCACGATGCTAGTCAGCCACCCTGGGAAATGCCCAGACGCAACCTCCGCGCGCGCCGTGTCATACTGTTCCTTGCGCCCGATGGCGGGCGTGCGGGTAAGCCCCCGCTCATTCCTCACTACGGATCGTCCGGCACGTACCTGCCGGTGAAGGAGAAGAGAACATGGCGTCCGTCACGTTTGACAACGCAACCCGTCTGTACCCCGGGGGCACTCGCCCCGCTGTGGACAAGCTCAACCTCGAGGTCGCCGATGGCGAGTTCCTGGTTCTCGTCGGCCCGTCGGGCTGCGGAAAGTCCACGTCGCTGCGCATGCTGGCCGGCCTCGAAGAGGTCAACTCGGGCCGCATCCTGATCGGCGACCGTGACGTCACCGACGTCCCCCCGAAGGATCGCGACATCGCGATGGTCTTCCAGAACTACGCGCTGTACCCGCACATGACGGTCGCCGAGAACATGGGCTTCGCGCTCAAGATCGCCGGCGTCGGCAAGGAGGAGCGCGCCGCTCGCGTGCTCGAGGCCGCGAAGCTCCTCGACCTCGAGGAGTACCTCACCCGCAAGCCGAAGGCCCTCTCGGGTGGTCAGCGTCAGCGCGTCGCCATGGGCCGCGCGATCGTCCGCCAGCCCCAGGTGTTCCTCATGGACGAGCCGCTGTCGAACCTCGACGCGAAGCTCCGTGTCCAGACGCGTACGCAGATCGCGTCGCTGCAGCGCCGCCTCGGCGTCACCACGGTCTACGTCACGCACGACCAGACCGAGGCCCTCACCATGGGCGACCGCATCGCGGTCCTCAAGGACGGGCTCCTGCAGCAGGTCGGCACCCCGCGCGACCTCTACGAGAAGCCGAACAACGTGTTCGTCGCCGGATTCATCGGCTCGCCGGCCATGAACCTGTTCCCGGCGCACATCGCCGAGGGCGGCGTGCAGTTCGGCGACAAGGTCGTGGGCGTCGAGGCCGACACGCTCGGCAAGGCGCACGGCACCGAGGTCACCATCGGCGTCCGCCCGGAGGACATCCAGGTCGCGCCCGAGGACGGCAAGGGCCTCACAGTCACGGTCGACCTCGTCGAGGAGCTCGGCGCCGACGGCTACCTCTACGGTCACGCCGACGTCGCGGGCAAGCGCACCGACATCGTCGCGCGCGTCGACGGCCGCCGTCACCCGATCGCGGGCGACAAGGTCACGCTGGCGCCCGTCCCCGGGCACGTCCACGTGTTCGACATCGAGTCGGGCGAGCGCCTGACCGACAAGGCGATCGCCGCGGCGTAACCCTGATCAGTTCGCGACGGCGCGGGTGGGAGCATCTCCCCCCGCGCCGTCGCTCGTTCTCCAGGAGGGGACGTGCCTGACGCCCTGAGCATCACCGCCTCGAGCGTCGACCCGGGACTGCTGACGCTGCCGTGGGCGACGCCGCTCGGCGAGTGGCCGTCGAGCCACATCGTCTTCCTGCCGAAGGGCATCTCGCGCCACCTGGTGCGGTTCGCCAACCTGTCGGGCCGCGTGGTCGCCATCAAGGAGACCACGCAGGCCATGGCGCAGCGCGAGTACGACATGCTCGGCAATCTCGCCCGCCTGGATGTGCCGTGCGTCGAGCGCGTCGCCGTGATCGCCGGGAGGACGGATGCTGCCGGCGAGCCGCTTCCCGCGGCTCTGGTGACCGCGCACCTGAAGTTCTCGCTCCCCTATCGAGCCCTCTTCACGCAGGTCCTGCGGCCCGACACCGCCACACGCCTCGTGGACGCGCTGGCGCTGCTGCTCGTGCGTCTGCACAACGTCGGGTTCTTCTGGGGCGACGTGTCGCTGTCGAACACGCTGTTCCGGCGCGACGCCGGCGCCTTCGCGGCCTACCTGGTCGACGCCGAGACGGGCGAACTGCACGAGAGCGGCCTGACCCCCGGTCAGCGTGCGCACGACCTCGACGTCGCCCGCACCAACATCGCGGGCGAGATCATGGACCTCGAGGCCGGCGGTCGCCTGGAGGGCGGCGTCGATGCGATCGCGATCGCCGACGGCATCGTCTCGTCGTACCACTCCCTGTGGGCGGCACTCACCGACGAGGAGACCTTCCGCGCCGACGAGGCGTGGCGCATCACCGAGCGCGTGCAGCGGCTCAACGATCTCGGCTTCGACATCGGCGAGATGTCGATCCAGGCCACCGCCGACGGCACCCGGGTCTCCATCCAGCCGAAGGTCGTGGACTCCGGTCATCATCAGCGGCGCCTGCTGCGGCTCACCGGCCTCGACGTCGAGGAGAACCAGGCCCGGCGCCTGCTCAACGACCTGGACGAGTTCCGCGCGCGCATCTCGCGCCTCGGCGACGACGAGGAGATGGTCGCGCACGAGTGGCTCACCCGCGTGTTCGAGCCCGTGGTCAAGGCGATCCCCTGGGATCTGCGCTCGAAGCTCGAACCTGCGGAGGTGTTCCACCAGCTGCTCGAGCACCGCTGGTACCTGTCGCAGGCGAAGGGCAAGTCGGTGCCGCTGGCCGAGGCGCTGACGAGCTACGTCGACAACGTGCTGCGCCATCGCCGCGACGAGGCGACCCTGATGGGTCCGCCGACCGAGACGGTGTCGCTCTCGGTCATCACCTCCTCGAACCCCGTCATCGACGACGACGAGGACGACATCGACTGGCGCGACCTCGTCTGACCCGTCACCGGGGGTGTCAGTACCCGACGGTGAAGCGCTTGCGGGGGTGCTGCGGGTTCTCGATCTCGTCGACGATCGCGACGGCGAGGTCTTCGCCCGAGATGTAGGACTCACCCTCGGCGTCTGTGACGATGACGTCGCCGCCGGTGCGGTACTCGCCCGTGCGCTCGCCCGGGTTGTAGGCCCCGAAGCCTCCGGCCGGGTGGATGTAGAACCAGTCCAGCGACTCCGGCGCCTCCTTGAGGTCTTCGAGGATGCCGATCGCCTCGAGGGCCTCCGCCTTGTACTCCTCGGAGAACGACGGGAGGTCGACGACGCGCTCGCCGCCCTCGGTGACGAGGCTGCCGCCGGCACCGCCGATGACGCCGAGACGCACGCCGTCCGGGAGGACGCCGGCCAGCGCTGCGATGTTCGGACGCACCAGACCCTGCATCTCCCCGCGCGGCGCGACCGCCGAGACGACGACGTCGACGCCCTCGATCTGCGCGAGCAGGTCGGGGACGTCGGTCAGCGAGCCCTCGATGTACATCGCCCCTGCGTGGCGCTCGGCCGGGATGCGGCGGGCGATCGAGAGCACGCTGTGCCCCCGGCTCGCCGCCTCCGCGACGATGTGACGGCCGGCGTACCCCGAGCCTCCGATGACGGCGATGCGTGCCATGTGCTGCCTTTCGACGTGTGGTGTCGCCGGCACGAGCCGGCTCTGCAGAAGGAACGTGCGATGCGCGGGTGTCCATCCCGCGCGCGTCGCGCGCGGACTCAGGCGGGCGGGGCGTTGCGGAGCGTCGAGACCTGATACAGGGCGACGGATGCCGCGATCCCGGCGTTCAGCGACTCCGTGGCGGACGAGATCGGGATGGACACGATCTGATCGCACGTCTCGGTCACGAGGCGCGACAGGCCCTTGCCCTCGGAGCCGACGACGATCACGACGGGACGGTCGGCGAGCTCCAGCTCGGGGAGCGAGACGTCTCCGCCGCCGTCGAGGCCGAGCACGAACACGCCCTGCTTCTTGAAGTCCTTGAGCATCGCCGTGAGGTTGGACGCGAGGGCGACCGGCACACGCGCGGCCGCGCCGGCGCTGGTCTTCCAGGCGGCCGAGTTGACGCTGGCCGAGCGGCGCTGCGGCACGATGACCGCCTGCCCGCCGAAGGCCGCCGTCGACCGGAGGATCGCGCCGAGGTTGCGCGGGTCGGTGATGCCGTCGAGCGCGACGAACAGCGGCGTCTGACCCGACTCGATCACCTGCTCGAGCAGGTCCTGCGGGTGGCCGTACTCGTACGGCGGCACCTTGAGCGCGACGCCCTGGTGCACGCCGTCGAAGCCGGCCATGCGGTCGAGCTCGGGGCGCGTCACCTCGAGAACCGGGATGTCTCGGTGCGTGGCGATGGCGAGCATCTCCTTGACGCGGTCGTCCATCTCGACGCGCTGCGCGATGTAGAAGGCCGTCGCGGGGATCTTGGCGCGCAGGGCCTCGAGCACCGAGTTGCGGCCGGTGACCGTCTCGGTGTCATCGTCCTTCTTCGCGGGGCGAGATGAGCGGGGAGCGGGCTGGCCGGGTTTGCCCTTGCCGCCGGCAGCCGCATACCGCTCAGCGGCGGCCTTGCGCTTGCCCGCCGGGTGCCACGCGCGGTCCTCCGCCTTCGGCGTCGGTCCGCGGCCCTCGAGGGACCGCTTGTTCTTGCCGCCGGTGCCCTTGGTGGGACCCTTCTTGCTGCTCTTGCTGGCGCCGGGGCGTCCTGGCTTGGCCATCAGTTCTCCTTCGTGCGGGCCGCGGCCCGTCAGTTGCTCTCCGTCGGGCGAGGAGCGTCGGCGACACTCCAGTGCGTCCCGTCGGGACTGTCTTCGAGGGCGATGCCGGCCGCCGCGATCGCGTCGCGGATGCGGTCGGCGGCCGCCCAGTCCTTTGCTGCGCGCGCGGCAGCGCGCTGGGCGATCATCGCCTCGACCAGCTTGTCGAGAGCGGATGCCTCGGCCGAGGCATCCGTCGACCGCCATTGCGGATCGAGGGGGTCGATGCCGAGGACGCCCGCCATCACGGCGACGTCGGCGAAGGCGCGGAGCGCGCCATCGCGATCCCCCGCGTCGAGTGCCGTGTTGCCGTCGCGCACGGTCTCGTGCAGCACCGCGAGCGCCTGGGGCACGCCGAGGTCGTCGTCCAGAGCTGCGGCGAACGCGGCCGGGACGGCGGCATCCACTCTCACGTCCTCCGCTCCGCGCAACGTGCGGATGGCGCGCTCGAGGAAGGTGCGGATCCGCTCGAGCGCCGCTTCGGCCTCGTCGAACGTCGACGTGGTGATGTCGAGGCTGGACCGGTAGTGCGCCGCGGCGAGCGCGTAGCGCACCACGAGGGGGTCGCGCTCGCGGAGCAGATCCTCGGCGAGCACGAAGTTGAACAGCGACTTCGACATCTTCTGCGCGCCGACCGTCACCAGGCCGTTGTGCACCCAGTACCGAGCGAAGCCGTCGCCGGCCGCAGTCGACTGGGCGAGCTCGTTCTCGTGGTGGGGGAAGCGCAGGTCGAGCCCGCCGCCGTGGATGTCGAACTCGGCGCCGAGGTACCGACGGGCCATGGCGGAGCACTCGATGTGCCAGCCGGGCCGCCCGGCACCCCAGGGCGAAGCCCAGGTCGCCGATGCCGGCTCGTCGGCCTTCGCACCCTTCCAGAGGGCGAAGTCGCGGGGGTCGCGCTTGCCGCGCGGATCGGCGTCGGCGGCCGGCTCCATCGCGTCGATCGACTGGTTCGTGAGCGAGCCGTAGTCGGCCCACGACCGGACGTCGAAGTAGACGTCGCCGGCAGCATCCGTCCCCGCCGCCGCGGCGTAGGCGTGACCCGCCTCGATGAGGCGCTCGATGAGCTCCTGCATCTGCGGGATCGACGCCGTCGCGCGCGGCTCGTACGTCGGCGGGAGGATGCCGATCGCGGTGTAGGCACGGGTGAACTCGAGCTCCATGCGGTACGCCAGCGCCCACCAGGGCTCGCCGTCGGTGCCGTTCGCGAGCACCTTGTCGTCGATGTCGGTGACGTTGCGCACGAACGTGACGCGGCCGTACCGGTGGGTGAGCCAGCGGCGCAGGATGTCGAAGCTCAGCGCGCCGCGCAGGTGCCCGATGTGGGGACCGGACTGCACCGTCGGCCCGCAGACGTAGATCGTGACGTTTCCGGGGTCGAGGGGCACGAAGTCGCGCAGGGTCTGCGCCTTGGTGTCGTACAGCTGAACCGTCACCGCACCAGCCTACCGGCGGGCACCGCGCCGACCCTGAGTGAGCCTGTGGGGCATTCCGGCGGAGGGCGCCGTATCGGATATAAACAGGGGGTGCATGTGCTCGCCGTCCTCGCCGCCGCGCTGCTGTTCGGCACCACGGGCACCTCGCAGGCCCTCGGTCCTGACGGCACGACGCCGCTCTCGATCGGCGTGATGCGCATGGTGATCGGCGGCACAGGGCTCGCGATCATCGCGTTCTCCCTCGCCGCGCGGCATGTGCGCCGGCTTCCGGCGGGGACGACGCACCCGCGATGGGGCCTTCGCCCGGTCCTGCTCATGGTCCTGACCGGTGCGTGCCTCGCCCTCTACCAGCCGCTGTTCTTCCTCGGCACGGCCCGCAATGGCGTCGCGGTCGGCACCGTCGTCGCGCTGGGGTCCGCCCCGATCCTCGCGGGCCTGCTGGAGTGGGCGCTGACGCGACGGATGCCGACGCTCACGTGGATGGGGGCGACCGCGCTCGCGACGATCGGCGTCGTGCTCCTCGGCTTCGGCGGGGAGGCGGGCACCGGTGGCGGCACCGATCCGCTGGGACTCGCCGGATCGGTGGGCGCCGGCGCGTCGTTCGCCGTGATCGCGAACGCGCAGCGCCGGCTGCTGGACGACGGCTGGGATCCGTTCACGGTCGTCGGGGCCATGGGGGCGAGCTCGGCGGTCATCTGCGCGTTCGGACTCCCTTTCGTCGACCTCGCATGGCTCGGCACGACGTCGGGCGTCGTCATGGCGCTGTGGCTGGGCATCGCGACGATCTCGATCGCCTACGTGCTTTTCACCTGGGGGCTCAGCGGACTCACCGCGGCGACGGCTGCGACGCTCACGCTCGGCGAGCCGCTGACGGCGAGTGTGCTCGGCATCGTCGTGCTGGGCGAACGGCTGTCGGCGCTCGCGATCATCGGGCTCGTGGTGCTCGCCGCCGGCCTCGCTCTTCTGGCGTGGGGCTCCCGCTCGCCACGCGACCCAGCGCCGTATGCCGTGGAGGCGTGAGGGCGAGCGGGGACCGGAAACACGGCCGAAACCGGCTCGTGGCACACTGGGCGCGACATGCAGCGCACCATCGAGATCCGCACCGACGACCTGACCGGCGACGCCACCCGGCGCCTCATCGCCCTCCACCTCGCGGGCATGCACGACACCTCTCCGCCGGAGAGCGTCCATGCGCTCGACATCGCTGCGCTGCAGCATCCGTCCCTCACCGTCTGGACGGCATGGATCGACGGCGAGCTCGCCGGCGTCGGCGCCCTCAAGGCGCTCGACGCCGACCGTGGCGAGATCAAGTCGATGCGGGTGGACGACAGGTTCCGCGGCGCCGGCGCGGGCCGGGCGCTGCTGCGCCACATCGTGGCCGATGCACGACGGCGGGGGATGTCGAGCCTCTGGCTCGAGACGGGCACCACCGAGGACTTCGATCCCGCGCAGCGGCTGTACGAGAGCGAGGGGTTCGTCGCGTGCGGCCCGTTCGAGGGCTACTCGCTCGACCCGTTCTCGGTCTTCATGACCCGCGCGCTCTGACCCGCACGGGACCCCGCGAGATCACGCGGGGACGACGAGAGCGACCGCGAAGGCCGAGACGCCCTCGCCCTGCCCGGTGAACCCGAGGCCGTCGGTGGTCGTCGCCGACACCGACACCGGCGCGCCGCCGAGGGCGGCCGACAGCACGCGCTCGGCCTCCGTGCGACGCGTGGAGAAGCGCGGGCGGTTCGCCTGCACCTGCACCGACACGTTGCCGACGCGCCAACCCGCCTCCCCGAGGAGCGAGACCGTGCGCGTGAGGAACGCGTCGGCGTGGGCGCCGACGTACTCGGGATGATCGGTGCCGAAATGCGTGCCGATGTCGCCGAGGCCCGCCGCGGCCAGCAGCGCGTCGACGATCGCGTGGGCGACGGCATCCCCGTCGGAGTGTCCCGACAGCGGCGCCTCGCCCGGCCATTCGAGCCCCGCCAGCCACAGCGTGCCCTCGCCGCCGAACGCGTGCACATCGGTGCCGACGCCGACGCGCGGGAGAGCCGGCGCGCCGCCGTGGTGCCCCGCGGCGTGCGGTGCGGGTGCGGAGATCAGGTGGCGCGCGCGATCGAGGTCTGCGGGAGTGGTGATCTTGAAGGCGAGCGGATGCCCCGGCACGGCCGCCACCGCGTGTCCGGCGTCGGCGACCAGCGCCGCGTCATCGGTGAAGTCGGCGGCCGCGGCGGCATATGCCTCGTCGAGCACATCTCTGCGGAAGCCCTGCGGCGTCTGCGCCGCCGCCAGTTCCGCACGATCGACGGCGGCGACGATCTCCTCGCCCTCGACCCGCTTGAGGGTGTCGATGACCGGCAGCACAGGGATCGCACCCGCCGCGCCGGCCTCGATCGCGGCGATCACACGCTCGAACACCTCGGCGGGTGCGAGCGCCCGCGCCGCATCGTGGACCAGCACGATCTCGACGTCGGCCCAGAGCGCGGCAAGACCCGCGGCCACGGAGGCCTGGCGCGTGTCACCGCCGACGACCACCGACACCAGGTCACGACGGTCGCCCGCGGTCGTGAGTGCCTCGCTCATCGCGTCGCCCTCGCGCCCGGCGGGGACGACGATGACGACCTGCGCGAGCGGGGCGGAGAACACCCCCTCAAGGGCGTGATGAAGGATGCTGCTCCCGTCGATCCCGACGAACGCCTTCGGCGCACCGGCGCCCAAGCGGGTGCCGGATCCGGCTGCCACGACGATGACGCCGACGTGCGGCACGGGAGGGATGCTCACGCGTTCACGCTATCGCGAACGGGGGGGCGGCGCCGTGCGGGCGGCGCTCGATGGCATCCGATGCGCACAGCGGAACGGCGCCCCATCCGGGGCGCCGTTCCGGGAGTCTCAGCTCGCGAGGACCTCGTCGAGGAGGACGCTCGCCTTCTCCTCGTCGGTCTTCTCGGCCAGTGCGAGCTCGGAGATCAGGATCTGCTTCGCCTTGGCGAGCATGCGCTTCTCCCCGGCCGACAGACCGCGGTCCTGATCGCGGCGCCACAGATCGCGCACGACCTCGCTGACCTTGATGACGTCACCGGAGGCGAGCTTCTCGAGGTTCGCCTTGTAGCGGCGCGACCAGTTGGTCGGCTCCTCGGTGAAGGGAGCGCGCAGCACCTCGAAGACCTTGTCGAGGCCCTCCTTGCCGATGACGTCTCGGACGCCGACCAGGTCGACGTTCTCTGCGGGGACTTCGATGATGAGATCACCCTGCGTGACGTTGAGCTTCAGGTACTTCTTCGTCTCGCCCTTGATGATCCGGTCTTTGACCTCGATGATCGTTGCCGCCCCGTGGTGGGGGTAGACGACCGTCTCGCCAACCTCAAAAAGCATGGAGTTATGTCCTTTCGGCAACCTCCAGGATACCACAGGCGAAATACGCTAAGGTTCTCCGCCCTCCGGTCGGGGCGGTGCTCAGCGGCGCCCATCGCGAGCCCCTAGAATGCTGGAGAACCGTCATCCGTCTTATGGAGGATCCGTGAACCGCCGCCTCATCGCGTCGCTGGCCATCGGGGGCGCACTCGTCCTCACGACGACCGGGTGCAGCATGATCTCGCCGCAGGCGACCACGATCGGGTACTCGGCGGCCGAGGGCACGAACGTCCACGAAGCGGGCCCCGTCGAGGTGCGCAACGCCCAGATCGTCGCGAACGAGGACGGCTCCGAGGGCAACTTCGTTGCCGCGCTGATCAACCAGACGGAGGACTCGCAGACCCTCAACATCGAGTTCGGCGAGGGCGGGCCCACGCTCACCGTGCGGGTGCCGGCGAACACGACGGTGAGCCTCGGCTCCGAGGAGGACGAGCCCCTGCTCGTCGAGAACCTCGACGCCCTGCCGGGCACCGACGTCACCACCTTCTTCCAGTCCGGCGACTCGGACGGGGCGCTCGCCTCCGTCCCCGTGCTGGACGGGACTCTCGACTACCTCGCGCCGCTCGCTCCCTGAGCCAGGCTCGCACGCACAGAAGAGGGCGCCCCGCGCGGCGCCCTCTTCTGTGCGTGCGGAGTGTCAGCCCTCGAAGCGGTAGCCCAGCCCACGGACGGTGACGAGCATCTCCGGCGCTCCCGGATTCTTCTCGATGCGCGAGCGGATGCGCTTGATGTGGACATCGAGCGTCTTGGTGTCGCCGAAGTAGTCGCTCCCCCAGACGCGGTCGATCAGCTGGCCGCGCGTGAGCACGCGACCGGCGTTGCGCATGAGCACCTCGAGCAGCTCGAATTCCTTCAGCGGCATGTTGATCTCGCCGCCCTCGACGGCGACGGTGTGACGATCGATGTCGAGCACGACGCGGCCGCCCTCGAGCACGCGGTCCTCCAGGTCGGCGTCGATCTGCGAGAAGCGGCGCAGCACGGCGCGCATGCGGGCCAGCAGCTCGCGGGCCGAGTACGGCTTGGTGACGTAGTCGTCCGCGCCGAGCTCGAGGCCCACCACGATGTCGACCTCGGAGTCCTTCGCGGTCAGCATGATGATCGGCACCGCGGAGTTGATGCGGATCTGACGGCACACCTCGGTGCCCGGCATCCCGGGCAGCATCAGGTCGAGGAGCACGATGTCGGCGCCGCGCTCGCGGAATGCGGTAAGCGCGGTCGGGCCGTCTTCGGCGATCTCGACGTCGTAGCCCTCCCGGCGGAGGAGGTAGGCGAGCGGGTCGGCGAGGTCCGGCTCGTCCTCGACGATCAGGACGCGGGTCATGCGGGGTCTCCATTCGCGACGGAAGCGGGGTCCTCGCCGCCGGCATGGCCGGCGGGAGTCTTGGCGGCGCGCTTGGGTGCGCGGGCGGCGGCAGCGGGAGTGCTCGTCGCGGCCGGCGCGGCCTCGGGCGCGGCAGGCGCGGGCGCCGCGGGCACCTCTGCGGCAGCGGGCACGGCCGTGGCGGGCGTCGCCGAGGCGGCGCGCGGTGCGGCCAGCGCGTCCGCGGCAGGCCGCTTCTTCTTGCGACCGCGCTTGGGAGCCGGCTCGAGGGCGGGTGCGTCGATCTGGGGCAGACGGATCGTGAACGTCGATCCGCGGCCTGGCCGCGACCACAGACGCACCTCGCCACCGTGCCGCTGCACCGCGTGCTTGACGATGGAGAGCCCGAGGCCGCTCCCGCCGGTGCGACGGGCGCGCGCCGGGTCGGACCGGTAGAAGCGCTCGAAGACGCGGTCCTGCTCGCCCTCGGCGATGCCGATGCCGCGGTCGGTCACCGCGATCTCGACGACGCGGTCGGTGGCCTTGATGCCCACGCCGACGCTCGATCCGCGCGGTGAGTAGGCGATCGCGTTGGCGATGAGGTTGCCGACGGCTTCACTGAGGACCTGGGCGTCGCCGTGCACATACAGGCCTCGAGATCCGCCGCGCATCACCTCGACGCCGGCGGAGTCGGCCTGGATCGCGTGGGCGTCGAGCGCGGAGGCGACCACCTCGTCGATCGAGACGTCCTGCTGCGGAAGCTGGTCGGACGCCTGCAGGCGCGACAGGTTCATGATGCGCGAGGTGAGCAGTGCCAGCCGGTTCGCCTCCGCCTGCAGGCGCGTCGCGAAGATCCGCACCTGGGGCGGGTCGTCGGCAGCCGACTCGATCGCCTCGGCGAGCAGGCTCACCGCGCCGACGGGGGTCTTCAGCTCGTGGCTCGTGTTGGCCACGAAGTCGCGGCGCATCTCCTCCACCCGCTCGCGCTCGGTGATGTCGCGCAGCACGAGCAGCGTCAGCCGCGGCGAGATGCGCGAGGCGCGCACGGCGACGAGGCGCGGTTCCGCGGGCGGTGCACCGCGCCGCAGACGCATCGTCTCGGTCGAGCTCGACGCCGCGAGCTCGACATCGCTCGTCCGCACGCGCCGGGCGAGGGTCCGCAGCCCGTCGGCGGGCAGCGTGCCGCCTTCGATCAGCTCGAAAGCCGCGGCGGCCGACGACGCGGCCTGCACCGTGAAGGACGCGTCCACGACGACAGCCGCGTCGTCCATGCCGTGGAGCACGCCGCGGACGCCGTCCGGGACCTCGACCGACATCTCCGCACGCGCACGATCACGCGCCCGTATCGACGCGACGACGACGGCGGAGATCGAACCGCCGATGATGATCCCCGCGAGGAGGGCGAGCAGCGCGAGCTGCGTCGTGTCCATGCCTCAAGCGTAGGGGCACGCCGGACGCGATAACGGACGGTGACCGGGACCGCGGCGCACCTGCCGGGTACTGTTCACCACGGGAGCACCATCCGTTAACCTTCGCTGGCGACAATCGGCGGGGCGCGGGCGCAAGCTCCCCCGAACCAGGAAAGGTGCGTCGGAATGCGCGAAGTCTTCCACCAGTCCCTCGAGGACGTGCAGGGGCGTCTCGTCGAGATCGCCGAACTCGTCACGGTCGCCATCGACAAGGCGACGCGGGCGTTCGGCACGAGCGACGTCGCACTCGCGGAGGAGGTCATCGAGGCCGACGCGGTCATCGACGAGAAGGCGATCGAGCTCGACGAGCTCGCGATCGAGATCCTCGCCCGTCAGCAGCCGGTGGCGCGCGACCTCCGCATCGTCGTGAGCGCACTGCGCATGAGCGCGTCGCTCGAGCGCATGGGCGACATCGCCGAGCACATCGCCCAGCTCACGCGCATGCGCTTCCCCGAGCGGGCGATCCCCAAGGGCCTCAAGTCCACGTTCCTCAAGATGGGCGAGCTCGACGTCGAGACGGCCCGTCAGCTCACCGAGCTGCTGCGCACGCAGGACGGCGAGCTCATCGACGAGATCCGCAACGCCGACGACAAGCTCGACGAGCTGCACGTCTCGGTGTTCGAGAAGGTGCTCAGCGACAGCTGGCAGGGCGAGGCGGCCGCCACGGTGGACGCGACCCTCGCGAGTCGCTACCTCGAGCGCTTCGGCGACCACGCGGTGTCGGTGGCGAAGAAGGTCGCGTACCTGTCCACGGGCGACTGGGTGGCCGCGACAGACAGCATCGACGTCATCACGCCGTCGGTGTGAGGCCCGTCACGCGGCCGCAGCTGGGGGGCTGCCGCTGCGAAGGCGAAGAAAAGGAAGAGCGGATGCCTCGTGGGGAGGCATCCGCTCTTCCGTCGTCTCCGTGATCAGGCCTTGCCCTGGTTCGCGACCGCAGCGGCGCCGGCGGCGGCGGCCTCGGGGTCGAGGTACTCACCCGGGCCGATCGGCTCCAGGTTCTCGTCGAGGCGGTAGACCAGCGGGATGCCGGTGGGGATGTTGAGCTCGGAGATGTCGGCGTCGCTGATGCCGTCGAGGTGCTTCACGAGTCCGCGCAGCGAGTTGCCGTGCGCGGTGACGAGCACCGTCTTGCCGGCCTTCAGGTCGGGGACGATGTCGCTGTGCCAGTACGGCAGCATGCGGTCGATGACGATCTTGAGCGACTCGGTGTCGGGCACATCGCCGTCGATGCCGTCGTAGCGCGGGTCGTCGACCTGGCTGTACTGGTCGTCGGCCGGGAGCGGGGGCGGCGGCACGTCGAACGAGCGGCGCCACAGCATGAACTGCTCGTCGCCGAACTCTTCGAGGGTCTGCGCCTTGTCCTTGCCCTGCAGGGCGCCGTAGTGGCGCTCGTTGAGACGCCACGAGCGCTTCACGGGGATCCACAGGCGATCGGCCGCGTCGAGCGCGATGTCGGCGGTCTGGATGGCGCGGCTCAGCACCGAGGTGTGCAGCACGTCGGGGAGGATGCCCGACTCGGCGAGCAGTTCGCCGCCGCGCTGGGCTTCGGCCTTGCCCTGGTCGGTGAGGCGGACGTCGACCCAGCCCGTGAACTGGTTGGTCTTGTTCCACTCGCTCTGGCCGTGTCGGAGGAGGATCAGCGTATAGGGCGCGGTCATGCGCCCCATGATATCCGCGCCGGTGTCGCGCCCGGCTGCTGTGACGGGTGCGACTGCACCCCCGGCGCCGGCCCGCCCGGCTGGCATCATGGAGGAATGGCGCGGGGACCGGTCGGGCAGATCACGCGCGGCACCACGGGCACCAATCGCCTGCGGCGCGTGGACCGCTGGATCGCGCGGCACCCCGCCCTGCGCCGGGCCGCCGATCCGCTGGTGGTCGACCTGGGTTATGGCGCGAGCGGCGTCACGGCGCTGGAGCTCTACTCGCGACTCGTCCGGGCCCGCCCCGACCTCGAGGTGCTCGGACTCGAGATCGACCCGGCGCGCGTCGCGCGGGCGCGTGCCCAGCTCGAGCACGTGCGCGCCGGCGGCACCTCGTTCGCGGCCGACGCGCGCGTCTCGTTCGCGCGCGGCGGCTTCGAGGTGCCCGTCGCCGGCGGACGCCGGCCCGCCGTCGTGCGGGCCTTCAACGTGCTGCGGCAGTACGACGAGTCCGAGGTCGCCGCCGCATGGGCGACGATGTGCGCGCGCCTCGCCCCGGACGGGCTCCTCGTCGAGGGGACGTGCGACGAGATCGGGCGCATCGCGACCTGGGCCGCGGTCGGCGCCGACGCCGTGCCGCGCACGCTCACGGTGTCGCTGCGGCTGGCAGGGCTGCAGCATCCGTCCATCGCCGCGGAGCGGCTCCCCAAGGCGCTCATCCACCGCAACGTGCCCGGGGAGCGCGTGCACGCGTTCCTCGCCGCGCTCGACACGGAGTGGGAGCGCGCCGCGAGCGTGTCGCCGTTCGGTCCGGTGCACCGCTGGCGCACGGCGCTGTCCGCCCTGGCCGATGGCGCGTGGCCGATCCTCGAGCGGTCGCGCTGGCGGCTCGGGGAGGTCACCGTGCCGTGGGATGCTGTGGCCCCGGGCTGAACCCCGCCGGGGGGTCCGTCACACCCGCGGCAGCACCGCGCGCGCCTCTGCGGAGGGCATGCCCGTCGCGGTGAGCAGATCGACGGCGAGCGGCCGCATCGCCGTGATGAGGTTCTGCTCGCCCTGCGAGCCGTGCGGCAGGATCTGCGCGGGATCGAGCCGCACCGCGACCGCACGCACCGCTTCGCGGGCGGCCGGCTGCAGCGCGATGTCGTCGAGGCTCTCGCCGACGAGCGCGGCAGCGCGCATGAGTTCGGCGAGCACTTCGGCCGGCACGGGGCGACGCTCGCCGTCGTCGCACAGGTACACCGCGCGGCGGGCGACCACGCGCAGGTTGCGGGTCGCGAAGTCCATGGCCTGCAGCACCTCGTGATGCCGGCGCAGCTCGGCGCGCTGCGGGCGCAGCCATGGCGAGAAGCCGGCGACGGCGAGCCCCGAGTCCAGCGACGCCCGCCACTCGTCGATGCGTGGAGCGATCCCGCGCGCCCTCTCGAGGCCGCGGGCGGCGCGCAGTGCGTCGCCGCGGCGCAGCGCCTGCACGATCGTGCGTGCCGCGGCGTCGGCCGCCGAGAACACGGCGTGCCCGTCGCGCGCCTCCTCCCGGCGTGGGTTGCGCGGGATGAGCGCGGTCACCGCCAGGGCCGCGACGCCGCCCACGGCGCCGTCGATCAGCCGGGAGAACGGCTCGGTCGCCGGCAGCGACATGACGATGCACGCCTGGACGCCCGCCATGATCGCGAACGGCGGATATGGCGAGAGGAACCGGGCGACCAGCAGCGTCACGCCCAGCGCGAGCGCCAGCTGCCACCAGCCGGGACCGACGACGACGACGAACCCCTCGGCGACGAGGATGCCGACGAGCATGCCGACGACGGTCTCGAGCACGCGCCTCGGACGTGCGTCGCGCACGAGGCCGAGACTGGTGATCGTGACGGTCGCCGCGAGCAGCGGCGCCGGGTGCCCCACGACGTAGTGCGCGACCGCCCACGCGGCCGTCGCCGCGACCGTGATCTGCACGATCGCGATCGCCGAGCCGCGCACGCGCGAGAGCTGCGGGCGCAGATCCAGCCGGGCACGCCAGCCCGTGGGCACGACCTGGGTGATCGCGGCGGTGTCGCCGTCGCCGGTCACCGCCCGCTCCTCTACTGGGCCGCCGCGCGGCGCGACAGCCGGGTGATGCGAGGCACGTTGGCGGTGGCCCCGGCATCCGGCGGCACGACGACCTCCTGCGCCGCGGCGACCGGGCCGTCGGCCGTGTCGACGGTGAGCGGCGCGTCGACCGGCGTCGTGCGGCGGACGACCGCGAGCGCGATCGGACCCTCTTCGTAGTGCAGCGCCGCCGACGTCACGATGCCGACGGCGTCGTCGCCGACACGCACGGCCGCGCCGTGCTCGGGCAGCACGCTGCCGGAGCCGTCGAGCTGCAGCGCCACGAGGCGCCGCGGCGGGTGTCCGAGGTTGTGCACCTTGGCGATGGTCTCCTGCCCGCGGTAGCAGCCCTTGTCGAGGTGCACCGCAGTGCGAAGCCAGTCCAGCTCGTGAGGCAGCGCGCGCTCGTCGACATCGGTCGACCACCGCGGGCGCCAGGCCGCGACGCGCAGCGCGTCGACCGCCGCCAGACCGGCGAGTTCGAGCTCACCGCGGGCCGCAGCATCCGCGATCCTCTGCTCTTCGTCGCGCGTGACGATCGCCTCGGCCCAATCGCGATCCGCACCCGGGTGCGGGTCGACCGGCGAGTAGGCGTGCCCGCCCGGCGTGACGGAGGGCCACGGATCCCGCCACACGAGGGGCACTCCGGCGGGTGCCGCCGGCGAGACGCGCTCGAGCGCCGCGGCCGTGCCGCCGATCACCGCGTACTCGTCGTCGGCGATGCGCGGGTCGACGCGCAGGCGGAACCGCATCCTGCGGAGCCAGTCGTACAGTCCCGCCACGTCGGCGCGATCGGCGATGAGCCAGGTGGTCTCACCGTCATCGACGACGGATGCCGCGTGCTCGACGTGCCCTTGCGGGTCGAGGATGAGCAGCTCGGTGCCGACGCCCGGGGCGAGACGCGCCAGCGCCTGCGACGACAGCGAGTCGAGCCACGTCAGCCGGTCCTCACCGGGGACGGCGATCACGGCGCGATCGGCGCGGGGCGCGAGGGCCGCTCCGGCGGCGAGCCGGCGCTGCTCGATGAGGGGGTTGCCCACGTGCTGCAGCCCGGCGTCGTCGACGACGGCGCCCGGGACGGAGGTGAACGGCGTGGTCATCATTCCACCCCGTTCATTCCGCTCGGGCGAGTCGCGCCGAGGCGTGTGCGCCGAGTTCGAAGCCGAGGGCGGCGATGTCCCACGCCCACAGCAGGTGGCCGTCGACGAGGCCGTACATGCGGGTCGCGGCCGCGTACGACTTGGCGCCCGCGGGACGGACGACCGCGTCGGTGGCGATGTCGATGCGCGGCCCCTTGATCTGGCCGAGGTACAGCTCGCTCACGCCGTCGGCGTGCACGAGGGCCGCCTCGAGGTCGAAGCCGCCGTCCGCATTGCGCAGCCGCTCGATGTCGTCGGCTGTGCGGGACACCGGCGGGGCGAGCGCGGGCAGGAGCCCGGGGCCGGCGTCGCCGTCGGTGGCGTTGAGGGCGAGGCGCCAGTAGCCGAGCTCGGCGACGAGGCGCGTGCGCTTCTCGGGGTCCTCGGGGTCGTGCAGCCAGGCGTCGGCGGAGTAGTTCAGGTAATCGCCGCCGTCATGGCTGAAGCTCACGCGATGCGTGAACTCGCCGGTGTAGGCGTGGTCGCCGTAGTCGATGACGCCCGTGCCCTCCCACACTCCGATGAGCCACGACAGCGGCACGAGCTCCGCGGGAAGGTCGGTCGGGATGTCGAGCACGACGGGGTCCGTCAGCGCTGGCCGCGGTACAGGTTCCAGACGACGGCCCCCGAGACGAAGACGATCGCCAGGGACGCCAGACCGAGCAGGCCCACGAAGAACAGTTCGAGCGCGACGGTATCCATACGAGGGAGTCTAGCCGGGAACGAGGGCGGCCAGACCGAACCCCAGGCTGATGACGCCCATCACGAGCGCGGCACCCAGCACGCTCGCCGCCACCCGCTCGGTGAAACCCTGGGAACGACCCGACCAGAGCTGGATCGCGAACCCCGCGATGAGGCATCCGCCCAATCCGACGCCCAGCCACGCCGCGCGCCAGTCCGGCGTCGCGAAGACGCCGACCACGATGGCGATCAGCGCCGCCAGCACCCACACGGCGACGATGCCGCCGATCGTGCGGCGAGGGGCGAGTTCAGGCACGGCCACGCGTTCCATCATCGCGCAAAGGGTCGCGCGACGCACGCGCCACGGCGACGCCGCCGGAGCGCGGGCGAATGGTCACGCGGACCGAGCGCTCCTCCCCCACGCCCTACACTGGGGTTCGCGGCGCACCCCCCTGCGCCGGGAAGGCGATCCATTGGCACAGCTCCTGGTTCTCAGTTCCACGCACGGAGGCGGTCCGGTCCTGCCCTCGCTCGAACTGCTGAGCCACCGCGTGCGCCTGATCCCCGCCGAACCCGCCCAGCTCGTCAATGCGCCGAGCGCGGACATCATCTTCGTGGACGCCCGCGTCGACCTCGTCGGCGCGAAGTCGCTGTGCAAGATCCTCAACACGACGGGGCTCGACGCGCCGCTGCTGCTCATCGTGACCGAGGGCGGGCTCACCGCGGTCTCGCCCGACTGGGGCGTCGACGACGTCATCCTCTTCACGGCGGGCCCCGCCGAGGTCGATGCACGCATCCGCCTCGCGGTCGGCCGTCAGTCGGCCGAGCAGGTCTCGACGCGCATCCAGACCTCGGGGATCACCATCGACGAGTCCTCGTACTCGGCCAAGGTGCACGGGCGCCCGCTCGACCTGACGTACAAGGAGTTCCAGCTCCTCCACTTCTTCGCGACCCACCCCTCCCGGGTCTTCACGCGCGAGCAGCTGCTGAGCGAGGTGTGGGGCTACGACTACTTCGGCGGCACCCGGACGGTCGACGTGCACGTGCGGCGGCTGCGGGCCAAGCTCGGCGACATGGAGCAGCTCATCGGCACCGTGCGCAACGTGGGCTACCGCTTCAACGTCTACGAGGACGAGCCCGAACCGGCACCCCGCGAGCGCACCGACGCCTGAGCACCGGACGGCGGGCCGGCCGTCCACTCGCGCGACAGCGAGTTCACACTCTCGTCACGTCACCCTGCAATGATGAGGGGATGATCGAACCCGAGGTGCTCGACGCCGGCCTGGGCGACGCGGACGACGACGACTTCGACCTGTCGGAGGTCTTCGACTCCCAGCTTCCCGACCACCGCTACCTGGATCGCGAGCTGAGCTGGCTCGCCTTCAACCAGCGCGTGCTGGAGCTGGCCGAGGATCCGAACCTCCCGACGCTCGAACGGGCGAACTTCCTGGCGATCTTCGCGAGCAACCTCGACGAGTTCTTCATGGTCCGCGTCGCGGGCCTCAAGCGCCGCATCGTGACGGGCCTCGCGCTTCCCACCAATGTGGGCCGCTCCCCCGCCGACGTGCTCGCCGACATCTCGGCCGAGGCGCACCGGCTGCAGCTGCGCCATGCCGAGGCGTGGACCTCCCTCGTGAAGCCCGCGATGGCGGACGCCGGTATCCAGGTCGTCTCCTACGACTCGCTCGACCGGTCGGAGCGCGAGGCGCTCTACGACTACTTCCAGGCGCAGGTGTTCCCGGTCCTCATGCCGCTCGCCGTCGACCCGGCCCACCCGTTCCCCTACATCTCGGGCCTGTCGCTCAACCTCGCGATCCGCATCCGCAGCGCCCGCACCGGGCGTCAGGAGTTCGCGCGCCTGAAGGTTCCGCCGATGCTCCCGCGCTTCGTCGAACTGCCTCCCGTCGACGGCGCGGTGCGTTACCTGCCGCTCGAGGACCTCATCTCGAACCATCTCGACGATCTCTTCCCGGGGATGGAGGTGCTCGACCACCACGCCTTCCGCCTCACCCGCAACGAGGACGTCGTGATCGAGGAGGACGAGACCGAGAACCTCATCCAGGCACTCGAGGCCGAGCTGCTCCGGCGCCGGTTCGGCCCCCCGATCCGCCTCGAGATCACCGACGACATGGACGACGTGACGCTCGACCTCCTCATCAAGGAGCTCGACATCACGCAGCAGGAGGTCTACCGCCTTCCCGGCCCGCTCGATCTGCGGGGCCTGTTCGACCTGTCGCGCATCGACCGGCCGGACCTGCACTACAAGACGCATCTTCCGACCACGGCGCTGGCCTTCCAGCCGGGCGACAACAACGAGCGGCCCGACATCTTCGCCTCGATCCGCAAGGGCGACGTGCTGGTGCACCACCCCTACGAGTCGTTCGCGACCAGCGTGCAGGCGTTCCTCGAGCAGGCCGCCAAGGATCCGCACGTGCTCGCGATCAAGCAGACGCTCTACCGCACGTCGGGTGACAGCCCCATCGTCGAGGCGCTGATCGACGCCGCCGAGGCCGGCAAGCAGGTGCTCGCGCTCGTCGAGATCAAGGCGCGCTTCGACGAGGCGAACAACATCGTGTGGGCGCGCAAGCTCGAGAAGGCGGGCGTCCACGTCGTCTACGGCCTGGTGGGCCTCAAGACCCACTGCAAGCTCGCCCTCGTGATCCGCGAGGAGAACGGGGTGCTGCGCAGCTACAGCCACGTCGGCACGGGCAACTACAACCCCAAGACGAGCCGGATCTACGAGGACTTCGGCCTCTTCACCGCCGACGACCAGGTCGGCCGCGACCTCACGCGCCTGTTCAACGAGCTGAGCGGCTACGCGATCGAGAAGAAGTTCAAGCGCCTGCTCGTCGCGCCGCTCCACCTGCGCAAGGGCCTGCTGCGCCTCATCGACAAGGAGCGGCGCAACGCCCTCGCGGGAAAGGCCGCGAGCGTGCGCATCAAGGTGAACTCGATGGTCGACGAGCAGATCATCGACGCCCTCTACCGCGCCAGCCAGGCCGGAGTGAAGGTCGAGGTCTGCGTGCGCGGCATCTGCTCGCTGAAGCCCGGCGTCGAGGGCATGAGCGAGAACATCACCGTGCGCTCGATCCTCGGCCGCTACCTGGAGCACTCGCGCATCTTCGCGTTCCACAACGACGGCGACCCGATCGTCTACATCGGAAGCGCCGACATGATGCATCGCAACCTCGACCGCCGCGTCGAGGCGCTGGTGCGCGTGGCCGCGCCGGCCCATGTGAAGGAGCTCAACGACCTCTTCACGCTGTCCATGAGCGACGCCACGAGCTCCTGGCACCTCGGCCCGGACGGCGAATGGGTGAGGCACAACGCGGACGCGGACGGCAAGCCGCTCCTCGACCTCCAGGACCGGACCATGGTCAATGTCCAACGGCGCCGGCGGGCGCGGGCGGTGCGATGACCGAGACGGCCGTCTACGCGGCCGGGGGCGTCGTCTGGCGTGTCGCCGACGACAAGCTGCGCGTGCTCCTGATCCACCGCACCAAGTACCGCGACGTCACGCTGCCCAAGGGAAAGGTGGACCCGGGCGAGATGCTCGCCGAGACGGCGGTGCGCGAGATCCACGAGGAGACCGGCATCCGCGTCGCCCTCGGTGTGCCTGTCGGGGTGTCGCGCTATCGCCTCCCGAGCAAGCGCACCAAGATCGTGCACTATTGGGCCGCCGAGGCGACGGATGCGGCGATCCGCGGGTCCGCGTTCGTGCCGAACAAAGAGATCGCGGCGATCGAATGGGTCTCGCCGAAGAAGGCTCTGAAGCGGCTGAGCTACCCCGTCGACAGCGAGATCATGGAGAACTTCCTCCGCCTCGTGGACGAAGGCGTGCTCCGCACGTTCCCCATCGTCGCGCTGCGGCACGCCAAGGCCGTCGCCCGCGAGGAATGGGAGGGGAAGGATGCTGCGCGCCCCCTCTCCGCGAGGGGCCGCAAGCAGGCGGCCTCCATCGTCGGCCCCCTGCTCGCGTTCGGTGTGCGGCGGATCGTGTCGAGCCCGGCCGCCCGCTGCGTCAAGACCGTCGCGCCCCTGTCGACTGCCATCGGGCGCGAGATCGACACGAGCAAGCTGATCAGCCAGGACGCGTGGGAGGACGGCAGGTCCGACGCCCGCACGGTGATCGGCGAGCGCGTGCGTTCGCGCAAGCCCGCCGTGCTGTGCAGCCACGGTCCGGTGCTGCCCGACATCCTGAGCGAGCTCGCGCTCGCGACCGGCACACTGCGAGGGTCGTACCTCGGCAGCGCATCGGCCCTCGAGCCGGCGGCCTTCTCGGTGGTCCACCTGTCGGTCGAGAACCCGGGCTCGGGCATCGTCACGATCGAGACGCACACACCGAAGGTGTGACGCCCTCGCAGGACCGGCCCTGGCCGATGCAGCGCCGGGCCCTCACTCCCGCGAGCCCGGCGGCCGGAGCCACCTGCGCCGAGCCGGCTCCGGCAGGCGTTCGGGCAGAGGCGGCAGCGCGGGGGCGTCCAGCCACTCGCCGAGCAGCTCCGCCGCCGCGGCGCCGGCGATCTGCTCAACGCCGTCGCGGAAGGCGTCGGTGGTGGCCAGCGCGTGCCGGTGCTCGCGCACCCACGTGTGCAGCAGATCGGCGAACACCTCGGCGCCGACCGTGCGGCGCAGCGCCTCGAGCGTCAGCGCTCCGCGCTTGTAGACGCGGTCGTCGAACATGTGCGTGGGGCCCGGGTCCGAGATGACGAGGTCCTGCGGCAGCGCCTGCAGGCGTGCGTGGTGCTCCTCGGCGAGCGTCGCGATGTCGGCGCCGCCCGACGCCTCCGACCACACCCACTCGGCGTAGCAGGCGAACCCCTCGTTCAGCCAGATGTCGCGCCAGCGCTCGACGCCGACACTGTTGCCGAACCACTGGTGGGCGATCTCGTGTGGGACGAGACGGGCAGCCTCGGGCTCGAAGTGGTTGGCACCGAATACCACGAGCCCCTGGGCCTCGAGGGGGATCTCGAGCGGGTCCGCGGTCACGACGACGGTGCAGCCCTCCTGCGGATACGGCCCGAACGCCTCCTGGAAGCAGTCCAGGATGCGGGGCACGTCGGCGAACCATCGCCGCGCCGCGGTCACGAGCGGGGCCGGCGCCATCAGCCGCACCGGGCCGATCGCGCTCTCCCGGTACGGGCCGATGTGGACGGCGGCGAGGTACGTCGCCGTCGGCACCTCCGACACGAACTCCCAGCGCGTGAGTCCGCCGCCGCGCACCGGCGGATGCGGCACGCCGGTCGCGGCGACCGCGTACTCGGGATCGGTCGTGATCGCGATGCGGAACCGGGCACGGTCGTCGGGCCGGTCGTTGCAGGGGAACCAGGTCGGCGCGCCGATCGGCTGGGAGGCGACGAGGACGCCGTCCTCGAGCTCCTCCCACCCGATCGTGCCCCACCGCGAGCGCCGGGGGCCCGGCGCTCCCGCGTAGCGCACCTCGATGGAGAACTCCTCGCCCACCTCCAGCGCCTGCGGCGGCGTGACACGCAGGCCCGCAGCATCCTGTGCGAACTTCGTCCGCGCGTCGCCGTCCACCCGCACCCGCGACGCGCGCAGTCCGATGAGGTCGA
Organism: Microbacterium sp. NPDC056569; assembly: GCF_042793475.1. Lineage (NCBI taxonomy): Bacteria > Bacillati > Actinomycetota > Actinomycetes > Micrococcales > Microbacteriaceae > Microbacterium > Microbacterium sp. NPDC056569. The sequence goes on along the minus strand of NZ_JBHTUV010000002.1, from coordinate 48,127 downwards.
GCCGCACGGAGCGCGTCCGCTGGGTCGCGACCGCGTTGACGAGAGCGGTGCCCTCGAGCCGGTTCGTGTGGACGCGGTAGCGCAGGTCGAGGTCGTACGACACGACGTCGAACGAGGCGTCGCCGCTGCGCGGCGTGTACGGGTCGGGGCCGATCACGACGTCGACTGGTACGCGCGCACCTTCACCGCGCGCCACGGTCCGATCGGGTTGCCGCTCCAGCGGGAGCCGACGGGCACGCTCTCGCCCCGCATCACGAGCGACGCGGGCCCGACGGTCGCGTGGGCGCCGATCGATGCGGCCGGGAGGATCACGCTGTGCGGGCCGAGCGTCGCACCGGGTTCGAGTTCGACGGTGTCCATGCTCATGATTCGATCATGGAACAGGTGGGTCTGCACGACGCACCCCCGGTTGACTGTGGATGCTTCGCCGAGCGTGACGAGGTCGGGCTCGGGGAGCCAGTAGCTCTCGCACCACACCCCTCGCCCGATGCGGGCGCCGAGGCTGCGCAGCCACACCGCGAGCGCCGGCGTACCCGCCGCCGCGCGCGCGAACCACGGGGCAGCCAGCATCTCGGTGAAGGTGTCCGACACCTCGGTGCGCCACACGAAGCTCGACCACAGCGGCTGCTCCCCCGCACGGATCGGGCCGACGAACAGCCATTTCGCGGCGGTCGAGATGCCCGCGGCGAGCGCGCCGGCCGCGAGCAGCACGAACCCCGAGAGCAGGAGCGCGATCCACGGCCCCACCGTCTCGACGAGTGCGGCGAGCGCGAACAGCACCAGCAGCCCGACGCCGCACGTGACGACGACGGGGATGAAGCGGCAGAGCTCCCACAGCGACCGGGCGACGCGCAGCGCGGTCGGCGGGTCGTAGGTGCGGCTCGCGTCGCTCTCGTTCGGCTGCCGGCGCAGGCGCGTGGCGGGCGAGCCGAGCCAGGACGACCCCGCCTTCGCCTTGACCGGTGCCGCGGACAGCACCGCGACGAGGCCGTCCTTGGGGACCGTGTGCCCGGGCGAGGCCATGCCGGAGTTGCCGAGGAACGCGCGCTTGCCGATGCGCACCTCGCCGAGCCGGAGCCATCCGCCGCTCATCTCGTACGACGCGACCATCGTGTCGTCGGCGAGGAACGCGCCGTCCTCGATGCGCGTCATCGCCGGGATGAGCAGGACGGTGGATGCCTCGACATCGTGTCCGACCCGCGCCCCGAGCAGCCGCAGCCATACCGGCGTGAACAGGCTCGAGTACAGGGGGAACAGGATCGTGCGCGCGGAGTCGAGCAGGCGCTCGGTGGACCAGGCCTGCCACCCGACCCGGCTGCGCACGGCGTGGGTGCCCTCGTGGAGCCCGATCGACGCGAGGCGCACCCCCAGCACGACGGCGCCGGCATAGACGACACCGGTCACGAGCACCGCCGGCACGAGCCAGACGAACGCCGCGCCGAGCGCGCTGCCGAGATCGGCAGCGCCCCGCATGCCGATCGCGAGCACCACTCCCCCCGCCGCGAAGCTCACCATGGGGAGGAGGCCAAGGGCCACAGCCGACGCGGCATACGCCCACAGCCACCGCCGCGCTGCCCGCGGGCGCTCGGCCGGCCAGCCCTCGCTCGTGCCGCCGACGCGCACGGCGGGCGAGCCCGCCCATGACTGGTTCGCACGCACGCGGCCGAAGACGGCGGAGCCGGGTGCGATCTCGGCGCGCTGCCCGATCCGCGTGCCGGGTGCGAGGGTGCTGCGGGTGCCGACGGTGGCGTCGGCGCCGATGCGCACCTCCCCGATCCGCACGAGGTCGCCGTCGATCCAGTACCCGCTGAGGTCGACCTCGGGCTCGATCGATGCGCGATCCCCGACCTTCAGCATCCCGGTGATCGGCGGAAGCGTGTGCATGTCGACATCCGCGCCGATCCGGGCGCCGAGGGCGCGCGCGTAGTACGACACCCACGGCGCACCGGCGAGTCCCACCGCGTCGACCTGGTCGGAGATCTGCTCGGCGAGCCAGAGCCTCAGGTGCACCGAGCCGCCGCGGGGGTAGTCCCCGGGACGAAGTCCGGCCAGGAGCAGTCGAGCGGATGCCGCGGCGATCGCCATGCGGCCGAACGGCGTCGCGAACAGCACGAGCCCGATGATGAGCAGCCACCACGGCGCGGAGGGCAGGGCCTCGAATCCGGGGAAGAGCTGCAGGATCGCCCCGGCCGTCAGCAGGTAGAGCAGCCACCGGACGCCTGCGAGGACGAACAGCGGTGCGCCCAGGAGCGACTGCACCCATTGCGTCGTGCGAGGCGTGGGCTCCGGCATCCGGAAGTCCCCTGCCTCCTCGCGCGAGAGGAACGGCTGCAGCGCCTTCGCCATCGCCCCGAGGCGCGGCACGTCGTAGATGTCGGCCACCGAGAAGTCGGGGACCCGCACCCGGATGCGCGAGACGAGCTGCGCTGCGGCGAGCGAGCCCCCGCCGAGGTCGAAGAAGTCGGCCTTGCGATCGGGGACCGGGAGCCCGAGCACCGCCTGCCACTGGTCGGCGAGCCACGCCTCGTCGGGGCTGAGGTCGGCGCGCGGGATGTCGAGGTCGGGCAGCGGCCACGGCAGTGCGGCGCGATCGACCTTGCCCGAGGTGCGCACCGGGAGGTCGGGCACGACGGCGAGCAACGGCATGACGCCGGCGGCGAGGCGCTCGGCGAGGTGCCCGCGGGCGGCCGCACGGTCGAGCTCGCCGTCGACGACGAGGTAGCCCACGAGAACGGGGACCCCGGCATCGCTGGTGCGCACGGCCGCGCTCGCTGCGGTCACGCCCGGGAGCTCCTGGAGGGCGTTCTCGACCTCGCCGAGCTCGATGCGACGGCCGCCGACCTTGACCTGGTCGTCGGCCCGGCCCTGGAACAGGAGGCCTTCGGGCTCGTACCGCACGAGGTCGCCCGACCGGTAGGCGCGCTCCCAGCCGAGGGTCGGCATCGGCGCGTACTTCTCGAGGTCCTTGACCGGATCGAGGTATCGGGCCAGGCCGACGCCGCCGATGATGAGCTCGCCGAGACCGCCGGGCTCGACCTGCCGGTCGTCCGCGTCGACGACGGCCAGCGCCCAGCCGTCGAGCGGAAGCCCGATGCGCACCGGTCCCTCGCCGTCGAGGAGCGCCGCGCACGCGACCACGGTCGCCTCCGTCGGGCCGTACGTGTTCCAGACCTCGCGGCCGTCGGCGACGAGCCGTGCGACGAGCTCCGGCGGGCACGCCTCGCCGCCGAAGATCAGCAGGCGGACGTTCTCGATCGCGTCGGCCGGCCACATCGCGGCGAGCGTCGGCACCGTCGAGACGACGGTGATCGCCTGGCGGATGAGCCACGGCGCGAGGTCCTCGCCGGAGCGCACGAGCGAACGCGGCGCGGGGACCAGGCAGGCGCCGTGGCGCCATGCCAGCCACATCTCCTCGCAGGAGGCGTCGAAGGCGACCGACAGGCCGGCGAGCACCCGGTCGCCGGGTCCGAGCGGCGCGCCCTGAAGGAACAGTCGGGCCTCGGCGTCGACGAAGGCGGCGGCGGAGCGGTGCGACACCGCGACGCCTTTGGGCACGCCCGTGGACCCGGAGGTGAAGATGATCCACGCGTCGTCGTCGGTCGTCGGCGGCGGCACCGCGACGATCGCGTGCGTGCTCGGGTTCGGCGCGGCGCCGCCGAACAGGACGGCGGGCTCCTGGCCGTCGACGATCGCCGCCGGCACGTAGGCGCCGCCCTCGCCGATCACGCCGTGCACGCGCGCCTCGCCGAACACGAGCCGGGCGCGCTCGTCGGAGTCGTCGGCGTCCACCGGGACGTACGCCGCTCCGGCGGCGATGATCCCGAGGATCGAGATGTACAGCTCCTTCGAGCCCGAGGGCATCCGCACGCCCACACGGTCGCCGCGGCGGACGCCCGCCTCGTGCAGCAGCGCGGCGGTGCGCGAGACGCGCGCCATCAGCTCGCGGTAGCTGAGCGCCCCCGACCCGTCGTCGAGAGCGGAGGCCTCCGGCGTGCGCTGCACGGTGGCGCGGAGGATGTCGAGCAGCGTGCGCGGCGCCGGTGCCGCGTCGATGCGATCCAGCGGTGCCGGTACGGCCGGCAGCGAATCGATCGAGCTCACGTCAGGACAGCAGCGCGATCAGCTCGGCCTTGGTGAGCCGCGAATAGCCGGTCCGCCCGGCCGCGCGGGCACGGTCGCGCAGCTGAGCGACCGTGAGCGCACCGAGATCGGAGGAGCCGGATGCCGCGGCCGAACGCTCGGCGGCCGGCTTGCGGGCACGCGGGGCACGGGGGCGCGGCGCGGCCTTCGGTGCGTCAGGAGCGGGCGCCTCTGCGGGCGCTTCCTCGACGGGGGCCTCCTCGACGGGGGGCTCGTCGACGGGGGCCTGCTCGACAGAGGGCCCGTCGACGGTGGGCTCGGAAGCCGCGGTGGCGGCAGCATCCGTCTCCGTCTCCGCGTCCGCTTCACGGGAGGCGAGTTCGGCTTCGAGCGCGCGGTCGGCCCCGAGAGCCTCCTCCTCGGCCTTTGCCGCGGCGCGCTCGGCCTTGGCCGCCGCCTTCTTGAGCGCCTTCGCCTCGGCGGCACGCGCCTTGCCCTCTGCGGCGGCCTTCGCGGCCTCTGCCGCGGCGCGCTCGGCTTCGGCCCTCAGACGCGCCTTCTTCTCCGCCTTCGCGACGGCGGCACGGGTCGCCTTGCGCACGCGCTCCTCAGCGCGCTGCGCCTTCTTCGCGACCTTGCGCGGGTTCTTGCGGATGGCCTTCTTCGACACGTCGACGTCGTCGACGGTCTCGGCCGCGACCTCGCGCAGCTTCTTCGCGCTCCTGCCCGGGAGGGTCTTGGCGACCTGGCGGGCCTTCTTCGCCGCCGACTCCGCGTCGTCGATCGCCTCGAGGGCCTTGCGCTCTGCCTTGGTGGTCTTGCTCATGCGAGGCACCTTAGCGGGCGCCGGTGAACGACCGACGGCGGATGACGCGGAATTCTGCGGCAGAACCACCCCGTGACGTCAATGCCTGTGCATGGATGTCGGCATCCCGTTCACCTTCCGTTCACCCGCACAGCGCAGTCTCTTAAGAGTCCGAGCCTACGTTTCAGACGAACCCCGCACCGGGTTCGAACCCGAAGGCCGCTTCGGCCTGTTTCCCTGACACGTGAAGGATTCACACAGTGAAGATCTCCCGCATCGCCCAGGTGGGCGCTGTCGCCGCAGTCGCGGCTCTCGCCCTCGCCGGCTGCGCCGCCAACGAGACCCCCGGCGGCACGACCGACGAGACCACGGCCGCGTCGGACCTCTCCGGCGAGATCTCGGGCGGCGGCGCGTCGTCGCAGGAGGTCGCGGTTCAGGCCTGGACCGCCGGCTTCCAGACCGCGAACCCCGACGTCACCATCAACTACGACCCGTCCGGCTCCGGCGCGGGCCGCGAGTCGTTCCAGGCGGGCGCCTTCCCGTTCGCAGGCTCCGACCGTGCGTTCAAGGTCGAGGAGATCGAGGCCGGCCCGTTCGACGGGTGCGTGGACGGCTCGGGCATCATCGAGCTCCCCACCTACATCTCGCCGATCGCGATCATCTTCAACGTCGAGGGCGTGGACGCGCTCAACCTCGACGCCGCCACCGCCGCGGGCCTGTTCGCCGGCACCATCACGAACTGGAACGACCCGGCGATCGCCGCCCTCAACGAGGGTGTCGATCTCCCCGACCTGGCCGTGACACCGGTGCACCGCGCCGACGACTCGGGCACCACCGAGAACTTCACCGACTACCTCTTCCAGGCCGCCGGTGACGTGTGGACCTACGAGCCCGACGGCGTGTGGCCGTCGACCCCCGTCGCCGGTGAGGCCGCGCAGGGCACTTCGGGTGTCGTCTCGGCCGTCGCCGGCGGCAACGGCACCATCGGCTACGCCGACGCCTCGCGCGCCGCGGAAGAGGGCCTGTCGACCGCCGCCATCCAGGTCGGCGACGAGTTCGTCGAGTACTCGCCCGAGGCCGCTGCCGCGATCGTCGACGCGTCGCCCCTCGAGGACGGCCGCGGCGAGGGCGACCTCGCGATCGAGCTGCAGCGCACCTCGGAGGAGGCCGGTGTCTACCCGATCGTCCTCGTCAGCTACATGATCGCGTGCCAGGAGTACGCCGACGCGGCCGTCGCGCCGCTCGTCAAGGGCTACCTCGAGTACGTGGCGAGCGCCGAGGGCCAGGACGCGGCCGCTGCGGCCGCCGGCAACGCGCCGATCTCCGACACGCTGCGCGAGCAGGTCAACGCCGCGATCGACCTGATCGTCGTCGAGTAGGACCCCGATGCCCGGCCCGGTCGCACGACGATCGGGCCGGGTATCACCCTGAGAGACCCGAATCCAGAAGGACACCATGACCACGACGACCGCCCCCGCGACGGGCAAGGTCAAGCAGCGGCCAGGCGACCGCTGGTTCTCGGGAACCGCCCTCGGCGCCGGCGTGATGATCCTCGTCACGCTCGCCGCCGTCGCGATCTTCCTCATCATCCAGTCGATCCCGGGCCTCACCGCGACGAGCGAGACCGCCAGCATCCTCAGCGGGAACTTCTGGGAGTACGTCTGGCCGCTCGCGTTCGGCACGGTCTGGGCCTCTTTCCTGGCGCTTCTGATGGCCGTCCCGCTCGCGGTGTCGGTCGCGCTCTTCATCTCGCACTACGCACCGCGCCGGCTCGCGCAGGGCCTCGGCTACGTCGTCGACCTGCTCGCTGCGGTGCCCTCCGTCGTGTTCGGCCTGTGGGGCATCCTGGTGCTCGCTCCCGCCGTGCAGCCGGTCTATGCCTGGCTGAACGCGAACATGGGCTGGTTCCCGCTCTTCGGCGGTACCGTGTCGAGCACCGGCCGCACGATCTTCACCGCGGCGATCGTCCTCGCCGTCATGGTGGTGCCGATCATCACGGCCATCTGCCGCGAGATCTTCCTGCAGACGCCGGTCCTCCATGAGGAGGCCGCGCTCGCGCTCGGCGCGACGCGCTGGGAGATGGTCCGCATGGCCGTGTTCCCCTTCGGGCGCAGCGGCATCGTGTCGGCTTCCATGCTGGGCCTCGGCCGCGCGCTCGGTGAGACGATGGCCGTCGCCATGGTCCTCTCGGTGGCCAATGTCGTCACCTTCCAGCTCTTCACCTCGGAGAACCCGGGGACGATCCCCGCGAACATCGCGCTCACCTTCCCCGAGGCCTACGGCCTGAACGTCAACGTCCTCATCGCGACGGGCCTCATCCTCTTCATCGTCACCTTCGTCGTCAACGCCATCGCACGATGGATCGTCAGCCGGCGCAAGGAATTCTCGGGAGCGAACTGACATGACCGTGACGACCGCTCCTCCTCAGCCTCCGCAGGCGACGGCACCCGTGCGCGAGGCGCCCCGCCTGACCAGCGGCCATTTGCCCGTCTGGGCGCCCTGGGCCATCCTCGCGGGAAGCCTCGCCGCCGGTGCGATGCTGTTCGGCATCCTCGCGATGGGATCCGGCGACGACTTCAACATCGCCGGCTGGGCCGTCGTGGCCGGACTGCTGTACCTCGTCTTGATCACGACCACGTCGTCACTCGTCGAGGGCCGCCGCAAGGGCGTCGACCGCCTCGTGACCGGTGTGGTGACGATCGCGTTCCTCATCGCGATGGTCCCGCTCGTCTCGGTCGCCATCACCGTCGTCGTCAACGGCGTCGCGGGCCTCTCGGCCGAGTTCTTCAGCTCGTCGATGCGCAATGTGGTCGGCGAAGGGGGCGGCGCGCTCCACGCGATCGTCGGCACCGTCCTCATCACGCTCGCGGCCGCCGTCATCTCGATCCCGATCGGCATCTTCACCGCCATCTACCTCGTCGAGTACGGTCGCGGCGGTCGCCTCAGCCGCGGCATCACGTTCCTCGTCGATGTCATGACGGGCATCCCGTCGATCGTGGCCGGTCTGTTCGCATACGCGGTCTTCGCGCTGATCTTCGGCCCCGGCATCCGCATGGGCATCATGGGCTCCATCGCCTTGTCCGTGCTGATGATCCCCGTCGTCGTCCGTTCCACCGAAGAGATGCTGCGACTCGTGCCGAACGAGCTGCGCGAGGCGTCGTACGCGCTCGGGGTGCCGAAGTGGCGGACGATCTCGAAGGTCGTGCTGCCCACCTCGATCGCCGGCATCACGACAGGCGTCATGCTCTCGATCTCGCGCGTCATCGGCGAGACCGCGCCGCTGCTGCTCACCGCGGGCGTCGCGACCTCGATGAACTACAACCTCTTCGATGGCCGCATGATGACCCTCCCTGTGTTCGCGTACTCCCAGTACATGAACCAGGGCATCCCCGCGCAGGCCTACATCGACCGCGCGTGGGCCGCCGCGTTCATCCTCATCGTCCTCGTGATGCTCCTCAACCTCATCGCGCGCATCGTCGCGAAGGTCTTCTCGCCGAAGCTCGGCCGCTGAGCGTCCTCACCCGAAAGAACTGACAGGAACAATGTCCAAGAGCATCGAAGTCAACGACCTCAACGTCTACTACACGGACTTCCTGGCCGTCGAGGGCGTCTCGCTCGACATCGAGCCGCGCAGCGTCACCGCGTTCATCGGCCCCTCGGGCTGCGGCAAGTCGACGTTCCTGCGCACGCTCAACCGCATGCACGAGGTCATCCCCGGCGCCCGCGTCGAGGGCGAGGTGCTGCTCGACGGCGACAACCTCTACGGCGCCAACGTCGACCCGGTGCTCGTGCGCCGTCAGGTCGGCATGGTGTTCCAGCGCCCCAACCCGTTCCCGACGATGTCGATCAAGGAGAACGTGCTGGCGGGTGTGAAGCTCAACAACAAGAAGATGTCGAAGTCGGACTCCGAGGCGCTCGTCGAGAAGTCGCTCAAGGGCGCCAACCTCTGGAACGAGGTCAAGGACCGCCTCGACAAGCCCGGCTCGGGCCTCTCGGGCGGCCAGCAGCAGCGTCTGTGCATCGCGCGCGCGATCGCCGTCTCGCCGGAGGTCATCCTCATGGACGAGCCGTGCTCGGCGCTCGACCCGATCTCGACGTACGCGATCGAGGAGCTGATCGGCGAGCTGAAGAACGACTACACGGTCGTCATCGTCACGCACAACATGCAGCAGGCCTCGCGCGTCTCCGACAAGACGGCGTTCTTCAACATCGCCGGCACCGGAAAGCCGGGCAAGCTCATCGAGTACGACGAGACGAAGACGATCTTCACCACGCCGTCCGTCCAGGCCACCGAGGACTACGTCTCGGGCCGCTTCGGATGAGTCGCACCACGCCACGAAGCCCCTCGTCCTGCGGCGAGGGGCTTCGTCGTCATGCCGGAGCGGTGGCCAGGGCGAAGAGTGTCTCCACCAGCGGACGCGGGTCGGCCGGGACATCCCATCCGCTCGACACGAGCTGCTGGTAGCCGATGACGGCCGAGACGACGATGACCGCGCGTCGCCGCGCCTCGCGACCGGGAACCCCCGATGCTTCGAGCAGGCCGCTCAGGTAGGACACGCGTCGCTCGGTGACGGCCTCGACGAAGTCGCGGACGTCCGCCGCGGCGGCGTCGGCGTACAGCGTGCGCTCACCCGAGCGCTCCCCCGTGCGATGGGCGATGATCTCGAGCAGCGCGGAGAGCCGCGCCTGCGGATCGGGGATCGTCTCGACCTCGGCGATCAGCGCATCGGTCTCGCGGTCGCGCCACGTCTCGAGCACGGCCTCGACGAGCGCTCGGCGGTCGGCGAAATGCCAGTAGAAGGACCCCTTGGTCGTGCCGAGCTCTCGCGCGGTCGGCTCGACGGCGACCGCGCGGATCCCGTCTTCGCTGAACCGGCGGTACGCGGCCTCGACCCAGTCCGCTCGGGTGAACCTTGCCATGTCCGTACGGTACCGTATAGTTTTCTCGACAGGACCATACGTTGGCGTATGGTCGCGAGGAGCTTCGCATGAGAGAACCCGCGTTCTGGTCGCTCGCCCTGGTCGACATCGCAGATCCCGACTACACGCAGGTGTGGGTCGACGTGCTGCCGGCGCACGCCTCGGCAGATCCGTCGGCGTGGGCCCGCAACCTGCTGTCGACGGCCGCCCTCCCCCGGTGGATCGCGCTCGTGCTGATGGCTCTCGCCGCTCTTCGTCACCGGCCCGCGCGCTGCGACCGGCTGGCCGTCTCCCGCGTCGTGGGCGATGAGGCGCTGGTCGCGGTGAATGCGCGCCGCCTCGACGTGCGCGTCGGTGTGGGCGTCGACGAGCAGAACTCGCTCGTGCGCGTGGTCGCGGCCATGCGCTTCAAGGGCGCGGGCGGCCGCCTCGCATCGCTGCCCGTTCGTGCCGGACTCGCGCTGCTCGCGCGCGGCATGATCGCGCGGGCGCGCCGCGACATGTCGGGCGTGACCCGGTGAGCGTCGGCCTCAGTCGCGCGGGCTGAGCAGGTATCGGTTGAAGGATGCCGTGAGCTCGGCGTCCACCGGCACCTCGATGCCGTCGATCGCCCTGATCGGCGCCGCGAGCCGCACGCTCGATACCAGCCACGCGGCATCGGCTTCGCGCAGCGCGCTCGTCGGGAGGACCTCGTAGCGCGTCTCGTGCCCGTGCCCCTCGAGGTGCGCGAACAGGCTCAGCTGCGTCGTGCCGTGGAGGATGCCGCCGTTGGGCGCCGGTGTGACGAAGCGCCCGTCGATGCGGAGGATGAGCGATGCCGTGGGCGCCTCGAGCACGAAGCCGTCGGAGGTGACGAAGATGGCATCGTCGGCGCCGCGGCGCTTCGCCTCGCGGATCGCGGCCATGTTGACGGCGTACGACAGGGTCTTGGCGCCGAGGAGCAGCCACGGCGCCTGCGCGGGGGTGTCGATGCCGTATCCACGGTCGAGCGTGACGACCCGCACGCCCCTCTCGCGGGCGATCGAGTTGTCGGCGGCCGCCGTGGCGGTCGCCCACGCGGTCGGTGCGGGCCCGTGCTCGACGCCGCGACTCAGGATGAGCTTGACGACGCCCTCCCCGTCGCTCGGCGCGTGCCGGGCGGCGACGGCGACGGCCTGCCGCCACTGCTCGAGGTTCGGCGCGGGAAGGTCGCAGATCCGTGCCGAGTGCGCGAGTCGTTCGAGGTGCGCCTCGGTCTCCTGCGCGTGGCCGTCGACCACCCCGATCGACTCGAAGATGCCGTCGCCGCGCTGCGTGCTCAGTTCGCCGACGCTGAGCGCCGGCGCGGACGGATCGATGACCCGGAACGAGTCGGCGAAATCGGGGCGAGGATCGTCGGATGCCGCGGGCTCGATCACGAGCGCGAAACGCAAGGCCATGACCCCGAGCTTAGGCGTTCGGGAATGCCACGCTCCCGGACTCGGTTACACTGGATCGGCCGGGCCGCAGTAACCCCGGGCTCCAAAATTTGCCGCTTCGAGCGGCGCCGCGCCGAGAGGCGTTCTGCGGCCCGGCACTTTCATGCCCCGGCGCATTTTGGCGAGTCGCCAAGACCGGTTGCGGAGTCGGAGGGCTCGCGCGACGCGCCTCAGGTCAGGTGAGGGAGTCGCGGCGCCAGAGGGCCGCGCAGGCCGTGAGGTCGGCGGCGTAGTCCGACAGGCGCAGCGCGCGGGTGGTGAAGGCGGACGCCCGGTCGGGCTCGGTCGCCTCGTAGTCGTCGGCGACGTGCGTCGCACCAGACGCCTGCACGCGGCAGAACGCCGCCGCGCGGTCGAGCGCCACCGCGAAGTCGCCCTCGAAGAGCCCGCGCAGGATGGTGTCGACGAGGGCGACGAGCTCCTCCGGCCCGGCCGGCGACGGCGCGCCGGCCACCACGTCGTCGGGGGAGGCGAGCTCGGCACGGCCGCGCTCGTAGAGGAGCGCGGCCGTGCGCGGGTCGTCGTGGATCATGAGCTGCACGAGGTACAGCCGCCACAGGGCCCCAGGAAGCGTCTTCGCGGGCGACCGCGACCACAGCTCGGCCAGGTCGTCGATGCCGTGCTCGTCGGTGAAGGCGACGAGCCGGTCGACGACGGTGCCGTCGGGGTCGGCCCGTACGCGGGCGAGCAGGGCGTGCGCAGTCGTGTGCGCGACACGGGAGACTTCGGCCGGATCCTCCGCGGAGAACACCCGGTCGAAGAGTTCGGCCGGTCGGCGGACGGGCTTGTGGAACTCCCTGGACGAGTCGCTCATTCCGTCCAGGCTACTCGCCGCCACGAGAACGGGCTCGCGCTGCATGGCGGCGACCCACGGAAGGCACACGGTCGCGCCCTGTCTCAGCCCTGGTTGATGCGGATGTGGTTGCCGGCCGGGTCGCGGAATGCCGCGTCGCGCGGGCCCCAGCCCTGCTCCTTGGGCTCCTGCAGCACCTCGGCGCCGAACTCGCGCAGCTTCTCGAACGTGGCGTCGAGGTCGCTGGTGGTGAAGACGTAGGGTCCGGGGCCGGATCCCTTGACGACGAGGCGCTGCAGCGCGTCACCATCCTCGGGCGAGCGTCCGGCGGTCGGGTCCGAGACGACGAGCGAGAGGCCGGGCTGGCCGGGGAAGCCGAAGCTCACCCAGCGGTGCCCGTCGTACGAGACGTCGTTGACGACCTCGAGGCCGAGTCCGTCTCGGTAGAACGGGATGGCGGCATCGACGTCGTCGACGGTGATGGGGCTGTATGCCAGGGCGATGTTCGTCATGGCTGCCACGCTACGGCCGCGTCGCCGCGCGCGCTTCTCCGATCCTGCTCGGTTGCGGATCAGGCGTAGCGGGTCGGGCGCGTGAGGATCTTCGCGACGCACAGCGGCATCGCCTCGGCGGCGTCGTGCGGCCGCGAACGGTACGAGCTCGGGGTCTCGCCCACGATCTCGGTGAAGGTGGAACTGAACGAGCCCAGAGAGGTCGCGCCGACGGCGGTGCAGGCATCCGTCACCGACATGCCCTCGCGCAGCAGGGCCATGGCGCGCTCGATGCGCCGGGTCATGAGATACGCGTACGGGGTCTCGCCGTACGCCGCCTTGAACTCGCGCGAGAAGTGCGCCGGCGACATGAGCGCCTTCGTCGCCATCGTCGGCACGTCGAGAGGCTGCGCGTAGTCGCGGTCCATGAGGTCGCGCGCGCGGCGCAGGTGCGCGAGGGTCTGGGTCGTCTGGGGGACGGATGCCACGGCCTCACGCTACCGGGATCGGCGGCGTCGCAGGGGCGTCAGGCGGTCGGGATCGCGACGATCGGCTCGGACGACGGCTCCCCCGTCGGCGAGCCACCCTGGGGCTCGACCGTGACCGCGATCATGTCACCGGGCTCCATCGCGCCCTCGAGCAGCGCCGTCGTCGTGCCGCCGGTCGGCTCGAACACCCCGGCGGGAACCGCGGCGCCGTCGCGCACGAACCAGAGTTCGAAGCTCTCTTCGTCAGCGATCTGCGGCAGCCCCTGCGAGACCAGCACGACCTTCCCGACGGACTCCGACCAGTGCGCCGTCGCCGAGCCGCCGTCGGTGATGTCGACCGTCGCCGACTGGGCGTCGGGGGCATCCTCGATCTGCTGCAGCGCGACGATCTCCGCCGGACGGTTCACGTACTCGTTGATCTGCACGGCGGCGAGCCCGAGCGCGACGAGGAGCACCATGCACGCGGCGAGCGCGAGGATGCCGCGCGTCCAGCGCCGCCGCGAGACCGCCTGGATCACCGCCGTCGGCGGGGGCGTCTCGGCAGCCGGCTGATCGTCGGGCCGATCGGCGGCAGGCGGAGGAGCCGGGGTCCAGCGGTCCACGGGTTCCGCAGTGGCGGCCACCGCCGCGTCCATCGCGGGCAGCTGCGGCGTCATCGCGATCCGCGACAGCAGCGTCGAGCGGAGCGTCAGCGGGGGCAGCGCATCGGAGACGGTGTCGGAGAGCGCGGCGGCGGTGGCAGCATCCGTCTCGATCCAGTGCTCCCATTCGGGGTGCTCGCGGCGCGCGGCCTCGAACGCGCGCCGGTCGGCGGGTGACAGCGCGTTCAGCGCAGCGCCGGCGGCGAGCTCGGAGAACTCCTGCTCGTCCATCACGCGGTCACCCCCATCTCGGCCCGGAGGCGCGACAGGCCGTCCCGCATCCTCGTCTTGATCGTCCCCAGCGGAGCCCCCACCAGGGCCGCGATCTCGCTCTGACTGTAACCCCCGTAGTACGCGAGGGTCAGCGCCTCCCGCTGGGCATCGGGAAGCTCCGACAGCGCGGCCGCCACCTTCTCCCCCTCGATGCGCAGCTCGACCTCTTCCGAGACCCCGTCGTGTGCGACGTCGAGGTCCCGGAACCCCGCGCGCACGTCGCGATCGCTCGACGCCTGCGACGACCTCACGCGATCGACCGCCCGGCGGTGCGCGATCGTGAGAACCCACGATCTTCCCTGACCTCTGTTCGGAGCGAAGCGCGCAGCGGATTGCCACAGCTCGAGGAAGACCTCCTGCAGCACCTCCTCGCTCTGCGCACGGTCGACGAGCACGCGCAGGATGAGACCGAACACGCGAGGAGACAGCAGGTCGTACAAGCGGGCGAAAGCGACCTGGTCGCCGCCGGCGACGCGCCGGAGCAGTTCCGCGATGCGGTCGACGGGCTCGGTGCCGTCCTCCGGCACGTCGATCCCGTCGATCACCATGTCTTCCAGCATGCCTCACGCACCTCACTCCGAGCGGCCGTGTCCTCACCCGAAGGTGAACGAGTACACTTCCACCCCCGGCGACACCTCGACGTCGAGAACGTGGACGCCGCCCGTCGTGCCCTGCGCCACCGCGTGCGAACGCGGCGTCCCGGAGACCGCGATGGTCTCTCCGCTCCCGCCGTCGAGGCGCACGCGCACCTCGCCTTCGCCCGCCAGCACCATGCGCACCTCCTCGGCATGGAAGCGCAGACGGATGCCGCCACCGCCGTCGCCCGAGGGCGTGGCGTACTGCGACGCGACGTGCCAGGAGCCGTCGAGCGCGAACGAGTCGTCGGGCTGCGCCGCGGGCACCGCATAGTCGCCGTCTCCCGCGCGATAGGGTCCCTCACCGCCGTAGTTCACGTCCTTGGACGAGCCCAGGAACGTCTCCCGCGTGCGGGTGGCGGCGTCGGGCGTCTCGTCGTCGATCTCCGTGGGGTCGGGCAGCGCGACATCCGGGTCGGCGTCCTCGAGGAGCGCGCGGATGAGCTTCTCGGTCGCGGCGTAGTTCCCCTCGCCGAACGCGATGTGGCGGACGATGCCGTCGGCGTCGATCAGGTAGTGCGCCGGCCAGTAGCGGTTCCGGTAGTTCGTCCACGTCGCGAGGCTGTTGTCGAGGGCGACCGGGTAGGTGATCCCGAAGCCCCTCGCGCCCGCCGCGACGTTGCCGGCATCCTTCTCGAAGGCGTACTCGGGCGAGTGGATGCCGATCACCCGGAGCCCTGCATCGCCGTAGGCCTCCTCCCAGGCCACGACGTGCGGGATGCTGCGCTGGCAGTTGATGCACGAGTACGCCCAGAAGTCGATGAGCACGACCTCGCCCCTGAGGTCTTCGAGATCGATCGCCGCGCCGTCGGGCGTGTTGAGCCACGCCTCGATGCCCCGGATGCTCGGGGCGGTGCCGCAGGACTCGAGCTCGCCCGCCCCGTTCGTGCACCGGTCGAGGTCCTTGTTCTCGTCGGTGACGAGGCCGCCGAGATCGAGCGCGCGGCGTGCGTCGGGGTTGTCGGTCAGCTCGCGCTGGATGCCCGCGGTGTAGTCGGGCACGAGCCGCTGCAGCAGCTGCGGCACGTTGAAGACGAGGCCGACGGCGAGCGCGAGCATCGCGATGCCCGCGGCGATGCGCAAGCCGCGCTCGCGGGTGCGGAACGCCCGGATGCGCTCGATCAGGCCTCGTCCGGCGAGAGCGAAGAACAGCAGCGGGATGGCGACGCCGACCGCGAACGAGACCGTGAGCACGACGGTGCCGGCGTCGATCCGCCCCGTCGAACCCGCGACGATGATGGCGGCGAGCACCGGCCCGGCGCAGGGCACGAACACCGTGCCGAGGGCGAGCCCGACACCGTAGCCGCTCCCCCGGTTCTGCACCTCGGTGCGGCGCGCGAGCTTCTGGAAGGGCTTCTCGAGCACCTGCTCGAACCGCGGGACGAGGAGGCCGACGCCGATCAGCACGAGCACCGCGATGCCCGCCCACCGCAGCACGTCCTGCGGAAGGCCGAGCGCGCCGAGCAGCAGCGAGCCGAGCAGCGTCACGAGCGTGAAGCTCGTGATCAGGCCCGCGATCACCAGATAGGGACGCCAGCGCGACACCGACGGCGCGTCGCCGTCGACGCGCGCCGACTGCGCGCCCCCGGTGAGGAAGATGACGGGCAGCACCGGCAGGATGCACGGCGAGATCCCCGTGATGAGTCCGCCCAGCAGACCGATGATGACGAGCTCCATGCGTCCCCCCTCGTGCGTCGCAGGTTGTTCGCACCTCGTTCGCCTTCGGATTGCCGCGACAGGGAACGGATGCTGCGGCCCCGGGCCGCAGCATCCGTTCCGTCCGATCTCCAATCCGATGCGACGAGCCCTCCGAACAGTCCGTGTAGCCGCTCCTGCGGCACGCTCCCCGCACCGGGGGCACGCACACCGCGGTCGGACGACCGCACAGAGGAGGAAGACATGTCTCGCATCACCGGGAAGCGCGCGTCGGCAGGGCTGATGCTCGCCGTCGCGGCGACCTTCGCGCTGTCCGCCTGTTCGATGGGCGGATCGACCGCGGAGCCGTCGACCCCACCGTCCGAGCCCTCGATGGAGGCGAGCGAGGAGCCGATGACCGCCGATCCCGCCGCGAACCTCGTCGGCCCCGGCTGCGCCGCGTACGCCGAGGCCGTGCCGGACGGCGACGGCTCGATCGAGGGCATGTCGGCCGATCCGGTCGCTGTCGCGGCATCCAACAATCCGATGCTGACGACGCTCACCGCCGCCGTGAGCGGACAGCTCAATCCCGAGGTCAACCTCGTGGACACCCTCAACGGGGACGAGTTCACGGTGTTCGCACCGGTCGACGACGCGTTCGCCGCGATCGACCCCGCCACGATCGAGTCGCTCAAGACCGACACCGAGACGCTGACGTCGATCCTGACGTACCACGTGATTCCCGGGCAGATCGAGCCGGCCGACATCGCGGGCACCCACACGACGGTGCAGGGTGCCGACCTCGAGGTCACCGGCGAGGGCGACATGTGGATGGTCAACGACGCCAACGTCATCTGCGGCGGCGTGCAGACCGCCAACGCCACCGTGTACCTCATCGACGCGGTCCTGATGCCTCCGGCGCAGTGACCGAACGCCGGCTTCGGCCGGCGACCGGGGGGCGGCGCGACCGCCGGCGCCTGCGAGGTGCGCCGGCGGTCTCGTCGTGCCGTTGCACGTCGGCCGCGGCGCGTCAACCCCTCTGTGAGCGAACGTCCCAGTCCGTACCGTGGATGAAGGCCCGGTGCGGCGCCGGAGGGGTGCGGGCATCGGGTGGGAGGACATGTGACTGACCTGCTCGCGTCCGGAGAGCTCTCCACCGGCGAGCTCCTGGACGACCGCTACCTGCTGCGGGAACGGATCGGCGAGGGCGGCATGGCACGCGTGTACCGCGCCGACGACACCCATCTCCAGCGGTCGGTCGCCGTGAAGGTGTTCCGTGAGCCGACGGACGCCATCGGCTCCGTCGAACGGGCGCTGTCGGAGACGACGCTCCTCGCCTCGCTCAGCCATCACTCGCTCGTCACCGTGTTCGACGCGCGCGTGGGCACGGATGACGTCAGCTACCTGGTGATGGAGCACGTCGACGGCATCACCCTGCGCGAGCTGATCGCACGCGGTCCCGTCGATCCCCGGGTCGTCGCGTCGATCGCGATCGACATCGCCGAGGGGCTGCACGTCGCGCACGACCACGGGGTCGTGCACCGTGACATCAAGCCCTCGAACGTGCTTCTCTGGGCGTCACCGCGGCCGGGATGGGAGTGGCGCGCGAAGCTCGCAGATTTCGGCATCGCCTCCCTGATGGACTCGGCCCGCGTGACGACGCCGGGCGTCATCGTCGGCACGATGGCGTACGTCGCGCCGGAGCAGGCGCGCGGAGTGGCACCGGCACCGTCCGCCGACATCTACGCCTTCGGACTGCTGCTGATCGAGGCGCTCACCGGGGAACGCCCGTTCGGCGACGCCGAGGGCATCGGCACCGTCATGGCGCGGCTGTCTGCGGCGCCCGAGATCCCCGAGTCGCTGCACCCGTCCTGGCAGGGACTGCTGCGCGGGATGACGGCGATCCGCCCCGACGACCGGCCTGCCGCGCTCGAGGTCGTGGCCGCGGCGTCACGGCTGGCGGCGATGGAGAACACCATCGCCCGCGAGAACGCCGATCCCTCGACGGCGCCCATCGCAGCTCCGGTCGCGACGCCTGTCACCGGTCCCACGCGGGCCTTTCCCCAGCCGGCCCCCGCATCGCCGCCCGTCGCGCCGGGGGCGCTCCGGCGCGACGCTCGCACGGCCGGCGTCGCTGCGCGGACCTCGGCGGACACGGACGCCGCGTCTCTGCTCCTCCCATCCGGTCCAGACGAGCCGCACCGACCCTCGCGCCGCGTGCTCGTCGTCGGAGCGGTCGCCGCGGCGCTGCTCGTGCTCGGACTCGCTCTCGGCACGGTGTGGCTCTCGAACGTCTGGTCCGAGCAACCGGGACCGGTGCCGACCTCACCGGTGGAGGAGCAGGATTCGCCCGCACCGGCGGAGGAGGAGCCGGTCGAAGAGGCCCCGGCGAACGTACCCGCGGAGCAGGTCACCCCGGACGAGGCGCCGCCCGCCGACACGGGCGGAGGCGGGAGCGACAACAGCGGCAGCGACAACAGCGGGCCCGGCAACAACAACGGCAACGGCAAGGGCAACGGCCCCGGCAGCAACAGCGGCGGCAACGGCAAGGGCAAGGGCTGATCCGGCGGGAGTGGGCGCGTGCGGCAAGTAGGCTTGTCGTCGAGGGCCTCTAGCTCAGTCGGTAGAGCATCGGACTTTTAATCCGCGGGTCGTGGGTTCGAGCCCCACGGGGCCCACCTCGAATCCCGGGCTGAACGCCCGGGAAAAGGCATCCCACCCCTCTGGTGCACCCGCCGGACCCTTCGCTAGGGTCCGAGACATGACGCCCCAGATCGGTGTGGACGGTCCGGCTTCCGATGCTCTGCTGGCCGCAGGGCGGTTCTTCACGAGGTGGGACGAGACCCCCGATCACCGGGCGGCGTTCCTCGAGGGCGGGCGCGAGGGCGACGCCTTCTACCGCGACCGGTGGAGTCACGACAAGGTCGTGCGGTCGACGCACGGCGTGAACTGTACGGGCTCCTGTTCGTGGAAGGTCTACGTCAAGGACGGCATCATCACCTGGGAGGCCCAGGAGACCGACTATCCGAGCGTCGGACCCGACCGTCCCGAGTACGAGCCCCGCGGGTGCCCCCGCGGGGCTGCGTTCTCCTGGTACACCTACTCCCCCACGCGCGTGCGCTACCCCTACGTGCGCGGCGTTCTGCTGGAGGACTTCCGCACGGCGAAGAAGCTCGGCAAGGACCCGGTCGAGGCTTTCGGCGAGATCACGAGGAACCCCGAGACCCGCCGACGCTACCAGCAGGCCCGTGGCAAGGGCGGACTGGTTCGCGCGTCGTGGCGCGAAGCCGTCGAGCTCGTCGCCGCCGGCTACGTCCACACCATCAAGGAGTACGGCCCCGATCGCGTCGCCGGCTTCTCGCCGATCCCGGCGATGTCGATGGTGTCGCACTGCATCGGCACGCGGTTCACGCAGCTCGTCGGCGGCGTGATGACGTCGTTCTACGACTGGTACGCCGACCTGCCGGTCGCGAGCCCGCAGGTGTTCGGCGACCAGACCGACGTGCCCGAGTCGGGCGACTGGTGGGATGCCACCTACTTGATGATGTGGGGCTCGAACGTGCCCGTCACCCGCACCCCCGACGCGCACTGGATGGCCGAGGTGCGCTACCGCGGCACGAAGGTCGTCACCGTCAGCCCCGACTACGCCGACAACACGAAGTTCGCCGACGAGTGGCTGCCGTGCCAGGCCGGCACCGACGCCGCCCTCGCGATGGCGATGGGCCACGTGGTGCTGAAGGAGAACTACGTCGACCGCCGCGTGCCGTTCTTCGCGGACTTCGGGCGTCAGTACACCGATCTGCCCCACCTCGTGCGGCTCACCGAGCGCAACGGCGCCTACGTGCCCGGCACATTCCTCACGTCGAAGGACCTCGGTGGCGACACCCCGGAGGACGAGTGGAAGACGGTGGTGCTGGATGCTGCGACCGCCGCTCCGCACGTGCCCAACGGCTCGATGGGGTTCCGGTACGCCGCGTCGGGCGAGGGCCGCTGGAATCTCGACCTCGAGGGCGTGGAGCCGGCGCTGTCGATCGCCGATCTCCCCGCCGCGACCGCAGCGCCGGAGGCGGTCGAGGTGCTCCTCCCCCGCTTCGACTCCGCCGACGGCGAGGGCGCGGTGCTGCGCCGGGGAGTCCCGGCGACGCGGGTGGGCGGCGTCCTGGTCACGACCGTCCTCGATCTGATGCTCGCCCAGTACGGCGTCGCGCGCGACGGGCTGCCGGGCGACTGGCCGACCGGGCTCGATGACGCAGAGTCGCCGTACACGCCGGCGTGGCAGGAGGAGATCACGGGCGTGCCGGCGCAGGCATGCACGCGCATCGCACGCGAGTTCGCCGCGAACGCGATCGAGTCGAACGGCCGGTCGATGATCATCATGGGCGCCGGCATCTGCCAGTGGTTCCACGGCGACGCGACCTACCGCACGATCCTGGCGCTCTTGATCCTCACCGGTTCGATGGGGCGCAACGGCGGAGGCTGGGCGCACTACGTCGGCCAGGAGAAGTGCCGGCCGATCACGGGCTGGCTCTCGCTCGCGAACGCCCTGGACTGGTCGAGGCCACCCCGCACCATGATCGGCACCGCCTACTGGTACATGCACACCGACCAGTGGCGCTTCGACGGCTACTCCGCCGATGCGCTCGCGTCGCCGCTGGCCGAGGGCAACCTCGCCGGCATGCACACGGCCGACACGATCGCCCAGTCCGCGCGGCTCGGGTGGATGCCGTTCTACCCGCAGTTCGACGTCAATCCGCTCGACCTCGCCGACCAGGCGGACGCGGCGGTGGCGAACGGCGAGGCGGCGGATGCAGCATCCTTCGTCGCCTCGAAGCTCGCGTCCGGCGACCTGCAGCCCGCGATCGCCGACGTCGACGCCCCCGAGAACTGGCCGCGCCTGCTCACCCTGTGGCGCTCGAACCTCATGGGATCGAGCGCGAAGGGCAACGAGTACTTCCTCAAGTACCTGCTGGGCACCCACAGCAACGTCATGGCCACCGACGAGGCGAGCGTGCGCCCGAACGACGTGAAATGGCACGACGAGATCCCCGAGGGCAAGCTCGACCTGCTGGTGTCGGCGGACTTCCGCATGACCTCGACGACGCTGTTGTCGGACGTCGTGTTCCCCGCGGCGACCTGGTACGAGAAGCACGATCTCTCGTCGACCGACATGCACCCGTTCGTGCACGCGTTCACACCGGCCATCGACCCGCCGTGGGAGGCGAGGAGCGACTTCGACCTGTTCCACGCGATCGCGTTCGAGTTCTCGGCGCAGGCGCGCACGCACCTCGGCACGCGCAGAGACCTGGTCTCGGTGCCGATGCAGCACGACACCCCGGGCGAGACGTCGCAGCCGGGCGGCGAGGTGCGGGACTGGGCGCGCGGCGACACCGCCGGCGTCCCAGGCAAGACGATGCCGCAGTTCACGGTCGTCGAGCGCGACTACACCGCGATCGCCGACAAGCTCGGCGCCGTGGGTCCGCTGGCCGACAAGCTCGGCTTCACCATCAAGAACGTCACGTACGACGTGTCGCACGAGGTGGGTCGGCTCGCGGAGAAGAACGGCGTCATGCTCGGCGGCGCGGCCGACGGACGGCCGGCGATGGACACCGACGTCAAGATGGCGGAGGCGATCCTGGCATTCTCGGGCACGACGAACGGCGAGCTCGCGTCGCAGGGGTTCCGCACCCTGGAGAAGCGCGTGGGCAAGCCGCTCGCCGACCTCGCGGAGGGCTCCGAGGAGAAGCGCATCACGTTCGCGATGACGCAGGCGGCTCCGGTGCCGGTGATCACCTCGCCGGAGTGGTCGGGATCCGAGACGGGCGGACGCCGCTACGCGCCGTTCACGGTCAACATCGAGCGGCTGAAGCCCTTCCACACGCTCACCGGGCGCATGCACTTCTATCTCGACCACGCGTGGATGCGCGACCTCGGCGAGGCTCTCCCGATCTACCGCCCGCCGCTCGACATGCACCGGCTGTTCGGCGAGCCCAAGCTCGGGCCCGACGGAGCGCAGCAGGTCGTCGTGCGCTATCTCACGCCGCACTCGAAGTGGTCGATCCACTCGGAGTACCAGGACAACCTGTTCATGCTGTCGCTCTCGCGCGGCGGCCCGACGGTCTGGATGAGTCCGGCCGATGCCGCGGCCATCGGCGCCGCCGACAACGACTGGGTCGAGTGTGTGAACTCGAACGGCGTGCTCGTGGCGCGGGCGATCGTGTCGCACCGCATGCCGACCGGCGTGGTCTACGTGCACCACGCGCAGGAGCGCACGATCGACGTGCCGAAGTCCGAGGCGACCGGCCGGCGCGGCGGCATCCACAACTCCGTCACGAGACTGCTGGTCAAACCCACGCACCTGATCGGCGGGTACGCCCAGCTGTCGTACACGTTCAACTACCTCGGCCCGACGGGGAACCAGCGCGACATGGTGGCGACGGTCCGCCGCCGCAGCCAGGAGGTGGTGTTCTGATGCGCGTGATGGCCCAGATGGGCATGGTGATGAACCTCGACAAGTGCATCGGGTGCCACACGTGCTCGGTCACGTGCAAGCAGGCGTGGACGAACCGGGCGGGCACCGAGTACGTCTGGTTCAACAACGTCGAGACGCGGCCCGGTCAGGGCTACCCCCGGCGCTACCAGGACCAGGACCAGTGGCGCGGCGGCTGGACGCTCAACAAGCGCGGGCGACTGTCGCTGCGCACCGGCAGCCGGCTGAAGCGCCTGCTCACGATCTTCTCGTCGCCGGTGCAGCCGAAGCTCGAGGACTACTACGAGCCCTGGACCTATGACTACGAGACGCTCATCGACGCACCCCTCGGCGACGACTTCCCGGTCGCGCGGCCGAAGTCGCTCATCACCGGCGAAGACACGAAGATCACCTGGTCGGCGAACTGGGACGACGACCTCGGCGGAGCCTCGGAGATGGGTCATCTCGACCCCATCGTCGAGCGCGTGCGGCGCGAGTCGGAAGACATGATCACGCTGCAGTTCGAGAAGACCTTCATGTTCTACCTGCCGCGGATCTGCGAGCACTGCCTCAATCCGTCGTGCATGGCGTCGTGTCCATCGGGTGCGATCTACAAGCGCGCCGAGGACGGCATCGTGCTCGTGGATCAGGACCGCTGCCGCGGCTGGCGTCAGTGCATCACGGGCTGCCCGTACAAGAAGATCTACTTCAACCACAAGACCGGCAAGGCCGAGAAGTGCACCATGTGCTATCCGCGGCTCGAGGTCGGCATCCCCACGGTCTGCTCCGAGACCTGCGTCGGGCGCCTCCGGTACCTCGGCCTGTTCCTCTACGACGCCGACCGCGTCACGGAGGCGGCGTCGACGCCAGACCCGAAGGATCTGTACGAGGCGCAGCTCGACCTCATGCTCGACCCCGACGACCCCGAGGTGATCGCGGCGGTCCGCGCGCAGGGCGACATCCCCGAGGACTGGATGGATGCCGCGCGCCGCTCACCCGTCTACGCCCTGGCGAAGACCTACCGTGTGGCGCTGCCGCTTCACCCCGAGTACCGCACGATGCCGATGGTCTGGTACATCCCGCCGCTGTCGCCGATCGTCGACCTCCTGCGTGACCAGGGCCACGACTCGGAGGCCGCCGGCACGCTGTTCGGCGCGATCGAGGCGCTGCGCATCCCCGTCGAGTACCTCGCCGAGCTCTTCACCGCGGGCGACACCGACATCATCACGGGGGTGCTGTGGCGACTCGCCGCGATGCGCTCGTACCTGCGGGACATCACGCTCGAGCGGGAGCGCGACGAGTCGATCCCGGCCGCCGTCGGCATGACCGGCGAGTCGATCTACGCGATGTACCGGCTGCTCGCGATCGCGAAGTACGAGGACCGCTACGTCATCCCGACGGCGCACTACGAGAGGGCGCACGAGCTCGAAGAGCTCGGCTGCTCGCTCGACTTCGACGGCGGCCCGTACGGCAACGAGCCGGGCATGTTCGGCGAGGCGAGCGGCCGACCCGTGCCCGTCGCGGTCGAGACCTTCCACGCCCTCAAGGAGCGCCAGACCTCCGATGCCGCCGCGAGCGGCGAGTCCCTGCGCGGCCGGGTGAACCTGCTCAACTGGGACGGCAACGGCGCGCCCCCGGGTCTCTTCCCTCCGAAGGATTCGACACCGGATGCGGGGCCCGGGGGCTCGTCGTGAACGTCCGGGTGGTCTACCAGGCGGCGTCGCTGTGCCTGAGCTACCCCGACGAGGGCGTTCTCGGCTCTTCGGCCCTGATCGGCCAGGCGTTGAGGGAGACGTCGCCGCGGGCCGCAGCATCCTTCGCCCCTCTGCTCGAATGGTGGGCGAAGACCTCGGCGTCCGAGGTGCAGACCGCGTACGTCGACACGTTCGACATGTCGCGGCGGCACGCGCTGTATCTGAGCTACTGGACCGACGGCGACACGCGCCGGCGCGGCGCGGTGCTCACCGACCTCAAGCGCCGGTACCGCGAGGCGGGCCTCGCGATCGACGGCACCGGTGAGCTGCCGGATTTCCTGCCGCTCGTGCTCGAGTTCGCCCGCCACGCGCCCGGCGAGGGGGCGGCGCTGCTGCAGGAGTACCGGCCGAGCCTCGAGCTCATCCGCATCGCCCTCGCCGAACGCGGATCGCCGTACGCCGGCGTCGTGGCCGCCGTGTGCGACACACTCCCCGGGCGCTCTCCCGCCGACCGACAGCAGGCGATGGCGATGGCGGCGGCGGGGCCGCCCCGCGAGTACGTCGGGCTCGACGCCCACGACCCGCGGCTGCTGCCGCTCGAGCCGGTGGGGAGGCGCTGATGGAGCTGTTCCTGTGGGGCATCCTCCCCTATGTCATGGTGGCGGTGCTCGTCGGCGGAACGATCTGGCGCTACCGCTACGACCAGTTCGGCTGGACCACGCGTTCGTCGCAGCTCTACGAGTCGCGGCTGCTGCGGATCGGCTCTCCGCTCTTCCACTTCGGGATCCTCGTCGTGATCATCGGACACGTCGTGGGTCTCGTGATCCCCAAGGCGTGGACCGACGCACTCGGCGTCTCGGAGGACATGTACCACCTCGCCGCCCTCGGGCTCGGCACTGTCGCGGGCTTCGCGACCCTCGTCGGGGTCGGCATCCTGATCTACCGCCGTCGCACCACCGGTCCCGTGTTCATGGCGACGACGAACAACGACAAGACGATGTACATCGTGCTGGTGGCGGCGATCGTCGCGGGGCTCGCCACAACCGTGCTGAGCGTGATCGGGCCGCCGCACGAGACGACCTACCGCGAGACGGTGGCGCCGTGGTTCCGGTCGCTGTTCGTGTTCCAGCCGGACATCGCGGCGATGAGCGAGGCGTCGCTGGACTTCCAGATCCACACCGTCATCGGCATGGTGCTGTTCATGATCTGGCCGTTCACCCGGCTGGTCCACGCGTTCACGGCGCCGGTGCACTACCTGTTCCGCCCGTACATCGTCTACCGCTCGCGCGACGGTCGGCCGACGACGGCGCGTGGGATCCGCCGCGGCTGGGCGCCCGTGGGCACCACCGATCGCACCCCCGACCGCAAGGCTTCGACGACGACACGCAAGACAGGAGGACGACCATGACCACGGATGCTGCAGCCACCGCCGCGACCGGCACTCAGGAGCTGCCCGGCCGCACCAAGAACCTCCTGCTGGCCCTGCTGGCCTTCACCATCACGTTCTGGGCGTGGAACATGGTCGCGCCGCTCGCGGTGCAGTACACCGCCGAGATGGGGCTGACCTCGACCGAGGCCTCGCTCCTCATCGCGACCCCCGTGCTGGTCGGGTCGCTCGGCCGCATCCTGACCGGCGCATTCACCGACCGCTTCGGCGGTCGCCTCATGTTCACGATCCTGACCGCGGCATCGGCCGTTCCCGTCGTGCTGGTCGCGCTGGCGGGCGTGTGGGGGTCGTACGCGCTCATGATCGCGTTCGGGTTCCTGCTCGGCATCGCGGGCACGACCTTCGCGATCGGCATCCCCTTCGTCAACGCCTGGTACGAGCCGGCCAAGCGCGGCTTCGCCACGGGCCTGTTCGGCGCCGGCATGGGCGGCACCGCGCTGTCGTCGTTCTTCACACCCCGCATGGTGGCCTGGTTCGGCTACGTCGCGACCCACCTCATCATCGCCGGCGCGCTCCTCGTGGTGGCGGTCATCGTGTGGCTGTTCATGCGGGACTCGCCGCTGTGGAAGCCGAACACCGCCCCCGTCATGCCCAAGCTCAAGGCAGCCTCGAAGCTCGCCGTCACGTGGCAGATGGCGTTCCTGTACGCCGTCACGTTCGGCGGCTTCGTCGCCTTCTCGACCTACCTGCCGACCTACCTCAAGGAGGTCTACGGCTACGACCTCGCCGACGCCGGCGCCCGCACCGCGGGCTTCGCGATCGCGGCGGTGATCGCCCGTCCCGTCGGCGGCTGGCTCTCGGACCGCATCGGACCGGCGACCGTGCTCTGCATCTCGCTCGGCGGTGCCGCGGCCATGGCGGTCGTCATCGCGCTGCAGCCGCCGCCCGAGCTCGCCGCCGGAGCGTCGTTCGTGCTGATGGCGCTCTTCCTGGGCCTCGGCACCGGCGCGGTGTTCACGTGGGTGGCGCAGCGCGCCCCCGCCGAACGGGTCGGCACGGTCACCGGCATCGTCGGCGCGGCCGGCGGACTCGGCGGCTACTTCCCGCCGCTCGTGATGGGCGCGACGTACAACGCGGAAGCCCACAGCTACACGATCGGGCTCAGCCTGCTGTGCCTGACCGCGCTCGTGGCGCTGGGCTTCGTGATCTTCCTGGCCCGGAGAGACCGGAAGCGAGCCTGACGGCGGTCAGCGGACAAGCGCTCCCGCGATGAACCACACCACGACGCTGAGCACGAGGGCGCCGAGCGGGTACCAGAACGCGGTGCGACGACGGGCGAGCGCCACGATCCCCGCGAACGCGCCGAGCACCGTGAGGGCGAGCGGGGTGTAGCCGCCGAGGGCGACGGCCCCGCTGTTGTCGTTGCCTCCCATCGCCCACAGCAGCGCGGCGAAGAAGAAGAACACCGAGATGCCGAGGGCGACGAGGATCAGCGCCACGGTGACGGTGATGTCCACCGCTCGCCCGCCTGTCGGCCCCGCGGGTGCCTCGCTCACCGGCCGAGCCCGATCTCGTAGTGCACGAACCCGGTGTGGGTCGCGACGCGGTCGTAGAGCGCTCGCGCGGTGGCGTTGGCCTCCTGCGTGAGCCAGTACACCTTCGCGGCGTCGTGCTCGCGCGCCCAGTCGGACACGTGGGCGATGAGGGCGCGCCCCGCGCCGGTGCCGCGCGTGTCGGGGGCGACGAAGAGGTCCTCGAGGTAGA
Source organism: Microbacterium sp. NPDC056569 (assembly GCF_042793475.1). Taxonomy (NCBI): domain Bacteria; kingdom Bacillati; phylum Actinomycetota; class Actinomycetes; order Micrococcales; family Microbacteriaceae; genus Microbacterium; species Microbacterium sp. NPDC056569. Next base: position 20,598 of record NZ_JBHTUV010000002.1, on the reverse strand, counting down.
CGTAGGGCGCCGCGGACCACGTGGCGGCGTGCGTGAGCCAGTGCACGAAGCCGATGACACGACCTTCCTCGTCCGTCGCGACCGCTCCGTGGATAGGGAACTGCGGGTCGAGGAGGCGGTTCCAGGTCAGCGCGGTCTGTTCGTCCGAGACCTCCGACTCGTAGAACTCGATGTAGCCGCGCCACAGCGGGAGCCAGGCGTCGCGGTCGGCAGGGGCGAGGGGGCGGATCTCGGTCACGTGCCCGAGAGTAGCGGGTCGCCCGCGTCAGGCGAGCGCGGTGCGGGCGGTGCGTCGCGCATGGGCACTGAGGTCGTCGCCGCGACGTGCGAGGAACTCCTCCAGCCGCGCGGGATCGACGCGGCCGATCTCGCGGAGCGCGATCCCCACGTTCGTCTGCACCAGGTGCTCCGGGTCGTCCGCGAGGATCTCGCACAGCGCGAGCGGGTCGTCGAGGTCGCGCGCGCGGATGATCGAGAACGCCGCGGTGATCGCCGCGCGGCGGTGCCAGCGGTCGTCGGACCGCGCGAGCTCGAACAGCACGTCGCGCCGGCGGTCGAGCAGGTGGAGGCCCACGACGCGGGGCGCGGAGCGGTCGATGTAGTCCCAGGTGTCGATCCGGTCGAGCCGCCGTATCCACAGCTCGTACAGCGCCGCGCGATCGACGCCCTTCGTCCGGGCCTGGAAGTCGAGGATCGACACCGCCACCATCCGCATCTCGTACGCGTCGGAGTCGAGCAGCCGGTCGACCTCGGCGAGCGGCATCCGTGCATTCGCCTTCGCGATGTCGAACACGGTGCCCATGCGCACCCCGATCACCTCGGTGCGCCCGTCGGTCATGCGCCGCTCGATCTTGGCGCGTTCGTCGACGGATGCTGCGCCCTCGAGCGCCGCGCGCACGCTCTCGGCCGTCAGCGGCCGGGGCTCAGTCACCGTCCGCGAGTCCCGATGACCGCAGCTCGGCACCGGCGTGCGCGAGCTCGGCCAGCGCCGCGTCGCTGGATTCGGCGGCGACGCCCGCGACGAGGTCGGTGAGGATGCGGACGTGCCGGCCGTGCTCGATGGCGTCGAGTGCCGACGCGCGCACGCAGTAATCGGTCGCGATGCCCGCGATGTCGACGTCGACCACGCCGTGCTCCTCGAGAAGATGCGCGACCGTCACCCCGTCGTCGGTGGTGCCCTCGAACAGCGAATAGGCGGGCTTGCCCTGTCCCTTCTTGACGTGGTGGGTCACCGCCGTCGTATCGAAGCCGGGGTCGTACTCGGCACCGTCGGTGCCGCTCACGCAGTGGATCGGCCACGTGTCGACGAAGTCGGGCTCCGGGTGGAAGTGCCCGCCGTTGTCGCCCTCGGCGTGGTGCCAATCGCGCGAGGCGACGATCACGGCGTACTCCTCCGCGTGCGTGACGAGGAACTCCGAGATGCGCTGCGCGACGGCGTCCCCGCCCTCCACTCCCAGCGCACCGCCCTCGGTGAAGTCGTTCTGGACGTCGACGATGAACAGCGCCTTGCTCATGGTTCGAGCGTACGCCTGTACTCCTCGCGCGTGAGCGGATGGCCATCCCCGGCCACGAGCTCGGGATCCGTCTCGGCCGGCAGCGGCTCGTCATGTGTCGCAACTCCGCCTGAATCCGCCGCAGGCGACGTTTCGCGCTCGGAGGCTCCGATCGAAGCGGAGTTGCTGCCCGCCGGTGCCGCGCCGGCATCGCGTCGCCAGAGCTTCGAGGGCCACCAGATCGCCTTGCCGATGTCGTACGAGAGGGCGGGCACCAGGAGCGACCGCACGACGAACGTGTCGAGCAGCACGCCGAAGGCGACGATGAACGCGATCTGCGCGAGGAACAGGATGGGGATGACGCCGAGCGCCGCGAAGGTCGCCGCGAGCACCAGTCCCGCCGACGTGATCACCCCGCCCGTGGCGACGAGGCCGCGGAGGATGCCGGGTCTCGTGCCGTGGACGAGCGACTCCTCGCGTACGCGCGACATCAGGAAGATGTTGTAGTCCACCCCGAGCGCGACCAGGAACACGAAGCCGTACAGGGGCACGGCGGGATCCGCTCCCGGGAAGCCGAACACCTCGTTGAAGACCAGCGCGCTCACACCCAGCGCCGTCGCGAACGACAGGATCACGGTGCCGATGAGGAGCACGGGGGCCAGGATCGAGCGCAGCAGCAGCATCAGGATGACGAGGATCACGACGAGGATCACCGGGATGATCACCGTGCGGTCGCGCGTCGACGTGTCGTTCGTGTCGATGTCGGTCGCCGTCTCGCCGCCGACGAGCGCCGTGTCCGCGCCGAGCGTCTCGGCGAGGTCGGCGCGCAGTTCGCGCACCGTGTCCTCCGCGGCGACGGAGTCGGCAGCATCCGTCAGCGTCCCGATGACGAGCACATCGCCGTCCGAGACGGTCGGCTCGGGTGCAGGGGTGCCGGGCGGGCCGACCGCGGTGAACACCGGCTCGCCGTCCTCGACCTCGACCTGCGCCTGTCCCGTCGGCGAGTCCTCCGACGCGGCGGAGACCGACTCGATGCCGTCCGACGCCCCGAGCACGCGGACCGTGTCTGCGAGGTCCTCTTCGGGCACGATCACGTAGACCGGTGACCCGGAGCCCGCCGGGAAATGCTCGGCGAGCACCTCCTGGCCGTCGCGCGCCTCGGAGGCGCCGAGCACGAGGTCGCTTGTGGGCACTCCGTCGGCCTTCAGCTGTGTGATGCCCACGGCGCCGGCGAGCAGCACGATCGTGCACGCGATCCACACGATGCGGGCGTGGCGGGCGACGAAACGCGCCTGGCGCGGCCAGAGGCCCTTGACCGGCCGCGTGAGGTCGTCGGGGATCATCGCGATCGGCTCCTTCGGGATGAAGGGCCAGAACGCCGCGCGTCCGCACAGCGCGAGCAGCGCCGGCAGGAAGGTCAGCGCCGACAGCATCGAGAACACGATCCCGATGGACGCGATCGGGCCGAGGGCTCGGTTGGTCGCGAGGTCCGAGAGCAGCAGGCACAGGAGGCCCGCGATCACCGTGCCGCCAGAGGCGAGGATGGGCTCGAACGCTCCGCGCCACGCCGAGAGCGCAGCATCCCATTTCGTCGTCCCGGTCGCGATGGACTCGCGGAACCGGGCGACGTACAGCAGCGCGTAGTCGGTCGCCGCGCCGATCACGAGGATGAAGAGGATGCCCTGCACCTGGCCGTTGAGCACCACGATGCCGGCGTACGCCAGCCACCAGACCGTGAGAAGGGCCACGCAGAGCGCGAACACCGAGGTGAGGAGCACGAGGATCGGCAGCAGCGGCGACCGGTAGACGATCACGAGGATCAGGAACACGGCGAGGAGCGCGACGCCGAGCAGGAGGCCGTCGATCCCCAGGAAGCCCTCGACGAGGTCGGCGGTGAAGCCGGCGGGGCCGGTGACCCAGCCCTCGAGGCCGGCCGGGAGATCGTCGGCGACGAGCGAGCGGATCTCCTCGACGGTCGGCCCCACCTCGCCCGAGGCGTCGATGGGCACGAAGATCTGCGCGGCCTCGCCGTCGTCTGACGGGATCGGCGGCGACACGTCCTCCTGCACCCCCTCGACGTCGGCGATGTCTTCGGAGAGCGCCTGCACGTCGGCGATGTCGTCCTCCGAGAGCTCGCCGTCGCCCGTGACGACGACGACCGCGGGAATGCTGTCGCCGCCGAGGAAGTCCGCGAGCCTCCCGTTGACCTGCGTCGCGTCCGCGCTCTCGGGCAGGAACGACGATCGGTCGTTGCTCGACACCTCGTCGACCTTGCCGAAGTAGGGACCGCCGATCGATCCCGCGGCCAGCCAGAGCAGCACGAGGAGCGCGGGGATGCCGATTCGCAGCCAGCCGGAGGTGCGGCGGTTCGCGTGGTGAGGCGAGGTCATATCGCTAGCTTATCTAGCGAATTGCGTCTCGTTCGACCATTTCGGTGCGAACCACGCCGTCACTCGGCCTCGCGCCGCTCCTAAGCTGGGTCGCGATGCTCTCAGCCGCCATCGCCCTCGTCGGGGCCGTCGTGTACGGGGCGGCGGACTTCCTCGGCGGACTCGCCGCCCGGCGCCTGCGATCCATCGCGGTCACCGCTGTCGCCGCCGTCGCGGGCCTCGCCGCGCTGCTCGTCGCCCAGCCGCTGTTCGGCGGGGTGTGGTCGGCGCCCGATGTGGCGTGGGGCGTGCTCGGCGGCATCGTGAGCGTGGTCGCGATCGCGCTGCTGTACGCATGCCTCGCGATCGGCCCGATGAGCATCCTGTCGCCGCTGACCGCCGTCGTCTCCGCCGTCGCGCCGATGCTGTGGGGGCTGCTGGTGAACGGTGACGCCCTGGCGCCGATCGGGTACGCGGGACTGGGCGTGGCGCTCGTCGCGGTCGTGCTCGTGGGCTTCATCCCCGGCGAGAGGATCGTGCGCCCGAGCGCCCGAGGCCTCGCGATGGCGGTGGGCGCGGGCCTCGCGATCGGCGCGTTCCTCATCGTCCTCGATCAGACCTCCGCCGACAGCGGCCTCGTCCCGCTGGTGACGAGTCGCGCGACGAGCGGCGTCGTGACGGGCGTGATCGTCGGGGTGCTGGCACTTTCGGCGCTGCGCCGCGGCGAACGCGCCCGGTCGGCACTGAAGGCCGACGGGCTCCCCCTCGGCGCCACGCCCAGCGGACACGCCGACCTCGAGCACCCCACGTCGGATTTCGCTCGCGTCATCACGACCACGCGTCAGGCATGGTGGCTGGCGATCGCATGCGGGATCGCGGATGCCGCCGCCAACGCCCTGGCGCTGTTCGCGCTGCGCACCGGCGACCTGGCCGTGGTGTCGGCGCTCACCGCGCTCTATCCCGCCGGCACGATCCTCCTCGCCGCGATCGTGCTGCGCGAGCGCGTCGCGGCGGTGCAGTGGGTGGGCCTCGGACTCGCCCTCGCCGCCGGCGGCATGCTGGCCGTCGCGTAGCGGCGCGGGGATCCGTGGGATCAGCCGCGCACGAAGAGCATCACGAGCGACGTGGCGAGCGCGACCACGCCGAGCGTCAGCATCCCACCCGCGAGGCGTGCGACCGCCCGCACGGCGGGCGACCCCTGGGTCAGCCGCATCCGATTGTGCGATCCGCGTCGCACGAAGATGTCGGCCATGTCGGCGTCGCCGATGCGGTGGTCCTGCTCGTGGGTGAGGTGGGCCTCCCCGACACCGCCGTCCTCGTCGAACCAGCGGACGAGCCGGCCGCTCGGAGCGGTCTCGACCACAGCGCGCGCCGGCACCCAGGTGCCGTCGAACAGATACATGATGAGCGCGACGCCGGCGAGGAGGGCGCCGACGCCGAACCCGATCCACGAGAAGATCTCAGCGAGGGCGTCGATCGCCTGAGGCACCGCACACCCTCCTTCGCATACGGAAAACGGCCGCTGTCCGCGGCCGCTTCCGGTTCTGAGCCACCTAAGGGAATCGAACCCTTGACCTAATCATTACGAGTGATTCGCTCTGCCGACTGAGCTAAGGTGGCGAGCCTCGCTTGCGCGACGCACAAGCAACGATCTTACAGGGTCTCGTCGGTGCTCGCGAACCACGGCGGCCGAGGCATCCGTTCCGGACTCGATCCCGCTTTGCGGCGGACTCGGTGTCGACGTATTACATCCCGGTTCGAGATGTTGCGTGACGTCGACGTAGGTTCGAACCCGGTCCGCGACGAAGCGTGCGCGGTCCGTGGATCGTGCGCGCGGTCACAAGCCCGAGACGGGCCTCGATCCACAGGAGCACTCACATGTCCACGTCCAAGAAGCTCACCGCAGCAGCAGCACTCGCGCTTCCTCTCGCCCTCCTCCTCGCCGGCTGCGCCGGGACCGGAACGGATGCTGCCGCCGGCGCCTCCGACGAGAACGAGGTCGTCCGCATCGGCGTCGTCGACTCCGGCGACCCGTACTGGGAGACCTACAAGGAGGCTGCGGCGGACGAGGGCATCGAGGTCGAGCTCGTCAACTTCAGCGAGTACACGCAGCCGAACCCCGCCCTCTCGGCAGGCGAGCTGGATCTCAACCAGTTCCAGCACATCATCTACCTCGCGACGTACAACGTGCAGAGCGACGACGACCTGCAGCCGATCGGCGCCACCGCGATCTACCCGCTCGGTCTGTACTCGTCGCAGTACGAGTCCGCCGACGACATCCCCGAGGGCTCGACGGTCGCCGTCCCCAACGACGAGTCGAACCAGGCGCGCGGCCTGCTCGTGCTGCAGTCGGCCGGCCTCATCGAGCTGAAGGACGGCGGCTCGGTCTTCTCGACCGTCGCCGACGTGCTGCCGGAGTCCAAGGTGAAGGTCGAGGCGCTGGACGCCGCCTTCACGGCGACCTCGCTCCCCGACGTCGCCGCGTCGATCGTGAACAACGACTTCCTCGCCGACGCCGGCCTCACCCCCGAGGACGCGATCGCCACCGACGACCCGGCCGACCCGAGCGCCTTCCCGTACATCAACATCTTCGCGGCGAAGGCCGAGGACGCCGACAACCCGACGTACCTCAAGCTCGTCGAGATCTACCAGAACACGCAGGACGTCCTGGACGGCGTCGTCGAGGCCTCGGGCGGCACCGCCGTACTGGTGAAGACCCCGGCCGACGAGCTCGTCGCGTCGCTCACCGACGTCGAGGACGACATCCGCGCCAACTCGTAACACCCGCCATTTCGCGGCACTCGTCTGTGCGGTCCGCGTGCACCTCGTGCGCGCGGACCGCACGTGCGCGTTCCGCCGAGGAGCATCCATGACCCTGATCCGCCTGACCGGCGTGACCAAGACCTTCCCGCCGCCCTCCAAGGACGCCTCTCCGGTCGCTGCGGTCGACGACGTGTCGCTCGACGTGGCCGCCGGCGAGGTGTGCGGCATCATCGGCTACTCCGGCGCCGGCAAGAGCACCGTGCTGCGCCTGGTGAATGCGCTCGAGACGCCGACCGCGGGCACCGTGGAGATCGACGGCCGAGACATCACGCACCTGCGCGAGCGCGAACTGCGGGAACTGCGCGGCGACATCGGCATGATCTTCCAGCAGTTCAACCTCTTCGACTCCCGCACGGTCGCGAAGAACGTCGCGTACCCGCTCGAGGTGGCCCGCCGTCCGCGCGCAGAGATCGCCGCGCGCGTGGATGAACTGCTGCGCTTCGTCGGCCTGGCCGACAAGGCGAAGAGCTACCCCGAGCAGCTGTCGGGAGGCCAGAAGCAGCGCGTCGGCATCGCCCGCGCGCTGGCGACCAACCCGCGCATCCTCCTCGCCGACGAGGCGACCAGCGCCCTCGATCCCGATACGACGCAGGAGGTGCTCGCGCTTCTGAAGCGCATCAACGAAGAGCTCGGCGTCACCATCCTCGTGATCACGCACGAGATGGACGTGATCCGCACCCTCGCCGACCGCGTCGTCGTGATGGAGAACGGCCGCATCATCGAGAGCGGCGCGGTGTTCGACGTCCTGTCGGCGCCGCGGCACGCCGCCACGCGCCGGTTCGTCGCGAGCATCATCGAGGACGTCCCGGTCGGCGACCAGCTCCGCACCCTGCGCGATCGCCATCCCGGGCGCATCGTGACGTTCACGATCCGCGACGGCGACATCACGCAGGCCGACGTCTTCGCCGCCCTCTCGTCGCACGCCGTGCGGTTCGAGCTCGTGCACGGCGGCATCAACGACATCGGCGGGCGCGTCTTCGGGCACCTCACGCTCGCCCTGACCGGAGAGGCGGATGCCGTGCAGCACGCCATCGACGCCGCTTCGGCGTTCGCACCGCTGATCGAGGAGGACGCCCGTGGATAGGCTCGTCGATCTTCTGCCAGAGCTCTGGGCCGCCACGGCCGAGACGCTGTACGTCGTTTCCCTGAGTCTCGTCTTCGGCGGCATCGCGGGCCTCCTCGTCGGCATCGCGCTGTACGCGACGAGACCTGGCAGCCTGTTCCCGAACCGGTTCCTGTTCGGAACGCTCAACGTGGTCGTGAACTTCTTCCGGCCGATCCCCTTCGTGATCCTGCTCGCCGCGGTCCAGCCCATCGCGCGCAGCCTCGGCATCCCGGGCATCGGGCCGGAGTTCGGCATCTTCGCGATCACCATCGCATCGCTCTTCGCGATCAGCCGCATCGTGGAGCAGAACCTCCTCACGGTGCGGCCGGGCGTGATCGAGGCCGCGCGCGCCACGGGGGCGAGCCGGTCGCGGATCCTTCTGCGCCTCCTCCCCCGCGAGGCCCTCGGTCCGCTGATCCTCGGTTACACGTTCATCGTCGTCGCCCTCGTCGACATGACCGCGATCGCGGGTGCCGTAGCCGCGGGCGGCCTGGGCGAGTTCGCGATCGTCTACGGCTTCAAGCAGTTCAACCCGGCGGTGACGTGGGCCGCGGTGCTCGTCATCATCGTCATCGTGCAGCTCGTGCAGTTCCTCGGCAACGCGCTGGCGCGCCACGTCCTGCGCCGCTGACGACCCCGCGCTCCGGAGCGAGAGGACGGATGCTCCCCACGCCCACTCCCCGCATCGCTTCGGGCTGCGCGGAGCCTCTGGGGCGCGTGGGCCCACCTCGTGTGAGGGTTTGCGGCCATCTCGGAGGTCGCGCGAAAACGTCTTGCGACTAGCCGCAGCGCAGGTCGTCCTCGGGTGGCGTGCCCTCGAGGAGGTAGGTCTCGACCGCGGCGTCGACGCACGGATTGCCCTTGTTGTACCCGGTGTGCCCTTCGCCGACCCGGGTCACCAGGACCCCCGAGGACAGCTGGTCGGCGAGCGAGACCGACCACTCGTACGGGGTCGCGGGGTCGTTCGTGGTGCCGACCACGACGATGGGCGCTGCGCCTTCCGCCGCGATGGGCTCGCGCACGCCGGTGGGCGGGTACGGCCACACCGAGCACGGGTCGGGGCCGAACCAGTACGGGGCGATCGTGGGGGCCTGCTCCGCGAGCGTGGCCTCCGCCGCGGTCTGCGCCTCGTCGGTGCCCTCGGCCGGGTAGTCCATGCAGTTGTAGGCACGGAAGGCCTCGGTCTGGTTGCCGATGTACGCGCCGTCGAGACGGTCGTAGTAGAAGTCCGCCAGCTGGAACGCGATGTCGGCGTTGCCCTGGAGCACCTCGGTGAGCGCCAACGTCAGGTAGGGCCAGCTGTCCTGGGAGTACAGCGCGGAGACGATCGCGGTCATGAGCGAGTCTGCACCGAGCATGCGGCCGTCGGCGTTCGGGATCGGGTCGCGGTCGACGCTCGCGAGGAGCGTGCCCAGGTCGGCCATCGCCTCGTCGACCGAGCCGCGGAACGGGCACTCGTCGTCCGTGAGGCAGTCCGCCATGTAGGCCCGCAGCGCGGATTCGAAGCCGATCCCCTGCGTCACGTTGACGTCGAGGTTCGAGACCGACGGGTCGACGGCGCCATCCAGCACGAGTCGCCCGACCTTCTCGGGGAACAGCTTCGCGTACGTCGCGCCGAGGAACGTCCCGTACGAGTAGCCGAGGTAGTACAGCTCCTCGTCACCCAGCACGGCGCGCATCAGGTCCATGTCGCGCGCGGCGTTCTCGGTCGTGATGTAGGGCAGGATGCCGTCGCTGTTCGCGTCGCACGCCTCGGCGAATCCCTCGTGGCGTTCCAGGAGCTCGTCCGCCCAGGCATCCGTCCCGCGCGCGCCCTCGGGGATGTCGAACAGGTACGCATCCATGTCGGCGGCGTCGTAACAGGTCACCGCGGTGGACTCGCCGACGCCGCGCGGGTCGAAGCCGATGACATCGAACTGCCGTCGCACCGGCTCGCTGACTGCGAACGACACCGAGTCGCGGATCAGCTCCACGCCGCTGGAACCGGGCCCGCCCGGGTTGGTCAGCAGGGATCCGGTGGGCTCGGTGGTGCCTTCCGCGCGGTGGCGGATCACCGACAGCTCGATGTCGCCCTTCGACGGGTCGGACCAGTCCAGGGGTGCGGTGACCGTGGTGCAGTCGAAGGTCTCGTTGCAGCCCGACCAGTCGAGGGTCTGCTCGTAGTACGGCAGCAGCTCGGCGGGAACGCCGCCGGTGTCGGCCGGCTTGCTCGACGTCGGGCGCGGAGCCGCGTCCGGGATCATCGAGGACAGGCAGCCGCTGAGGACGAGGGATGCTGCGACCAGGCCGGCCAGCACGGCGACCGTGCGACGGAATCTGCGGGGGCGGGTCGGGTTCACGGGGTCCTTCCGCTCGCGACGGTGACGAGCATGCTCTCCAGGGCGAGCGCGGGGGCGGCGTTGAGTTCGAGGTTCTCGCGCGTGACGCCGATGCGGTCGACCACCGTCAGCGTTCGCTCGGGAGTCCACGCGGCGGCGAGCGCTCGCAGGTCGTGCTCGAGCTCGCGGTTGATGAGCGCGGTGTCGCGACCGAACTGCAGCATCAGCACGTCGCGGAACATCGATTCGAGGTCGGTGAGCACGCGATCGATGCCGTCGCGCAGGCTGCGCGTGGCGCGGCGCTTCTGCTCGTCCTCGAGCGCCGACAGCTGCGACCGCACGGCGGGCGGGATCGCACCGCCCTCGGCGATGCCGAGGGTGCGCAGCAGGCCGGCACGCTCGGCCTCGTCGCGCTCGGCCGTGAGGGCCTTCGCGTCGTCGGTCGCCGCGGTGACGATCGCTCCGGCGACCTCGACCGCGTCGCCCACGCCGCGTACGGCGAGCACGCCCCGCAGCGTGGCATCGCGCCGGGCGCGGGCCGCAGCATCCGTCGCCAGTCGCTGCGCCATCCCGATGTGGCGCTGGGCGTGGCGGGCGGACTGCTCGGCGATCGCGGGATCGACCCCGCTGCGACGCACGATGAGGTCGGCGACGTCGGCGACATCGGGCTCGCGCAGGCGCAACGTGCGCACACGGGAGCGGATCGTCGGCAGCAGGTCGGCGTCACTCGGCGCGCACAGCACCCAGACGGTGCGCTCGGGCGGCTCTTCGAGCGCCTTCAGCAGCACGTTGGAGGTGCGCTCGGCCATGCGGTCGGCGTCTTCCATCACGATGACGCGATAGCGCCCGAGCGACGGCGCGAAGTACGAGCGCTCCACCAGGGCACGGGCGTCTTTGATGGAGATGATCACGCCCTCGGTGCGCAGGGCGGTGAGGTCGGGGTGGGTGCCCGCGAGCACCTGCTGCATGGTGCGCTCGTCGCCGGGCTCGGCGATGAGGGCTGCCGCGAAAGCATGGGCGAGCGTGGACCGACCGGAGCCGGGAGGGCCGGTGATGAGCCACGCGTGGGTCATCGACGCGGGATCGGATGCTGCTTCCCTGAGCGCCGCGACGGCGTCGGGCTGCCCCCACACGTCGCCCCAGGGGAACGTCTGATCGTCCTCCGCGGAGGACGCCCCAGCGACAGCGGCGACTGGCTCCATGCCGACCAGCCTAACCGTGGCGCCGGACACCGGCTGTGCGTACGCCGTGCGTTCGCCTCATGCGAGGAGGGGCTCCACACGAGCCCGCACGGCGGCTGCGAGCTCGTCCGCCGGCAGCGCCGCGTCGAGCACGAGGAAGCGCTCGGGCTCGGCGGCGGCGAGCGCGAGGAACTCCTCGCGGACCCGGGCGTGGAAGTGCTCCTTCTCCGCCTCGAGGCGGTCGAAGGGCTTGTCGTCGGCGTCGAGCCGCTCGCGGGCCGACGCGGGGTCGAGGTCGAGGAGCACCGTGACGTCGGGGAGCAGTCCGCCGGTCGCCCACAGCGACAGCTCGCGCACCTCGTCGCGTCCGAGCACGCGCCCCGCGCCCTGGTAGGCGACGGACGAGTCGAGATAGCGGTCCTGGATCACGACCTCGCCGCGCGCGAGGGCGGGGCGCACGAGCGTCTCGATGTGGTGCGCCCGGTCGGCGGCGTACAGCAGCGCCTCCGCTCGGGGCGCGACTTCGCCCCGGTGATGGAGGACGATGTCGCGGATGAGCACGCCCACCTCGGTGCCGCCGGGCTCGCGCGTGCGCACGACGGTGCGCCCGGCATCCGTCAGCCACGTGTCGAGGAGCGCCGCCTGCGTCGTCTTGCCGACGCCGTCGCCGCCCTCGAACGTGACGAACAGCCCTCTCGCGGCGCCGTCGGCGGCCGTCACTTCTTCGCCGCGGGCTTGCGCGTCGTCGTCGTGCGGCGCGCCGGGCGCTTCGCCGGACCCTTCGCACGCTTGTCGGCGAGCAGCTGCACGGCGCGCTCGAACGTGATCTCCATCGCGTCCTCGCCCCTCGGGATCGTCGCGTTCGTCTCGCCGTCGGTGACGTACGGGCCGAAGCGGCCGTCCTTGAGCTTGATCGGCTTGCCGCTCGTGGGGTCGGCCTCGAACTCCTTGAGCGCCGACGACGCACCGCGCGCGCCATACTTCGGCTGCGCGTACACGGCCAGCGCCTCCTCGAGCGTGATGTCGAAGATCTGCTGCTCGTTCTGCAGCGTGCGGGAGTCGGTGCCCTTCTTCAGGTACGGTCCGTAGCGGCCGTTCTGCGCGGTGATCGGCGCCTCGGTCTCGGGGTCGAGGCCGACGGTGCGCGGGAGGTCCAGCAGCTTCAGCGCGGTGTCGAGGTCGATCGTGTCGACCGACATCGACTTGAAGAGCGACGCCGTGCGCGGCTTCGGCGCGGCCTCCTTCTTCGCGCCGCGCTTCTTCGGGGCCGGCTCGGGCCCGACGGCGACGACCTCGCCGGTCTCCTCGTCGACTTCCTCCGCTGCGGGCGGGTCGTTCTCCTGCACGTACGGGCCGAAGCGGCCGTCCTTCACGACGACGAGCTTGCCGTTGGCGGGGTTCTCCCCCAGCACGCGGTCGCCCGCGACGGGCGCGTCGATGAGCTCCTGCGCGCGCGCCGGGGTCAGCTCGTCGGGCGCGAGGTCCTCGGGGATGTTGACGCGCCGGGGCTCGGCATCCGGCTTCTCCTTGTCAGGCACCTCGAGGTACGGGCCGTACTTGCCGAACCGCAGCGTCGCGACGTCGCCGATCGGCGTCGAGTTGAGCGCCCGCGCGTCGATCTCGCCGAGGTTGTCGACGATGTTGCGGAGGCCGACGTGGTCGGTTCCCCCGAAGTAGAAGTCCTGCAGCCAGTCCTGGCGCTTCTGCTCACCGCGCGCGATCGCGTCGAGGTCGTCCTCGAGCGCCGCGGTGAAGTCATAGTCGACGAGGTCCGCGAAGTGCTGCTCGAGCAGGCGCACGACGCTGAACGCGAGCCAGCTGGGGATGAGCGCCTGGCCGCGCTTGGTGACGTAGCCGCGGTTGAGGATCACGTCGATGATGCTCGCGAACGTCGAAGGGCGGCCGATGCCCTTCTCCTCGAGCGCCTTGACGAGGCTCGCCTCGGTGTACCGCGGCTTGGGGCTCGTCGCGTGGCCCTTGGGCTCGACGTCGCGCAAGCGCAGCACGTCGCCCACCGCCATCGCCGGCAGCGCCTGGTCGTCGCTCTTGTCGGCGTCGCTGCGCTTCTCGTCGCGCCCCTCTTCGTAGGCCTCGAGGAAGCCCTTGAAGGTGTACACGGTGCCGGACGCCGTGAACTCGGCGCGGCGGCCGCCCGCCGAGACCTCGAGGGTCACGGTGGTCGTCTCGTACTTCGCGTCCGACATCTGGCTCGCCATGGTGCGCTTCCAGATGAGGTCGTACAGGCGCAGTTCGTCGCGGTCGAGCTGGCCCGAGACCTCGGACGGCGTGCGGAACGTCTCGCCCGACGGGCGGATGGCCTCGTGCGCCTCCTGCGCGTTCTTGCTGTTGTTGCGGTAGCTGCGCGGGTTGAGCGGCACCGAGGCTGCGCCGTACATCGCGACCGCCTGCTCGCGCGCGGCCTGAACGGCCTGCGTCGACAGCGCGGTCGAGTCGGTGCGCATATAAGTGATGTACCCCTTCTCGTAGAGACGCTGCGCGACGCCCATGGCGTGCTTGGCGCTCATCGAGAGCTTGCGGCCGGCCTCCTGCTGGAGCGTCGAGGTCGTGAACGGGGGCTTGGGGCTGCGGGTTCCCGGCTTGGACTCGAGAGCGGTGACGGATGCCTCGGCCGCAGCCTCGATCGCGGCGGCGAGTTCGCGCACCTGCGCCTCGTCGAGGACCAGCACGGCCTTCTTCAGCTCGCCGCGGTCGTCGAAGTCGGTGCCGCGCGCGAGCACCGCGCCGTCGACGCGGGCGAGGCGGGTCGAGAACGACTCGTCGAGACCCTGCGGGCGGTTGGGTGCGGCGAGCGCCTCGATGTCCCAGTAGGACGCCGACACGAACGCCATGCGCTCCCGCTCGCGGTCGACCACGAGTCGCGTCGCGGCCGACTGCACGCGGCCGGCCGACGTGCCCTGCTGCACCTTGTACCAGAGGACGGGGCTGACGTCCCAGCCGTAGAGGCGGTCGAGGATGCGGCGCGTCTCCTGCGCGTCGACGAGCGCCAGGTCGAGCTCACGGGTGTTGCCGACGGCAGCCTGGATCGCGTCCTTGGTGATCTCGTGGAAGACCATGCGCTTGACGGGGACCTTCGGCTTGAGCGTCTGCAGCAGGTGCCACGCGATGGCCTCGCCCTCGCGGTCCTCATCGGTGGCGAGCAGGAGCTCGTCCGCCCCCTTCAGCGCGCGCTTGAGTTCAGCGACCGTCTTCTTGCCGCGCTCGCTCTCGACGTAGTAGGGGTCGAAGCCGTTGTCGATGTCGATCGAATACTTCCCATAGGCCTGCTTCTTGTCGGCCGGGATGTCGCGCTTGTCCGCCAGATCGCGGATGTGCCCGACCGAGCTGAGCACCTCGTAGCCATCGCCGAGGTAACCCTGGATCGACTTCATCTTCGTCGGTGACTCGACGATGACGAGCTTCTTGCCTTCTGCCAACGGGGGCGTCCTTTCTTCGACGCAAACCATACACGCCAGTTCTCGGTGCAGGGGCTGTGAGACGCGATCAGGGCGGTGGCCCCGCCCGCGCCGACGCCTGCGCGGTCACCGGCCCGAGGCGCACGGAGACGGTGACCGTCGCGATGAGCCCGTCGAGATCGCAGGCCTCGATCTCGGCGCCGAATGTCGCCGAGATCTGGGCCGCACGATCGCACGGGACGCCGGGAACCGCACCGGATGCCGCGTCCGCTGCGGCGAGCGCCCCGGCATCGGCAGCGGCGGCCAGCCGCTGCCCCGCGACCGCCGCTGCACCCGCGACGGCGACCCCTGCCGAGAGCAGGGCCGCCGCGGCGACGACTCCCGCGGCCGCCACCGTTCCCGCCATCAGCCCGCTCCGCTCGCGCGGCGCGCCGCCGCGCGTCCGGGCGCGATCACAGCCCACCCGCCAGCGCGCAGCCGGAAGCAGTGACCCGGAGTCCGAACAGGGCGGGGGCGGACGCCGTGACGCAGACGAGATCCTCCCGCGGAGAGATGTCGACGGATGCTGCCGCCACCGTCGCCGTGACGGCGTCGCGCACGCGCTGCTCGGACTCGCCGCGTGCGCTCAGGCGTGCGGCATCCGCCACCGCGTCCTGCAGACGCACCTGCCGGGACGCCGCCGCGAGGACGCCGACACCGACGACCAGCACGAGGGCGACGGCCGGGAGGGCGACCGCGAACTCGGCGACGACCGACCCGCGGTCGTCGCCCAGCCGCGGCCGCATCACGCCACCGTGAGCGCGCGGCGCACGAGGTCGGTGAGGATGGTGCGCACCTCGTCCGACCTCATGATGACGACGAGCAGGCCCGCGAACGCGACGGCGGCCATCGTGGCGATCGCGTACTCGGCCGTCGCGGCCCCGGTGTCGTCCGCCCATGCGTCACCGCGTGACGCGAACAGTCGTTCGGCGCGGCGACGGGTGAGCGGGGGGACGGTGCGATCGGCGTGCGACAGGAACATGGCTTCTCCGTTCGAGGGATTCGTGGTGACGGGCACGGTCTGGGCGGCATCGTGGCCGGCGGGTTCGAAGCCGCGCGGCCGGGCCGCGGGGCTCCCCGCCGGCGCGGGCGTGTGCGCCCTCACAGCGACACCGACATCGTCGACATGACGCTGAGCAGCATCGGTGCGACTCCGAGAAGAAGGAACGCGGGCAGGGTGCAGACACCCAATGGGATGAGCAGCCGCGACGAGAGCCGCGCGGCACGCAGACGGGCTTCGATACGGGCGCGATGCCGGGCGTCAGCGGCCGAAGCCCTCAGCAGCTCGACGGCGGGCACACCCGCCGTCCGCGACAGCGCGAGCACGGCGTCGACGTCGTCCAGCTGGCCGGGCGGCCGATCGGCGGCTGCCACGCCCGGACCGGCGCCCACGCCCGGACCGGAGCCCGCGTCCGGACCGGAGCCCGCGTCCGAATCGGAGCCGGCGTCCGGATCGGCGCTGGCGTCCGGACCGCCGCCCTCCGCCGCCGCTCCGCGTCGGCGGGCGTCTTGCACGACGGTCCGCGCGCGATCGATCGAGACCCCACCGCTCAGCGCGATCGCGATCAGTTCGGCGTCCAGGCCGGGCGAGCCGTCGGCCGTCGCGGCCGCGTGCACGAGACGCTTCGTCCATCGGTGGGCGGCGAGGATGAGCACGGCCCCGCCGCCGAGGCAGGCCAGTCCGAGCGGGTTCGCGAACAGTGTGCCGAACGTGTCGAAGCCGAGCGCCGCGCCCAGCCCCACCGCGACGAGCGGAAGCCAGCTCATGAGCCGGGCCGTGCCCGCGGGCTCGGCGAGCGCGACCCTCACGTCGTCGGCCGCCTCCTGCGCGTCACGCAGCGCAGCGGCCAGTCCGCGCAGGCACTCGGCGAGCGGCGCACCCACGACCAGCGCGACCTGGCACGCGACGCCGACCTCGCGCCACGCGCCGGGCCCCGCGGTCGCGATCGCCTCGGGCAGCGGTACCCCTCGCCCGATCGCCGAGGCGACGTGCCGAGCGGCCGGATCGCCGGCGCGGGCGAGATGCTCCCATGCGCGGGCCGGAGACACCCCCGCCTGCAGCAGGACCGCCAGCCGCAGCACGATCTCGGCGATGTGCGCCGACGCCGCCGGGGGTCGGCGCGACGCCGTCAACGAGAGTCCCATCGCTCCTCCTCGATGGCAAGACGCCCCTCGGCGTCGACGACGGGACGACCCGCCCCGGCGATGCGGCGGGAGCCGTCCGCACCTCGCTCCACGTGCACGACGAGTCCGATCGCACTCGCCGCCTGGCGCGCGAGCGCGCGGTCGTCGAGTCCGGCCGGCGCGCCCAGCGCCTCGAGCCGGGCCGGCACGTCGTGCAGGCCGTTCGCGTGCACCGTCCCGGCCCCGCCGTCGTGACCCGTGTTCAGGGCCGAGAGCAGCTCGCGCACCTCGTCGCCGCGGCACTCGCCGACCACCAGGCGGTCGGGACGCATCCGCAGCGCCTCCCGCACCAGCCGCGCCAGACCGACGCCGCCGCTGCCCTCGATGTTCGGCTGACGGGCCTCGAGGCGCACATGGTGGGGGTGCGCGATACGGAGCTCGGCGACGTCCTCGATCGTGACGATCCGCTCGTGCTCGGGCGCCGCCGCGAGGAGCGCCGCGAGGAGCGTCGTCTTGCCGGCTCCCGCGGCGCCGGAGACCAGGAGGTTCGTGCGCCCGGCGATCGCCGCGTCGAGCCGGCGGCGAGCGGTCCCGTCGAACATGCCGGTCCGCTGCAGCTCGTCGAGCGTCGCGGCGCCGAAGCGCGGCACGCGGATCGACAGGACCGTGCCTTCGGGCGCGATCGGCGGCAGCACGGCGTGCACGCGGATCCCGCCCTCCAGGCGCACGTCGACGCACGGCGAGGCGTCGTCGATGTGGCGTCCGCCCAGGCCGATGAGCGCAACGGCGAGGTCGCGCACCTCTTCCTCGGTGGCACGCCACTCGCGCGCCCGCGCCACGCCGGCTCCGCGATCGACGAACAGCCCCGACGCGCCGTTGACGAACACGTCCGTGACGTCGGGGTCGTCGAGGTAGGCCGCGAACGGGTCGAGGACGGGATGCCGCGGCGCCGGCACCCGTGAGAGTCCGAGCATGGTCCCCGGGTCGGAGCGCTCGACGGGGGCCGCACCGCCCCGGGGCGGCACCCATCTGCCGGCCACTCCCCCGGTCGGCAGCGGCGCCCCCGCCGGTGGGACGATCTCCGGCCGGGCCACCGCTGAGGACGGCGTCGCAGCCGCCGGCCGGGCCGCAGCATCCGGTCTCGCCTGCAAACCGGGCGCACCCGCCGCCCCGGAACGGCGACGGACGACGAACGGTGCGGACATGCTCCGACGCTACGGAGAGCGCGCCCCGGCCCTGTCGGCAGAATCCGTCATCCGTGGAGAGCCGCGCCGTGGTGCGAGCTGGGGAGGAGCCGGCGCCCGCGGGCCGAGGGACCGCTCCCAACAAATGGAGGCGGCATCCCATGGGGGGAATGGGATGCCGCCAAGCGCGGCCCCGAATTCGGGGGGTGACGTCGGGTGCCGCAATGCCAGAATCGATGTTCGGCCACCGGTCAGCATATGCGAGGTAAGGGTCCTGACAAAACGAAAAGGAGAGGATTCTCACTGATATATCGGTCGGGATCGATGCATGCGCGGCTCCCTACTATCGGGGGTAGTCGGTTCCGGCGGCGGTGGGTACATTTCCTGGCAGACTCGCCGACACCGCTCGGCCTCGACACAGCCCGCAAAGGAGCGCGCTCCCATGAGCGAACAGACCCCGGTCACGCACACCGCCAGCAGCCAGATCGACCACCTGCTCAACGAGGACCGGCGCTTCGCGCCGACCGCCGACTTCGCCGGCAACGCGATCGCGACGGCCGAGCTCTACGAGGAGGCGAAAGCCGATCGCCTCGGATTCTGGGCCGACAAGGCCCGCGACCTCCACTGGCACACGCCGTTCAGCGAGGTGCTCGACTGGTCGAACCCGCCGTTCGCACAGTGGTTCGCCGACGGCGAGCTCAACGTCGCCTACAACTGCCTCGACCGCCACGTCGAGGCGGGCAACGGCGACCGCATCGCCCTGCTGTGGGAGGGCGAGCCCGGCGACGAGCGCCGCGTCACCTACGCCGAGCTCACCGACGAGGTCAAGCGCCTCGCGAACGTGCTCGAGGGCCTCGGCATCGGCCAGGGCGACCGGGTCGCGATCTACCTGCCGATGATCCCGGAGGCCGTGGCCTCGATGCTCGCGGTCGCGCGCATCGGCGCGATCCACTCTGTCGTGTTCGGCGGCTTCTCGGCCGACAGCCTGCGCGCCCGCATCGACGACGCCGGGGCCAAGCTCGTCATCACCGCCGACGGCGGCTACCGCAAGGGCAAGGTCTCGCCGCTGAAGCCGGCCGTCGACCTCGCGCTGGCCGACCGGGGCACCGGCGCGCAGGAGACCGTCGAGCACGTGCTCGTCGTCAAGCGCGGCGGCAACGAGGTGGACTGGACCGACGGCCGCGACCTCTGGTGGCACGACGTCGTCCCGCAGGCGTCCGCCGCGCACGAGGCGCAGGCGTTCCCCGCCGAGAACCCGCTGTTCATCCTCTACACGTCAGGCACCACCGGCAAGCCCAAGGGCATCCTCCACACGTCGGGCGGCTACCTCACGCAGTCGGCGTTCACCAACAAGGTCGTACACGACCTGCACCCCGAGACAGACGTGTACTGGTGCACCGCCGACATCGGCTGGATCACGGGGCACAGCTACGTCACCTACGGCCCGCTCGCGAACGGCGCGACGCAGGTGCTGTACGAAGGCACGCCGGATGCCCCGCACCCCGGTCGCTGGTGGGAGATCGTGCAGAAGTACGGCGTCACCGTGCTCTACACCGCCCCGACCGCGATCCGCTCGTTCATGAAGCTCGGCCGTGCGATCCCGAAGCAGTTCGATCTGTCGTCGCTGCGGCTCCTCGGCTCGGTGGGCGAGCCCATCAACCCCGAGGCGTGGATGTGGTACCGCAAGATCATCGGCGGCAAGACCGCGCCGATCGTCGATACGTGGTGGCAGACCGAGACCGGCTCGATCATGGTCTCCGCCCTCCCGGGCGTCACCGAGACCAAGCCCGGCTCGGCGCAGGTGCCGCTGCCGGGCATCTCGATCGACGTCGTCGACGAGGACGGCACGCACGTCGGCAACGGCAACGGCGGACTCCTCGTCATCACCGAGCCGTGGCCGTCGATGCTGCGCGGCATCTGGGGCGACCCGGAGCGCTACGTCGAGACCTACTGGGAGAAGTTCCAGAAGCAGGGCTACTACTTCGCCGGCGACGGCGCCCGCCTCGACGACGACGGCGATGTGTGGCTGCTCGGCCGCGTCGACGACGTGATGAACGTGTCGGGCCACCGCCTGTCGACCACCGAGATCGAGTCGGCGCTCGTCGGCAACGAGGCCGTCGCCGAGGCGGCCGTCGTGGGCGCCTCCGACGAGACCACCGGTCAGGCCGTCGTCGCCTTCGTCATCATCAAGCAGTCCTACCTCGACGCCCACTCCCCCGACGGCCTCGCGCAGAGCCTGCGCCTCTGGGTCGGCGAGCAGATCGGCCCGATCGCCCGCCCCCGCGACGTCTACATCGTGGGTGAGCTGCCCAAGACCCGCTCCGGCAAGATCATGCGCCGCCTGCTGCGCGATGTCGCCGAGGGCCGCGAGGTCGGCGACACGACCACGCTCGCCGACACCGCCGTCATGTCGGTGATCTCCGCGCAGGTCAAGTAGCGAACGAGAAGAGCGGATGCTGCAGCCCGGGGCTGCAGCATCCGCTCTCTGTCGTTCGTGGCTCGCGTCGCCGATCAGGCGTACGAGAAGACGACCTCGACCTCGACGGGGG